>CAZONU010000510.1:0-2937 GCA_964581145.1 uncultured Planctomycetia bacterium
GTCGAGGAGTGTCACAATCGGGCGCAGTGGTCGACGTTGTTGGTGCCGACCGCCGCGCGCATGAACTTCTGGAAGAGGTAATTCTCCTCGTTGGTGCACTTGGCCGAGGCCAGGCCGGCTATCGCGTCGGGACCGGACTCGGACTTTATCTCCCCGAAACGCCGGGCGACGAGATCAAGCGCCTCGTCCCAACCGGCCTCGACCAGCTCGCCATCTTTCCGGACCAGCGGCTTGGTCAGGCGGTCCTCGGCGCCCACGAAGTCCAGGCCGAAGCGGCCCTTGACGCACAGGCTGCCGCGGCTCACCGGATGGTCGGCATCGCCGCGCACGCCGACGATCTTCCCCCCGCGCACGCCCAGCACCAGCCCGCAGCCGCAGCCGCAGTAGGGGCAGACGGTCTGGACCTCGCCCGTGGGCGGCAGAACCTCCTGCTTGGGAGCCAGCGCGCCGGTGGGGCAGGCCTCCACGCACTCCCCGCAGCTCTCGCATACCGAGTCGGCGATGAGCGCCTCGCCGAAGGCCGCCACCCGGCTCTCGTAGCCGCGCCCGGCGACGTCGATGGCCCCCACCCCGCGCACCTGGTGGCAGGTCCGGACGCAGCGCCCGCAGAGGATGCACTTGGCCAGGTCGCGGGTGAAGAAGGGGTTGCTCTCGTCGCGGACCGCCTCGCGCTCGGTCCTGGCCAGGCGCTGCTGCCTGACCCCCAGGTGCGCGGCGACCTTCTGGAGCTCGCACCTCTGGTTCGACGAGCAGGTCAGGCAGTCCGAGGGGTGGTCGGCGATGAGCATCTCGCAGATCGCGCGGCGGACGCTGTTGATCTCTTCGGAGTCGGTGGTGACCACCATCCCTTCGGCTGCCTCGGTGGTGCAGGCCGTGGGCAGCCCGCGGAGCCCATCGATCTCGACGATGCACATGCGGCAGGCGCCGTAGGGCTCCAGCTTGGGATCGTAACAGAGCGTGGGGATATATATGCCCGCAGCCATCGCCGCTTCCAGCACCGTCGCGCCCTTGGGGACCGAGACATCCCGGCCGTCGATGTTCAGGGTTATCTCTTGAGCCTTCATGCGCAGTCAGCCTTCCAGTTCCTCGAGGTCGCAGCGCAGGCAGCGGCCGGCTTCCTCCAGGGCCTGCTCCTCGGAGTAGCCGATCTCGACCTCGCCGGAGTCCGCCAAGCGCTCGGCGACGGGACGCTCCGGGACGGGCACCCGCGGGCGGGCCTCCTCCTCTTCGAGCATCCCGCCGGCCGCGGCCTCTTCCACCGGCGCCAGCACCTCGCCGATCTCCCCGTCGCCGCCCAGGTGGCGGTCGACGGCGGCGGCCACCGTGCGGCCGGCGGCGATGGCCTCGATCACCGAGGCCGGCCCGGTAACCGCGTCGCCGCAGGCGAAGACCCCGGGACGGCTGGTCCGTCCGTCCTCGTCAACGGCGATGCGCCCGCGGCGGTCCAGTTCGCAGCCCGGCTTGGCAGGATGCTCGGGGCTCTGCCCGATGGCCACGATAGCGGTGTCGGCCCGGGCTTCGAACTCGCTGCCCTCCAGGGGCACCGGCCGGCGCCGGCCGCTGGCGTCCACTTCACCGAGTTCCATGCGGATGCAGTCCAGAATCAGCTCGCCGCTCTCCTCGCGGGCCTTCACCGGGGCGGCCAGGAACTCGAACTCGATGCCCTCATCGAGAGCGGCCTCGACCTCCTCCTCCGACGCGGGCATCTGCGCGCGCGTGCGGCGG
The DNA here is from genome assembly GCA_964581145.1 of uncultured Planctomycetia bacterium. Classification (GTDB taxonomy): domain Bacteria; phylum Planctomycetota; class SZUA-567; order JAKLDR01; family JAKLDR01; genus CAZONU01. Next base: position 1,726 of record CAZONU010000510.1, read on the forward strand.
TAGATGACTCTGACTTCCTTCACACCCCGGCGGACCGCGGCGCGCGCCGCGTCCATGGCCGCGTTGCCGCCGCCGATCACCGCGACCCGCCCCCCGAGTTCCACCGCAACGCCGGAATTGACTTCCCGCAGGAAGCTGATGCAGTCCAGCACCCGGGCGCTCTCCTCGCCGGGGATGCCCATGAGCATGCCCTGGTGGGCGCCGTAGGCGAGGACCACCGCGTCGCAGCCCCTCTTGAGCAGCCTCTCGACCGACTTGACCGCCGACCTGGTGCGAATGCGCACCCCGGCCTTCCTGATCTCCTTGATGTCCGCCTCGATGACCTCGGGCGGCAGGCGGTAGTCGGGAATGCCGGTCCAGAGCATGCCCCCGGGCCGGTCGAGCCTCTCGAAGACGGTCACGGCGTGGCCCTTGCGGGCCAGGTAGTAGGCGGCGGTGAGGCCAGCCGGCCCGGAGCCGACCACCGCGACGCGCCTGCCGGTGCTCTCCGGCTTGGGCCGCCGCTTCCTCCTGCGCCGCGAGCCGCGCTCGACGGCGAAGCGCTTGAGCGCCCGAACGGCGACGGCCTCGTCGAGCTGCGCCCGGCGGCACTTGGCCTCGCAGGGATGGAAACAGGCCCGGCCGCAGACCCCGGGGAAGGGGATCCTCTCCCGGACCACCTCCAGCGCGTCCGCGTAGCGCTTGGCGGCGATATACCTTATATAGCGGGGCACGTCCACGCCCGCCGGGCAGGTGTGCCGGCAGGGCGCGCCCACGATCCCGCGGCAGACCGTGGCCGGGCACTTCTTGTGCCTGATGTGCGCCTCGTACTCCTCGCGGAAGTACTTGATGGTGGTCAGCACCGGGTTGGGCGCGGTCTGGCCCAGGCCGCAGAGCGAGCCTTTCTTGACGGCCGCGCCGAGTTCGAGGAGCAGGTCGATGTCCCCAATCCGCCCCCGGCCGGCGCAGATGTTCTCGAGGATGCCCAGCATCTGCTTGGTGCCCAGCCGGCAGGGCGCGCACTTGCCGCAGGATTCGCTCTGGGTGAACTCCACGAAGTAGCGGGCGAGGTCCACCATGCAGGTGTCCTCGTCCAGGACCACCAGGCCACCGGAGCCCATGATCGATCCGGCCTCGGCCAGCTTCTCGTAGTCCACCGGCAGGTCCAGCATCGAGGCCGGGATGCACCCGCCGGAGGGCCCGCCGGTCTGCACCGCCTTGATGCGCTTGTCG
>CAZONU010000511.1:0-2920 GCA_964581145.1 uncultured Planctomycetia bacterium
AATTACTCCGCGCATTACCCGAAAAAACAAGGCAAACATTTCATGAGGGCTACACCATGTAGCCCCCACGAAACCTTTGACACTTTTCCGGCCGAAACCGCTGGACCAATTCAGCATCGCCCGGCCTCCCTTTCCATTCCCCGCTCCACCTGTATTGAACCTCCCAGCCCCCGCCGGGGGCAAGGGGTCGGCTTCACCGCCTCCGGCGGGCCCCCTGAACCCCGAGCCCTGAACCCCAAACCCGAATCCTGGCTTTTATTGGCCCGGATGGCCAACAGGGGACTGCGAAGCACACGCGCCAAACGGGAACCCCGGACCTTATCGTCCGACTCCGACGACAGCAACTCCTTTACCACAGGAAGATGCTTCTTGCCAGCGCAGCGAAGCAATAGGTCGGCTGCCTTGCTCCTTTCGGGCATCACACCTGGAATCTCCTTGCTTTCATTCAACGCACCGCGCAGGAGCCGCCGCAATTTCTCAGCCTTGGCGCCCAGGAGGTCTTTTCTACCGAGAGCTTTGACCTCTCTCTCGATCTCGGAGGAGCGGGAGTAAAACTGCGCCCAATTCGGCTTGCCAATGCAGTGAACCTTGATCCTATTCGCGTGCTTTCGCAGAATGGATAGCCTTTCACCCTTGGGGTACTTCTTCAGATACCGCTCGTAGACTTCCAGTGCCTTGGACCAAGCTTGCTCCCGCTCATATGTCTTGGCCCAGTACTTGGCAACCCTCGAGGCCGTGATGCTTCCCGGATGCCTAGCTATGAGGGCCTGCGCTTGTGTGCGAACGACTTCATTGGCTTCCGAGAAGTGTGCTGCCTGAATAGCCATGAACCACTCGCTAAGAGGTGGATTAGCGGCCCGCTTTACGTTGCTCAAGATGGCGCCCTTTTCGACATTCTTAACATCCGCGTCAATTACCGTGTACCATAGTTTCTTGTCTATCTCAGCCGAGTTCGCCAGCGGTACCCGTCGGGACCTTCTTCGCGAACTCAGGTTAATGGTAACCATGGCGCCACGGCCCTTGTCTTCCGAAATAATGCATCTAGATGCGGCGTGGGCCTGGGTGGCGAAAGCTGCCAACGCCAAGAAGCTGAAGCTGGCGAGATAGCGGCACAGCACCAGCGGTGCCCGGCTATGGCTTACCTCTCTCGCGCGCAAATGATTCAAACACATCGTTCACTCCTCCGCGTATTCTTCCGAGAAGTCAGTCAGGTCACCAGACACGCTCACACGGAATCGCCAGATACCTTTGTTCTCCCAAGCATTCGGCGTGTCGCCATCCACGTCCCACTGGTTCCCGGCCTTATCAATGCATCCCAACTCTGATACCTTCATCGTGGCCTCGTACTTGATTTCTGTGACCCCCACGAAATGTTTGAGACTTTTCCGGCCGAACCCGCTGGATTGATTCAGCATCGCCCGGCCTGCCTTTCGATTCCCCGCACCACCCGTATTATACCGCCCCGGCCCCGGCTCATTCCGCCTCGGTCTTGGTTCTCCTTCAATATCTCCCCGCAGACGCCCAGGAGCTCCTCGTCGACCCTGGGCCTTGGCATCACCGCTCCGCGGCGCCCTCGCGGCCCCGGTCCACGGTTATCACCACCGTCCTGGCGGCCATGTCGCCCACCCGCTGCCAGTTCTCGGTGAGGGCCACCAGCAGGATTCCCACCATGAAGCTGAAGAACCCGTCCACGAACTTCAACAGGTTGCGGATCAGCGCGCGGCCGAAGCCGCAGGGCTGGAGGTCGGTGCCGACCACGCGGATGCCCACCGCGCGCTTGCCGGGGGTCTGTCCGCTGCCGCCTTCCATCGAGCTGAAAACGAAGAGCCCCAGGAGCACCCAGACGAACCCGCCCAGGAACAGGAACATGCTGCCCATCATCCACGCCGGGCTCATCATCTCCTCGAAGTCGCTGAAGCCCACGAACATCATGATGCTGGCCAGCAGCACCGGCCCGCCGAGGATCAGCCCGTCTATCCCCTGGGCCAGCGCCCGCCGCCACAGGGAGGCGAAGGGCGCGCGGACGTCCTCCTCCCGGTACTCGCACACGCGGTGCCGGCGCATCTTGGCCGAGAGAATGAAGGCCATCAGCAGCGGCAGCAGCCAGTTGATGGCGTGCGGGACCATGGTCATGGCCATGAAGCCCGGCGAGAAGGGGAAGCCGCCGCCGTAGGAGGTCTTCCCGGTCACCTGGCCGCCCTTGACCTCCAGAAGGCGTATCGAGCCCGGGAAGGACTGGGTGAGCAGGTGGAAGCTCCCCTCCCCGTCGGCGGGGAAGGCGCCCATCTCGCCCATCATGCGCGTCTCGTGGGAGAAGAACTGCCGCCAAGCGCCGCCCTGGTAGCGCGTGCCCACCACCGACCCCTCGGTGCCGTAGAAGAGGACCAGCTTGCCGTCCTTCTCCAGGGGCGTCCAGTTGCCGTAGTTGGGGGTGCACACCGGTTTCCAGGACTTCAGGTCCTCGGCGCCCTCCAGCGGCAGGCCCTCCCGGTGGTAGACCACCCCCTTCTGCTTGAGGAAGGAGTGGACCTTTCCGCCCGCCTCCAGGACGCGGATGTCGCCCACCGAGGTGGCCCGGCCGAGCCACGCGGGGGCCTCCATGAAGGCCCGCTCCGTCCAGGTCCCGCCGCTGAAGACCTTGAGTGCAACGCCGGCGGGGCTCTCCTCGATGACCGCGGGCTGCCCGCGGTAAAGAAACGGCGGGGAGCAGTCGCCCAGCTGCGCCCCCGAGGAGACGCGGGCGACCCGCCCGCCCCGGTAGCAGCTCACCCGGCCGTCGGAGACGATCCACAGCCGGTCCCTGCCGGCCAGCAGCCGGGGGTGCGGCATGTCCAGCGCGGCGACCTTCTCCGGCTCTTCATCGCTGCCGGGCCGCAGGCAGTAGAGGTCGGGGCCGCCCTCCCCGCCCCGGCCCTGAAAG
>CAZONU010000512.1:0-2917 GCA_964581145.1 uncultured Planctomycetia bacterium
AAGGCCCTGAATATCCTCCTCGAAGACAAGGACCGGATCGCCGCCGAAAAGGCCGGCCGCGAGTTGCTCATCCACCGCCGTCACATAGAAAGAAGCAGGGGGGACATGTACCGGAAGTCCGCCGCAGGCGGAAGCGGTACGTGTCCCCCGAATGCGGCGCGGGACGCGGAACAGTGGTTCGCGGAAGAGCCGGCCCCCGAGGAGTTGACAGGCTCAATCATTCATCTCGCCTGTCGCCGCGCGCAGGGCGAGGACCTGCTCACCACCGCCGCGGAGATCGGCCGCGACCATCAGGAAGTCGCAAGCTGGCCGCTCGTTTACCCGCAAGCCTGGGACCGTTGCTGGCCCATAGCACGTTTGGAAACCGCCCGCTTCTACGCGGCCCGCGCCCTGAAGACGCTCACCTCGCTGGCCTTCGGGCCGGACAGAAAGCTCGCCGCCCGCGCGGCAAGGACGCTCCTGATACACCGCCGCCACATGCACTGGAACAGAGAGAATCAACCGCCAAGACGCCAAGAGAGCCAAGAACACCAGGAAACGAAGAACTATGAGATATTGAACGCGGCGCAAGTCTCACGCGATGCCGGCGAGCCTGTCCGCGGCCCAAGCTCTTCTTCGTCCCCTTGGCGTCTTGGCGGTAAAAGAGGTTGTAGAATTCGCGACGGGCCCGGTCAGGCGTAGCTGGAGCCGGCGGCCCGGTCGGCCTTGCGCTCTTTAGCGCGCTTCTCTATGTAGCCGCTGGCGCGCAGCGCGGCCAGGGGGTCGGCGGGGACGCCCAGCGACTCGCGGACCTCGGACAAGAGAGGAATCACGTCCGTGAAGAAGGCCCGGCGCAGGCACTCCTCGGCGGCGACGATGTCCCCGGCGGCCCGGGCCGCGGCCAGTTTTTCCCGGTCGACGAGGAGGGCCTTGGCGTAGAGCTCCTGGATGGCCGCCACGGTCTGGACCATGGCCGCCACCTTGGGCTTGAGGTTGTGAGACTGGTCGATCATGTAGGCGATGGGGGAATTGTTGCCCCGCCGGCGCGCGGCGACGATCTGGTCGAAGATGAGAAAGAGCTGGTAGGGGGCCACGCTGGCCGCAGTGAGGTCGTCGTCGGCGTACTTGCGGTCGTTGAAGTGAAAGCCGCCGAGGAGGTTTTCGTCCAGAAGAAAAGCCACCAGGTGCTCGACGTTGGTCCCGGGCAGGTGGTGGCCGGTGTCGACCAGGACTTTCGCGTGAGGGCCGGCCGCGCGGCAGAAAAAAGCGGCCATGCCCCAGTCGGCGACGTCCGTGTGGTAGAAGGCCGGCTCGAAGGGCTTGTACTCGACCAGCATGGTCATGGACTCGGGCAGGGCCGCGTGGACCTCGGCGAGACACCCGGCCATGCAGCGCTTGCGGCGGGCGAGGTCGTCCTGCCCGGGGTAGTTGGTGCCGTCGGCGAACCACAGGGAAAGGAGGTTTGAGCCGGCCTGTTTGGCGATCTCCACTGAGTCCAGGCAGTGGCCCACGGCTTTTTTGCGGACTTCGGGGTCGGGGCTGGCGAAGGAGCCCGACTTGTAGAGCTGGTCCTGGAAGACGTTGGGGTTTATCGCGCCGATCTCAAGGCCGTGTTCGGCGGCGAGCTTGACTACTTCGGGGTCGAAGCCCGCGGGGAAGTCCCAGAGGACGTGCACGGCCATGCGCGGGGCGATGCCGGTCAGGCGGTGAACTTCGGCGGCGTCCTGGATCTTGTGCTCCAGGGTGAGCGCCGCGCCGGCCTGCAGGAACTTGCCGAAGCGCGTGCCGGTGTTGGCGTAGCCCCAGCTGGGGGTCTCGACGGTGAAGGCGGCCAGCTCCCTGCGGACCGGGTCGAGGTCGCTCATGACGGTCTCCTTCAGGCTCCGGTCATCTCCGCCAGCCGGCCGGCGGCCCCCGCCCAGCGGTCCGGGTCCCGCGGCGAGTATTCTACAAGCTCAAAGGAGCCGGCCACGACCTCGCGGGCCTCAGCCCACGACGGGACCGCGCCGGCGCCCACCGCCTGGGCCAGCACGTTGCCCGCCGCGGTGGCCTCCACCGGCCCGGCCAGCACCCGCCGGCCGGTCGCGTCGGCGGTCAGCTGGCAGAGCAGCCGGTTCTGCACGCCGCCGCCGATCATGTTCACGGTCCCCACCGCCCGGCCGGTGACCCGTTCCAGGCGCTCGAGGACCAGGCGGGTTTTCAAGGCCAGGGCTTCGAGCACCGCGCGGGCGGTGGGCCCGACGCCCTCCGGGGGCCGCTGGCCGGTCTTCTCACAAAAGGCGGCGATCTTGGCGGTCATGTCCCCCGGCGCCAGGAAGGGCGGGTCGTCGGGGTCGATCAGGGCGGCCAGCCCGGGGGCCTTCTCGGCCGCCGCGGCGATCCCGGGCCAGGAGAGGCGCTCGCCGCCGGCGGCCCACTCGGCGCGGCACTCCTGCAGGAGCCACAGGCCCATGATGTTCTCCAGCAGGCGGGTGGTGCCGCCGACGCCCAACTCGTTCGAAAGGCCCGCGGCCAGCGCTTCGGAGGAAAGGACCGGGGCGTCGAGCTCCATGCCCAGCAGCGACCAGGTCCCGGAGCTGAGAAAAGCCCAGTCCCCGCCGCGTCCCGGGCAGGCGGCCACCGCCGCGGCGGTGTCGTGGTGCGCGGAGGCGAAGACCGGCACGCCGTCGCACTCGCCCGTGGCCGTGCCGGCCTCGACCAGCTCGGGCAGCAGCGGCGCTATTGCCGGGTCGACCCGGTCGGCGAGCCCCGCGTCCCAGGCGCGCGCCCGGGGGTCAACCAGCTGCGAGGTGCTGGCCAGGGTGACCTCGCCGGCCGCGCGCCCGCCCAGGCGGTGGGCGAACCAGCCGGCGATCATCAGCAGGCGCTCGGCGCGGCGCAGGCGCTCGGGCTCCTCGGCGGCCAGCTGGTAGATGGTGTTGATGGGCATGAACTGGAC
>CAZONU010000513.1:0-2911 GCA_964581145.1 uncultured Planctomycetia bacterium
GGGCGGTGACCTTCCCGTCGGCGAGCGCAGCCTCGCGCACGGCGTCCTCGGCGGAGTAGCACCCCGCGGTGTTGGGCAGTATCCTGTACCTCTCGCGGTCGATGCAGTCCAGCAGGGTCTCCCCGCTCTTGCCGGAGAGGTCCACGCGCCTGACCGCCACGGTGACCACCTCGGTGCCGGAGGCCGCCAGGGCCTCGACCATCAGCTCGTTGGTGGCGTACTTGCCGGTGCCCACCAACAGCCGCGAAGTGAACTCGTAGGATCCCAGCCTGAGCTTCTCGTCGGCCACGCTTCAACCTCCTCCCACCAGGGTGACGATTTCCAAGCGATCCCCGTCGGCCAGACGGGTCCGGCCGTGCCGGGCACGGGGCACGATTTCCAGGTTGCGCTCCATGGCCACCCTCCGGCCGGGCAGTCCCAGCTGCGCGATGAGGTCGGCCACGCTGGCTCCCTCGGGGAGCTCCACGGCCTCGTCGTTGACCAGCACCTTCATCGCGGGAAGCGCCCTCCCCCGCCGCTTTCGAGGCGAGTTTATCAGGGGCGGGCGGGTTGTCAAAGGGACCGGGAGGCCAGCCGCGCCCTTCTGTTACCGGATTGCTGCGCAGAAGGCGGCCAGCACCTTCCTGCCGAACTCGCGCATCCCGGGCACGCTGCGGCCGAACCAGGAGGGGCTGATAACGAACGAGACCGCCCCGTGGTCGTGGTAGGCGCGCGAGGCGAAGTCCGCGGGGACGAGTTCGCGCTCGCCGGTGAAGCTCCCTTTCCACGCTTTACTGAAGAGCGGGTCGCCGGCCAGCGCCGCCGCGAAGGCCTCGCGCTGCCCCTGGTGCGAGTAGTTCAGCCCGTCGTGCTCCCGGAACATCCAGCCGTGGAGGTCGAGGTAGCCGGCCGGCTCCGTTTCGGCGAGCAGCCCGGCCAGGGCCCGGCCGGCGGGGTCGTCGGAGTCGGCGCCCTGGTGGCAGAGGTCCGGCCCGCCGCGGCGCGAGCGCTTGCAGCAGCCGGAGGCGGCGCCGTCGGGGTTGGTGACGGGCACGACGGCGAAGCGGAACTTGTCGGTCAGCGGCCCGCCGGCGGCGAGGTCCCCGGCGAGCATTTCCAGGATGGCGGAAACGCAGTGCGAGCCGGCGGTCTCGTAGGGATGAAAGCGGGCCACGAGGAGCACCGCCGGCGCGCGCTCCTCCCCGGCGAAGAGCGCCACCACCTCGCGGCCCTCGCGGCTCCTGCCGATTACCCGCTCGCTGAAGCCGGCCCCGACCGCCGCGCGGCGGTCGTCCTCGAAGGCCTCCTGGTCGTAAACGGGGTGCAGCCCCAGGTACCACTCGCCGGGGGGCACCTCCACTTCGACCGTCGTGACCATCCCCTCGACGCTGCCCTGGAACGTGCGCCACTCCTCGCCGCGGCCGAGGAGCACGTAGTCGCGGCAGTCCATGTACTCGATGTCGTCCCAGTCGACGAGCAGCGCGATCTTCTCGGGCGCGCCGGACTCGTTGACGGCCTCGACGTTGAGGCAGAACTTGTAGTTGCCGTCGCCGTCCTCGCTCCAGGGGCGGATCAGGAAGCGGCCGGGGCCGAGCTTCTCGACGTCGCCGGCGCGGCGCGGGTTGGCGCCCGGGTAGCGGTTCTCGATGCGCATGGACGGCCCCCTTCCGGAGGGGCCAGTTTACCCGCGGCGGCGCGGTTGTCCAGGACGGCCCGGTTACCTGCCGGGCTTGAAGGTGTAGTTCAGCTTGCCGACCTTGACGACGAAGCTCGCGCCCTTTTTCGCGACGGAACAGGCCGGCATCTCATCGGTCTTGGTGTCGGTCGGGAAAAGGACGTGCAGGTAGACGCACTCGGCGGCGGCGGTCGCGGGGCGGACGTCCAGCCGCCAGGCGCCGATGCGCTGCTGGGGGGCCGTCTTCTTGCTGGGGGCCCGGTTGCCGCCGTTGTAGTCGCACTCGTGGCCGGGGCCGCCGACCTTCTTGAGCGCGGCCCCCGCGGGCAGCAGCGTCTTGCAGAAGAGCCGGCCGGGCGCGTTGTCGATCACCGCCAGCGCCCCCTCTACCCGGGGCTCGTTGATGCTGTGCAGCGTCCAGCGGTGCTCCTGGCCGGCCGCGGCCCTGACCCGGTCGAGGACCAGCACGTACTCATACCCCAGAAAGACCAGCTCCCGCCGCCACTGCGAGCCGTCCTTGAGCGAGCCGGAGAGGTCGCCCAGCGCGCGGGCGTACTCTTTCCTGGCCTCATGGGCGAGGAGCACCCCGGTGGGCGCGCGCTTGACGCCCCTGCGCCGGGCCTGCCATTCCTTCCAGGAGGGCACCTTCTCGAAGCGCAGCCGGGGCTGCTCGCCGAGGTAGCCCGGCCCGGTGAAGAGCACCACGTTGGCGCTCCACACCGACTGGTAGTAGCGGTGCTGCTTGCTCTGCCAGCCGATGTAGGCCCCGGCCTTGATGGCCAGGGGCTGGTGCTTGAAGACCGTGAACTTGCCCTGGTCGCGGGTGGGGTGCTGGTCGACGGTCTCCCCGCACTTGAAGTGGACCACGGCCGCGTCCGGCTTCCAGGACGAGCGCCAGCAGACGTAGCCGTGCAGCCTGGGGCTGAAGACCTGCGCGCGGCCGAGCTTCTCCAGCGGCAGGGGTTTGACTTCAGGGTTGTTGAACACGAAGAACTCCCAGGGATAGGCGGTGTGGTAGTCCCAGGGGATCTCGTCCCACTTGCTCTTGGGCCAGCGCCGGGCCATGTCGTCCGCCCAGGCGCGGCCGGTGCCGCTCCGGTACATGCCGGTGATCGCGTCGATCTGCATGCGGTACTGCTCTTTGTCGTCCATGGCCCCTTCCCACAGGTCGCCCTCCTTGAAGAGGAAGCCGTTCGGGTAGGTGGCCCATATCTGCCAGAGCATCTGGCGCCGGAGCCAGTCGCCCTGGTTCTTCTC
>CAZONU010000514.1:0-2908 GCA_964581145.1 uncultured Planctomycetia bacterium
CCCCTTGTCCCCGCCGCGGTGGGGGGATATGATACGGGCGGAGTTGGGAAGGGAAAGGGCTCGGGAGGGCCCGTTGTCGGGGAAGTGTCCGATGCCACAAGGAAAATCCCTTTCGCCCAGGTTCGTCATCACCATCAGTATTACCGAACATTTTCCCATGCTCCTCGAAGCGCTCGCGCGGTTTCTGGGGATCAGCCTCAATTGCGACGAGACGTGCCGGGTCTTGGAGGAAGCTAATGGAGACGGTACGGTCGACAAGACATACATCTTTCATAGCGGGGGCAAATACCGTATCACGGGGCAAGTCGATGCATACGAGCCGGAGATCATGAGCCTGAGGATAGAAGGAGCAAGGGGTCTGCACAACCAGCTCTATCACATATGCAGGAGCTTCGAATCGCTCGCGGAGCATCCCGATCAATCCGCCGAACAGCGAATGGCTGCTTTCCGCAAGGCCACGGAGCAACTCGTGGACGGGGAGTCCCCCTTTCCGAAATAGCTGGTTCTGAAACGCTCGGTGGGGAAAACAGTAACTCCGCGCCCTCTGCGGTGAAATCCCCCGGCGACCGGGGCGCGCCGCGGCGGAGCCGCTTGCAGCCGGAGGCGGCCGCGGCTACAATCCCCGCTCTGGGGGGAAGAGCAATGGAAGAGTCAATCAGCCGGCTGGTCCGGCAGATGGTCGAGAGCCCGGCGGGCAGCACCGAGCGCGAGCAGGCCCAGGCCGCCCTGGTGGCCGGCGCCCGGATCATCGTCGAGAGCCTGCTCGAGCTGGGCAGCAGCCAGGACGATGAGCTGCGCCGCGCCTCGCAGTCCGCGCTGGCCGACGTCATCATGAGCATGCACCAGGCCAGCTTCACCGCCCGCCACCCCGAGCCGGGCACGGCGTCTCCGGACAAGGTTTCCAACGGCTCGCGGCTCTTCGGCGAGGTGGCCATCCAGCGCGGCCTGGCCCGGGTGGAGGACGTGCTCCGCGCGCTCAACATCCAGAAGCGCGAGGTGCTGGCCGGCCGGCAGCCCCGGCTGATCGGCGAGATCCTGGTGGCCGAGGGGGTGCTGGACGCCGGGCAGGTCAAGACCGTGCTGATGGATATCCGCGGCCGGCTGCTGCGCGGCATCGAGGAGCAGCTGGCCTCCGCCGAGAAGGAAGAGGTCTAGCAGTCCGTGCGCCTGGGCGCTTTCCAGAAAGAGATCGCCGAGACCTTCCAGGAGCGCGACGCGGCGCGCGGGACCATGGCCACCTTCGGGTGGTTCGTGGAGGAGGTCGGCGAGCTGGCCACCGCCCTGCGCGAGGCCCCGGCCGGATCGCCGGCCCAGGCCGAAGAGTTCGCCGACTGCCTGGCTTGGCTGGCCAGCCTGGCCAACCTCAGCGGAGTGGACCTCGAGCGCGCCGCGGCCAAGTACGCGGAAGGCTGCCCGCGCTGCCGGGCCAGGCCCTGCGGCTGCCCCACGAAAAAGTGACCGCGGCGTGACGGAAGCGGCCCGCCATGCGTCACTAATATGGTGAAGGCCATGAGACTCTGCTGGAAAGCCCTCCCCGCCGCGCTGCTCGTCGCGGCCGCGGGCTGCTCCCCGACGGGCAAGCCGGGGGGCGCGGCGCGGCCCTTCGCGGTGGCCCTGGTCCGCGCCGGCGGCCGCGCGGGAACCCGCCTGGCGGTCCGCCCGGGCAGCGTGGTGGTCCTCGACGGCGCCGAGAGCGGCGCCGACCGCGGGGGCGCGGAGCTCGCCTACAAGTGGCGGCAGACCGCCGGACCGGAAACGAGAATCGCCCGGCCGGACCTGGTGCGCACCGAGTGCCGGCTGGCCGCCCCCGGCAGCTACGGCTTCGAGCTGGTGGTCATCGCCGGCGCGTTCGAGAGCCGGCCCTCGCCGGTGCTGGTCGAGGTGCGCAGGGGGGCCCCGGCGGGCGGCGATGGCCCGCCGAAGAACGGGGACGGGGAGCCCCCGCCGGCGCGGGAGGCCAGCTTCGCGCTGCTGGAGTCCAGCGGCGAGGAGCTCATCCGCATTTTCGGCGCCAAGACCGGACTTACTTTACGCGTTGAGCCCGGCTGGATGCGCCCCGAGGAACTCAAGAAGCGCCCGGTGACCTTCATGGCCCGGCGGGTCTCGCCGGACCTGGCCCTGGAGATGGCCGCGCGGCTCCTGGGCGCGGACTACGTGCGGGACCGCAGCGACGCGGCCTTTCTCACCCGGGGAATGGGCTGGCTCAAGGAGCGGCGCCAGGGGGCGCGCTTCTACCCCACCGCGACGCTGGGCCGGGAGGAGCTGGCCGCGCTGGTCCGCGAGAGCTGCCGCGGGGTGCTCTTCGCCTGCCCGGGCTCGGGCGCCGTCTACGACCGCCGCCGCCGCGGGATTCAGGTCACCGGGCCGGCCTCCCTGCACGGGCGGGCCGAGGCCATGCTCGCCGCGGTGGCCCCGGAGCCCCGCCGGCTCCCGGCGCGCGCGCCGCTGACCGCCGACGAGCGGCTGCGGGCCGCGGCGCTGGGCCGCCGGCTGAAGGTGACGCTGATAAACAAGGAGATGTCCGAGGTCGGGCTGGAGCTGGGGCGGCTCCTGAGAGTCGCAGTCGCCTGGGAGGAGCCGCCCGGCGGCAAACGTGTTGAGCTGCCGCGGGTCTCGCTGCGCGCCGCCGGCCGCCCGGCCCGCGAGGTGCTCGCCGAGGCCGCCAAGAAGGCCGGCTTCAAGGGCTTCTCCTGGGTCAGGGGCGGGGGAATCTGGCTCTACCGCAGCGAGCCGCGCCCGGCCGGCGCCGAGCACCTCTGGAGCGCCGCGCGGGTGCGGGCCTACCCGCTGGCCCGGCTGCGGGCCCGGGGCATCCTGCCCGGCGCGGTGGTGCACCTGGTCAAGAAAAAAATCTGGCCGGCCACCTGGCGCGACCCGGCGGCGCTGTGCGTCTACCACAAGCCGTCCG
>CAZONU010000515.1:0-2881 GCA_964581145.1 uncultured Planctomycetia bacterium
CCCAAGGGCGGCATGGTCCACTGGGGCAACAAGCACCTGGTGAAGCGCTTCGGCCAACCCAGGCTGGAGCCGTCCCTGAAGACAGTGAATGCCCTTTACTTCCAGCAGAGCGGCAGCAAGTTCGGGGCCGTCAAGGTCACCGGCGCCGAGTGGATGCGCCTGGGCGTGAGCCACGTGGACCTGGTCTACTGCAACTGCGAGAACACCCGCTTCGACGTCGACGAGTTCGGCCGGGTCTTCTACCCCGACCTGGGGCGCTTCCGGGTGGCGGTGCTGGACACCAATGGCAACGCGATCACCCACTTCGGCGGCTACGGCAACGCGGACTGCGCGGGCCCCAAGAGCAAGTACCCGAAGCCGGCCAGGGCCTTCGCCTGGCTGATCGGCGTGGGCGTCACCGACAAGTACGCCTACATGGGCGACAGCATGAACAAGCGCCTCCTGCGCGCGAAGCTGGTCTACGCCGCCGAGGAAACCTGCACAATTCAGTAGCCGTCTGACCAGCTCGCGCTGCTTCATATCTGCCTGTGTCCCAGTGCGTTAGGCCGAGCAGGCACAAATGTGAGCTGCTTCTCCCCCGGAATCCCCTCTCAATTGGGCGCCGAGCGTAAATATGTTATAATGAAAGGGCGAGCGGTCGCGGACGGCCGCCCTCTCACCGGCGGAGGTAACCATGAAGGCCAAGACCAGGGCCCGGACCAAAGTCAAGATTGCCGCGGTGCTGCTCGGCGCGGCGGCGGCGCTGGGCGGCGGCGGCCGGGCGGCGGCCGCGAACGTTCCCGCCGGCGCGAAGCCGATCCTCACGGAGGACAGCTGCTGGCGCTGGCACGTGACGCTGCAGCGCCCGACCTACAAGGAGGGCGACGAGGTCAAGCTGCTGACCAGGAAGCTGAAGTGGGGGCAGCGCCGCATCGTCGAGCATCTGGTGAGCTCCCCGCCGCCGGCCGCTTGGCCCAAAGCCGACTTCGACGACTCCGCCTGGCCGCGCTCCCGGCCCAAGTGGTGCCGCTGGCTGGCCTTCGGGCGCTTCTCCACCGCACAGGTCTGTCTGCGCGGCAAGTTCACGGTCACGAATCCGGCGGGGGCGGGTCTGTACCTCTCCGCGAAGTACATCGGCGGCGCGGTGGTCTACCTCAACGGCAAGGAGGTCCACCGGGCGGACATGCCCGAGGGGAAGGTTTCCCTGACCACCTATGCCCAGCCCTACGCGGAGAAGCACTACCGCGACTCCGGCGGCAAGTTCCTGTCCATGTACAGGCAGGCCGACGCGGCCAGGCACAGGAAGATGCGCCTGCGCACCATGGGCCCGGTCAAGCTGCCGGCCGCGGCGCTCAAGCGCGGCGTCAACGTCCTGGCCATCGAGCTGCACCGCAGCCCCTACCTGCCTCTCTGCACCAAGTGGTTCGTCAAGAAGAACCACAATGCCAGGTGGCCGCACGCCGACCTCGCCGAGGTCCGGCTGATGTGCGCCGGCGCGGGAGCCGTCCCCAACGTTTCCCGGCCACAGGGCGTGCAGGTCTGGAACCACGACCGCAACGACCGGGTGACCGTTCACGACTACGGCGATCCCAACGAGAAGCTGCGGCCCGTCAAGCTGGTCGGCGCGAAGAACGGCTCTTTCTGCGGGCAGGTGGTGGTGAGTTCGGGCAGCCCCATCGGCGGGGTCAAGGCGGCCCCGGCGGCCCTGAAGGGCGCCGGCGGCAGCATCCCCGCGAAGAACGTCACCGTGCTCTACGGCCGGATGGACTGGGGCGCGCGAACCTACGGCGCCTGGTGCGACGCCCTCTCGGAGAAACCCCCGGCCAGCGTGGCGCCGGCCGGGGGCGGCGGCGCGGTGCTGCCGATCATCTTCAGGGTCAAGGTGCCCCAGGCCGCGGAGCCCGGCGAATACAAGGGGGACATCTCGGTGACGGCCTCCGGCAGGAGCTTCAAGGTGCCCGTCGAGCTCAGCGTCGCCGACTGGACGCTGCCCGACCCCCGGCACTACCGCACCTACATGGGCGTCTACCAGTCGCCGACCAGCCTGGCCCTGCAGTACAACGTCAAGCCCTGGAGCGAGAAGCACTGGAAGCTCATCGACAGGAGCTTCGCGCTCCTGGGGCGCATCGGCAACAAGATGATCAACGTATCGGTGGTCGACGAGACCCAGTTCGGCGACCCCGAGGGCATGATCGTCTGGATCAAGAAGCCGAACGGCTACGGCTACGACTTCTCGATCTTCGACCGCTACCTCAAGACGGCGGTGAAACACTGCGGCAAGCTGGACTACGTCTGCCTGCAGATCTGGCACGCGGGGGGCTGGAGCTGCCGGCCGGTGACCAACAAGTGCACCGTGCAGGTCATCGACAAGAAGACCGGCAAGTGCTCCTCTATGCAGGTGCCCCTGTGGGGAAAGCCCGAGGCGGCCGCCTTCTGGGGGCCCGTCCTGGCCGAGGTCCAGGCGCGGCTCGCGAAGGCGGGCATGGGCAAGGCCATGAGCGTGGGCATCCTCTCGTGCTCCACCGCACCCAACGAGGTCTTCAAGACCGCCAGCGCGGCCTTCCCCGGCGGGCAGGCCCGCTGGCACCGCGGCTGCCACGTGACCACCAAGAGCAAGGTGCCCTACCGCGTGAGCAAGGTGGGCGATAACGTGGTCAGCCTGCACGAGCACTGCTACGGGATGAGCATGGTCAGCCCGGACGCGCCCGCGCTCCCGCCGATCCACACCTACCGCGGCTGGCCGGGCACGGCCTACTTCCGGGTCTCCGGGCACGAGAACGCCACCACGCTGATCTCCTATCGGACCATGGCCGAGCGGGGCCTCTTCTGCGGCAAGCAGGGCATCGGGCGCATCTGCCTGGACTTCTGGAACGTGATCAAGGGTCCGCGCCGCGGGAAGACC
>CAZONU010000516.1:0-2881 GCA_964581145.1 uncultured Planctomycetia bacterium
CCGAAGAGGAAATCGCCGAGCGCTTCGGTTTCTTCACGGAGGCGCTCGCCTACGGCACCCCGCCGCACGCGGGCATCGCCCCGGGCTTCGACCGGGTGGTCGCGGTGATGCTCGGCCAGGAGGGCATCCGCGACGTGATCGCCTTCCCCAAGACCCAGCGGGCCATCGACCCCATGACCGGCGCGCCGGGGGACGTCGGCGAGCGCCAGCTGGAGGAGCTGGGCCTCAGCGTCGAGACGGAGGACTGAGGACGACGTGATGCGACGGGCCCCCGCCCTGCTCCTGGCCGCGCTGGCCGCGGCCGCGCCGGCGGCGCTGTCCGCCGGGGAGAAACGCGCCGATGAGCGCGGGAAGCTCAGCCTGATCGTCGACTACCTGCCGGCCTTCATGTACCGCGGCGAGAAGCTGGCCTACTCCTTCCGCGTGGAGCGGCACCCCAAGCTCAGGGAGAAGCTGCCCTTCGAGGTCTCCTGGCACTTCAAGCAGGTGGCGCGAAGCAAGGCGCTCAAGCCCGGCTGGGCAAAGGGCGTCACCAAGAAGCATTTCACCGTCGTGCGCGGTTTCCTGCGGGTGCCCAAGGGCGCGCGGCTGTTCTGCTACCAGCTCAAGTCCCGCGACGAGGTGCTGGCCTCCGGGCAGGCCCGGCTGGTCGGGGAGGACGAACCCTGGCCCAAGGGCGCGCGCGCCGCCTGGAACGGAATAGTCGCCGGCGGCAACCGGATCATCCTGACCCTGGAGGAGCGCGTCGCCAAGGTCGACAACAAGTGGAAGCCGATCCGCTGGATATGGGAGAAGGGCCGCTCGCGGGCCGAGAGCGTGGTGCTGGCCGGGCCGCGCCTGGCCGCCGCCGGCGGCAAGAGCTACCAGGACCGCCTGGCCGGCAGCGCGAGGAGGCTCAAGATAGTGGAGCTGGCCCCCCCCGCAGGCAAGGGCGCGCCGCGGGCCGCCCCGGCCCAGGGCATCTACCGCCTGGTGGAGCTGGTGGAGTCCCGGGTGGTGCCGGCCGCCAGGGGCGCGGACCTCGTCGTGCTGGTGGCCCCGCCGGAGGACCCGGAAATGGCCACCGAGCCGCGGCGCTACCGCCAGGGGCTGGACTGGATACTCTCGCGCCTCAAGCGCGCCAAGGTCACGCGCGTGGCGCTGGTCCCCCCGCTCACCAAGCGGGTGCCGGGCAGGCAGCTGACCGCCTACGCGAAGCACTGCCAGCAGGCCGCCGCCGTCTACAAGACCCGCTTCCTGAAGACCGACGAACTCCTGGAAGACGAGCACTGGGTCCCGGAGGGCGCGCTCGGCAAGGGCAAGGTCACCGGCCGCTACCCCAACGAGGAGGGCCGGGAGGTCCTGGCCGAGCTGATAAAGGCGGCCTACAAGTGAGCGCGCAGCCGGCGCGCGCGGTCCCCGCCGGGAGCCGGTCGGAGCTGGCCCTCTGCGCCGTGCTGGCCGCGGCCATTCACCTGCCGGTGCTGGCCTGGGGGGCGGGGCTGCTGCTGACCGAGCCGGCCGCCGCCGCGCAGCAGCCCGGAAATATTTCCATAGACGTAGACATTTCCTCGCCGCTGGCCAGCGCCGAGCTCTCGCCGGCGGTCCCGGAAATAGAGGTCAGCGAGCCGGCGCCGCTCGAGCGGCCCCGCGAGCGCCCGCTCATGCCCGCGCCCGAAGAGCCCGCCGAGCCGGAACCGGAACCGCGCCGGAATATCGAGATCGAAACGCCGCCCATCCCGGAAGAGGTCCTCAAGCCGCGGCCCGAGCCATCGCGCCCCCGGGTCAGGACCGGCATCACCGGCAGCCGCGCCGCGGCGGTGGCCCGCTGCACGGTGACCTATCCCCAGCGCGCCCGGCGCCGCGGCTGGCAGGGCGTCGCGGCGTTTCGCGTCGAGGTGCTGGCCTCCGGGCGCGCGGGGCGGGTGGAGCTGGTGACCTCCAGCGGCCACCGGGCCCTGGACCGCGCCGGGCTGGGCGGCCTGCGCCGCGGCCGGTTTCTCCCGAAAACTGAAGGCGGCAAGGCGGTAGACTCCGAGAAAATGTTCCGGGTGCGCTTCGTCCTGATTGGCGGCCAGCCCCGGGCCTCGGCGGAGTGAGGCCGCGGGGCGCTAGCGCCTGCGCCTGCGGCGGCGGATGCGCCGGCGGAATACATACGGATCACCTGCTCGGTGGTGATCTCGATCCCCAGGCCGGCGGCTGCAGCCAGGTCGCCGATCAACGGCATCCAGGCTGAAATTTGGTCCACCCCGCCTTTCATTATTCCCGACAGGGCGGTGGCCGACTGCATGACTTTTTCATAGGTGAAAGGCACCCGGCTGGCATACTGGGTCATTTCCTTGAGCAGCCGGTTGCCCTCTTCCTGCGAGCGCAGCATGACTTTCAGCCGGGTCTTGTAATCTTCCACCTTGCCGGCCGCATCGGCGAATCTCTTGGTTATATATAAAACGGCGGTGCCCAGGGCGAGAATTTTAGCGGAAAGAATTGTCACATCCCGCTTGGTCATCTGCACCTCGCCCTTGAATCTTCTGGTATCCAGCCCCAGGATAACGCTCAGCCTGCCTAAAACACTCATTTCATCCCTCCAATTTTTAAGTCAATAAATCTTCGTCATCCTCCTCATCAACTCTCTTAACAGCCAAACCCGTCCTTCCTCTCGGGGTCAGGCCGAATTCTCCGGCATATAACCTGAAAAGTTGGTAATACTGGCGTTCAGCCCTCTGGAGGTCTTTTTGCAACACCGAATTATCGCGGTTCTTCCTCACCTGCCTATGCAGAGCGATCAACCTGGACCGAATCTGACAAAGACAGGCTAGGACATCACCATCGATCTCGGTCAGTAGTCCAAGCCGCTCGAGCTTCGGGGCAAGGACTTTCCAGGTCTTTTTCGCCGCGGTGTCGA
>CAZONU010000517.1:0-2877 GCA_964581145.1 uncultured Planctomycetia bacterium
TCGAAGAACTGGTCGGGCTTCTCGGGCACGCTGCTCCTCGCTTTCGCTTCCGCTGGTCAGAAGACGTTCTGCTATTGTAGGTTCCGGCGTGGCGGAGTCAAGCGGGCGGGGCCGCGGCGCTCATGTCTTTCGGGGATATCGGGTCTTGGCAGGGCCCCCGCGGGCTACTAGAATGGGGGACGCCAGAGCCCCTTTGGGAGGACCCGATATGCGCGAGCGCCGGCCGCGGGGCTTCACGCTGGTTGAGCTGCTGGTGGTCATCTGCATCATCAGCATTCTGATGGGCCTGGTCTTCGCCATCGTGGCCGCGGCCATGAACCACGCCAACAAGGCGCTCACCCGGGCCATGGTGGGGACCGTCCAGGGCGCCCTGGAGACGTACAAACAGACCTACCAGAGCTACCCCTGGCTCAAGGCCACCGAGGTCGAGAAGAAGATGCTGGCCGGGAAGGCCGGCGAGGTGGAGATAAAGACGGCGGCGGTCTACGCCGAGCTCAGCGGCAAGGGGCCGGTGAACACCGCGGAGAACTTCCTGCGCGGGGTGCCGGACCGGTGCATCAGGGACCTGGGCGGCGGCAAGACATTGGTGGACGCCTGGGGCCGGGAGATAAAGATTCGCGTCGACCCCAATAACAGCGAGGTGGTGGTCTGGTCGGTCGGCAAGAACGGCAAGGACGAGACCAACGACGGCACAACGCCCGACGCCAACAAGCGGCCCAAGATATATTACCTCTTCACTTCCGGGAAAGATGGCGACGACCTGGGCACGCGCTGAGGCGCGTCGGAAAGAGATGGCGCTGGATACTTCGCAGGGGTTACAATAAGTTGAGCTAGGATGCCAACATTTTCCGCGGGAGGTCTGCACAGATGAAGAAGGCACTGATTCCCATCGCGATTCTGCTCGGTGCAATCATCGGGGCCGGTGGTTACTTTGCGGCCAGCCGGTTTGCTGTGAAGGGACCTCCTCCGGAAGACACCTCTGTCAAGGACGACTTGGCGGAGGTGCGCAAGACCCTGAGCGCTGTTGAAGGCCGGTTGGCTAAGTTGGAGGCCAGACCCAGTCTTGAAGAGGAACTCAGCCGTTCGGCTGTGCGGAAGCGCATTGCGGCCATCATCCAGGAGGCCAAGAAGCCGAAACCAACCGTGTCCCGGACACCCCCCCGAGGACGACCGGGTTGGCTGAAGGCCATAACTGACCGTTACCGCACCAGGTACGCCGAAGTACTGGCTGACATGAAGAGAACTCTCAAACTCAAAGAAGCCAAGTGGAAAGAGTTGCAGCCGATATTTGACAAGCATTTCGTCCCAGTAGAAGCTGTCTTGAAGAAGATGGAAGCGGGAAAGCTCACCGGATCTGTCAGGGCCAACGAACGTCTCAAGTCAAGCATTCCAGTCACACTTGCAGCGCTCAAGAAATCCCTGCCAGCAGAGACTTGGCGGGCTTTTGACTCGTGGCGCAAGGCAGACCGAGGGACAAAGAACTGGGGTATGAGCAAGGGAGAGTTCTTCCTGGACGGGGAGGACTACAAGGACTTCCGGGTCAGGAAGGCTGTAGCCGCACACTGGGGGATACTGCGAAGAGAATTGTCGAAGCTCTATAAGGACCTCCCCTTGAATGCTGCGAAGCGCAAGCGCCTCGAAGAGATGCTGAAGGCCCATTTGCGCAAAGGGTTCACTGCCATTCGGCACCACCGCCGATTCAACCTCCATGCGCCTAATACTCTGGAGAAGTTCAAGACCATCGCCCAGGTAACCGAGGCTGAACTAGGCAAACTTCTGGGGAAGGATGGGCTAGCGAAGTTCAATAAGTGGAAGGCAACACCAGGTAACATGGCAAGGTACTATTTTGGGGAACTCTACAAGCCTCTTCGAAAAACAAAGCCTCCTTCTCGTACTCAAGCTGGGCCACCTGAGAACTTCTGAAAGACAGAGACACCGAGTGGCCTGTCCAGCAGTCTCTTGAACGTTCCTCTGTCCTGTAGGCTCGCCCATACTTGACTCAGGAGAGGCGACCTCCGGCTTCCCCAAAACCGCCGGGCTGGTCTACCCCCCCAAGGTGCGGCATTCAAGCCCGTCAGGCACACGATAAGAATATCGAATGAAAACAGTTTTGGAGAATACGGGGCGTCACAAACCCCGGGGGCGCCCATTATGTAATCAGGAGATGCCAACCGCCGAATCGGCGCCGCGAGCCCCCACCGCAGCGGGGTGCCGAGGCCGTTTTTGTTTGCGGGCGCGCGCAAGTCGCTCATTTGCAAAGATTTATCATGAATTCTTGGTTCGCTACCGGGCCCGTGGGTGTATATAATGCTATTGAGCCGGCGGCTTGGCCGGCCAGGGTCCGGGAGGAGGTGGCTATGCCCGTCAGAGAGTGCCCCAAGTGCGGCAAGAAGTACCAGGTCCCCGACGAGAAGGCCGACCGGCCGCTCAAGTGCAAGTGCGGCGAGATCGTCCCCGCCGGCGCGGCCGCGCCGCTCCCGGAGATCTCCGACACCGAGGCGGTGGATAAGCTCAAGGCGGCCTACGAGACCATCCAGACGGAGCTCAGACGTGTAATAGTCGGCCAGAATGAAGTCGTCGAGCAGGTGCTCATCTCCATCTTCGCGCGGGGCCACGCGCTGCTGGTGGGCGTGCCCGGGCTGGCCAAGACCCTGCTGATCAGCTCGCTGGCGAAATCCCTCTCGCTCTCCTTCGCGCGCATCCAGTTCACCCCGGATCTCATGCCCGCGGACATCACCGGCACCGAGGTCATCCAGGACGACCCCGAGACCGGCGAGCGCAGGTTCAAGTTCCTGCAGGGCCCCATCTTCAACTCCATCGTGCTGGCCGACGAGATCAACCGCACCCCGCCCAAGACCCAGGCGGCCCTGCTGGAGG
>CAZONU010000518.1:0-2867 GCA_964581145.1 uncultured Planctomycetia bacterium
GGATGTTGATCGGCTTCTTGTCCTTGGCCTTGCTCCCCGGGCCGGCCTTCTGCTTCCTGAAGAGCGTCTTCGCGCTGGTCAGGCTGTCGGGCCCGAACGCAGTGTCCGCGCCCGAGAGGAAGTTGCCGTTCGCCACGCTGAAGAAGCTGCCCGGGTTGGACAAGAGCAGCGAGAAGAAGAGGTCGTCGATGCTCTCGGCGCCGCTCCGACCCATCTGCCGCGGGATGTCCAGGAACGCGTTGAGGTCGTCGTTGATGATGTCCCGCCGGGTCAACATGAGAATCTGGCCGTAGGTGTCGGCGCGGTTCTTGAACTGCTGCTCGCTGAGCTTCCCGTGCTTCAGCTCCCCGTCAGGGGCAACTTTCTCGAAGCCGCCGGTGCCCAGCAGGCGGTAGCGGGTCACCTCCTTGAAATCGCTCACGCTGCCCACGCTGCAAACGTCAAAAGCAGCGATCGGCGCCGTCTGGTAGGCCGCCAGCATGGTCTTGTTCATGACGTTCTCGAGGATGCCCGGCAGGCTCACGGTGGAGAAGCCGGCGCGGATGGTCACGGTCCCGTCGCCGAACACCCGAGGAACGTCCATGCCCTCGAGGCGCGCGCACTCGGCCACCAGTTCCCTCAGGCCGATGCTCCGCATCGGGTAGGCGGCCTCGGCAACACGGTCGCCGCAGCTCCGGGCCACCGCCTCCTGGCTGATGCCCGCACTCAGGCAGGCAGCCGCCTCCAGAATCTCCGCGCTGGTCGGAGGAGTGCCGCTGGTCACAGCCGGCGCCTTCGGCCGCGAAGCTCTCAACACGGAGAGCTCCGTCTTCTCCACGCTCCAGCCCTCCTTGATGGCCTGGGCGGCAATGCTGGGGTGGTCCTCGCCGCAGACCTTCCTCACCGCGGCAATGCGCTCCAGATCGCTGGCCACCTCCGCGCGGATGTCCTCCACGGGATTGGGCTCGGCCGCGGGCTCCTGGGGAGCCGGCTCGTCCTCCACCGCCGTGGCGGTCACCGTGCCTTCGTCCTCGACGTGGCCGGCCTGCCCGCTCGCGTCCGCGCTCTCGCCCTTCTCGAAGACCGCTTTCAGGTTCGCGGTCTGCTCCTCGCTCAGGTCCGCCAGTTCGAACCCCTGCGCCTTGATCCAGTTCTCGAAATTCATGCTCAGAATCTCCGTCTTCTCAAAGGCGGCAGAGGCCGCCACCCTGGCACTCGTCTCCTCGTCGGCACCCAGCGCGACGAAGCTCAGTTCTCCCAACGTCGACTTGCGGACCACGTACAGCGGCCCGATGAACTCCTTCCCGTTGGCCTTGACCTTCCGGCCCTCGGGCACGAAGACCACTCTCTCCACACGGGCGCCCACCGAGGCCTGCCAGGGGAAGCCGTTCTCGCTGGCATCCACCACCTCCTGGGCGACCCGCCCGGCACCGGAGATCACGCCACTGACTGCGAGCGTGCTGTTCTGCTTGCTCACGTTCTCGCTGTGGCCGACGATCAGCGCGGAATTGTGATCCTTGAGGATCGGCCGGCTCTTGCGGGGAACACGCAGGCCGACGAGATCTATGACCACAGGAAAGGCCCAGCCGGTAAGCTGCATGACCCCACCGGTGTAGGCCTTCATGGTGAAGCGACGAAGCTTCTTCTCCTCGTCCTCGGCCGCCTGGATGGCTACGTCGCTCGCCTCGGTACGCAGCACGAGATTCGCCGGCACAGCAGCCTCGGCCTTGCCGCGCTTCCACTGGGCCTCGCAGACCTTGAGGCGCTGACCCGGTTTCTCGAACTCCTTGACCATTACTTTGTCTCCCATGCAACGATCGAGAAACGCCTTCTCACTCTCGCCCTCCTTCGGTTCAGGCAGCGGCACCGGTCGGTTCTTTCACAGGCTGCGCCTCGGCCTCAGTGAGCCCGAGCTCGTTCATCAACTTCTTCTCGCGGGCCAGCTGGCGGAGTTCGGTTTCCCAGTCCTTGCCCTGGCGGGCGTACTCGTGCGCCAGCGTGGTGGTGCGGTTCTTCAGGCGCGTCTCCTGCGCCCGGGCCTCCTTGAAGGGATCCACGTGCTCCACGCCGTCCCAGAACCACTGGTGCGGGAAGCGCGCGCTCACTGTGCGCAGCTCCTGTGGAAGCAGTCCCTCCACGAGCACCGCCTCGTTCATCCACGCCTCGAAGACGCGGTCGAGAACCACGCTTGCGATGTGCGCTTGGTCAACACGGATGGACTTGAAGTAGGTCTGATGGTCGAGTCTGCCGGAGGCGTAGTTGTAGCCCGAGCTGTTCCCGGCAGCCACGTTGAAGGGCATGTTCAGGCACCGGGCGATCTCGTTCAGGATCTCCTTCTTGAACTCCCCGTACGTCGTCGCCGGCTGCTCGGCCTTCACCTGGCCCATCTTCCAGCCGCCGGGCATCGTCAAGAGCGCCCTCGACTCCAGCTCGATCGTGTCCATGGGCTCGATGTCGGTCGCCTCGCCGTTGGGCGGCGCATCGGTGTAGAGCACGCCCGCGAAGTCGGCCGCGGTCTCGGCGGCGCCCAGGACTGCGAGCGTGAAGCGGCGCAATTGCGCGAAGAGCGGCAGCGCCGGCGTGATCTCGGGCACTCCCCTGTTCTGACCAGGCCGGTCGGCGCGGAAGAGGTGAATCACGGACTCTGCCGGCACCGGGTCGGACTCCATCCCGAAGCCCACGAACGCCGCGCCGGGATGCTCCCGCAGCACATGGTAGGAGACCGGATTGCCGTGATCGTCGAAGACGATGCCGTCGACCAGGTTCTCAGTGAGCGACAGATGCAGTGGAGTAGTGACCCGGTCGGCCTCGACCAGGCGCAGATCCAGCTTCACGCGCGCCGCCAGCTCGGGGTTGCTCACCAGGATCGCGAAGGCCTCCCCGTCGCC
>CAZONU010000519.1:0-2832 GCA_964581145.1 uncultured Planctomycetia bacterium
GGGCGGGGCAGGGGGCTCTTCGGCGGGCCCGGGGGGGGCTTCCGGCTCGCCCTCTTCGACCGGGGCCGGTCCCTGCGCCTCCTCCGACGGCGGCGGGGGCGGGGGCTCGGCCAGCGACTCGCCCCCGTCGGGCAGGTCCCGGGGGTCGAGCAGGCGGGTCTTCTCGCTCCGGCTGACCCCCTCGGCTTCGGGCGCCGGCGCCGGCTGCTCCTCTTCCCCCGCGGCGTCCCCCGGGTCGGGGGGAGGCGCCTCGAGGGCCTCGGACTCGGCGGTGTCCTCCTCGCCCCGGGCGGCCTTGTCCACCAGGGCGTCGAGGTCGTGCACCGAGTCCTCGAAGGCCTTGCTGAGTGCGTCGCCCAGTCCGGGCATGGCAGCTTCCCTCTCGGCTTTCTAGCGGCGCTCGAGCATGGCCAGGCGGGGGACCTTGCCCAGCACCGGCACCCGCAGCTTGTCCGCCAGGGTGACCTCGTCCTCGATCAGCGTGAGCATGGGCACCACCCGCCGGTGGACCACCACGACGAGGCCCACCCCGCCGACGACGCCCAGAAGGTAGAAGATCCAGCCGGCGGCCGGCGCCCGCCCGCCCAGCGCGCGGTCGGCCCCCACGGCGACGGGCAGGTGGGGCTTGCTCTTCAGCTTGGCGAGATCCTCCTCGGCTCTCCTCAGGTCTTTGACAATCCTGGTGAGGTCGCCCCGGACCGCATCGCGCTGCTTCCGGCGAGCCGCGTCCCGCTCCTCGTCCTCCGCGTACTTCCCCCGAAGGGCCGCAAGGGCCTTCCTGGCCGCGGCTTCGTCGCCGCGCAGCTTCGCGATCTGGCGAAGCGCAGCCTGCTCCCTGCTGATCTTCCCGGGCAGCTCGCTGATTTTCAGCTCCACCTGGATTTCCCTCAGGCGCTTCCTGACCGGGTGCTGCTCGGTGCTGTCGGCCCGGGCCTCGGGAGTCAGGAGCCGCTTCAGTTCCTGCTGCTCCTTGAGCCGCCGGGCCATCTCGGCCTCCTCCAGGGGCTTGAGGCCGGGGAAGGCGCGCCGCTTCTCGTCGAGCTCGCCCTGGAGCCCCTTCATCTCGTCCTTGTGTTCCTGCTCCCTGGCGGCCTTCACGGCCAGGAGCCCGGCGGCTTTCCCGTGTCTCTGGCGGGCAGCCCTGATGTTGTCGTCACGCTCCCGGCGGCGGCGGTCCTCTTCCAGCGAGGGCTTGAGTCTCTCCTGCTCCTGCTCCTTGCTGCGCTTGTCCCTCTCGATCCTGGCGATCCGGCCCCTGACCTCGTCCATATCCTTGTCCAGGTCCAGCGGCTTGAGCGTCAGCGGCTTCTCGCGCTCGGCGATGCGCCGGCGGGCGTCGAGCAGGGCGAGCCGGGCGGCGCGACTGGGCCGGCCGCTGCAGGTCAGCACCACGTCGCCGGTCTCCTGCCCCTCGCGGTCCTTGTGCATGACCGCGTCGAGCCGGCAGGTCCCGCCCAGCCCGATCTTCTCGAGGGCCTCCTCCTTCCACTCCTCCTGAAACGCGGCCCCCAGAATCTCGTCCCGGACCCTGGTGGCGGCCTCGGTCCGGCGGGAGGCGGCGGCGCCCTGCTCGTCCTCGGGCAGCTTGGAAGCGTCTATGGATATCTCCAGCACCGTCTCGGCCCGGTAGTTGACCAGGGTCCCCCGGACGATCGCCCAGGCGATCCAGCCGACCGAGAGCCCCAGGAGCACGCCGACCAGCCCCTCGGCGACGGGCAGCAGCTTGTCCAGGGGAATGCCCTTCTTCCGCGCGGCGCTCCTGGCCCGGCGGATGACCCGCGATATCCTCATGACCGCCACGGCTCACCCCTTCCGCCGGCGGAGGAGCTTGACCTCCACCCGGGGCTGGCGATGGGTGTAGCGCCCCAGCCGCTCGCGGATGATCCGGGCGACGTCCGGAAGGGTGAAACCCTTGACCGGCTTGACCTCCGCGGCGAAGGCCTCCCCGGTGAACCCCCCGACCCCGAAGGCCCCGCCGTCGGGAATGTCCAGGAGGCCGTCGGCGCCGACCGTCCAGACGCCGCCGAACTCCGGGTGGCCGGCGACGGTCACTGCAATCCGGTCGCCGGGGCGGAGGACGTCCTTGGCCGGGGGGGGCCGGGTCGTCCCCGTCGCGCCCGCGGCGGTGGCGGGCCGCTCCGGATAGGGCAGGGTGCGCGGCGGCTCCAGCCAGGGGCGCCGGGTGAGCGCCGGGAGCTCCACGTCGGGGCCCTCCGGGCCGGCGGCAGCGGGCAGCGCGCGCGGCGCCGGCTCCGGGCGGGGGGCCTGCCGGGTGTAGGAGCTCAGGATCGCCGCGCTCCGGGGGGTGGGCACCGCGTCGCGGGGCAGGGGGGGCTCCTTGGGCGCGCAGCCGGCGGCGGCCAGCGGAGCGGCGAACAGAAGCGGCAGCCAGCTTCTCATCCGGCCACCCCTCTTTCCGCGGCGGATGACGGGGGCGTCCTGCGGTCGGCGCAGGCCCGGATGCGGGCGACGTCGTCTGCGGTGAAGAAGCGCCAGCCGTTGCGGTCGCGGCCGACGTCGGCCACCCGGCCCTCGCGGAACCAGCGCAGCAGGGTGTTGCGGCTGACCCCGATGAGCCGGGCGGCCTGGCAGGTGCTGAGCCTCATGGATGTCCTCCGCGGTCCCTGGGCCCGAGCAACATCATGGATATACTCGGGTATACTCAATATCGTCCCCCCGCGCCCCGAACTTGATTGCAAAACGCGGCCCGCGCTTACATTATATAGGGCGTTATGGGTGAGGAAAAGAGGGTTGAGGCGGCAGGACCCAGGCGCTCGAAGCGCATCTGATACAATGAAAGACGGGCGCTCCTGGTTATTCTCTGAATCTGGC
>CAZONU010000520.1:0-2824 GCA_964581145.1 uncultured Planctomycetia bacterium
GATGCGGTACTTCTCCGGGGCGCTGGAGGCGCCCCAGCGGCCCTTCGTGGCGGTGCTCGGCGGGGCCAAGGTCTCCGACAAGATCGGGGTCATCGAGAACCTGCTCGGCAAGGTGGACGCGCTGCTCATCGGCGGGGCCATGGCCTATACCTACCTGAAGGCCCAGGGGCTGCCGGTGGGCGCCTCCAAGGTGGAGGAGGACAAGCTGGAGCTGGCCGCGGAGCTCCTGGAGGCGGCCGGGGCCAGGGGCGTCGAGCTGCTCCTGCCCGCCGACCACGTGGTCGCCGACAGGTTCGCCGAGGACGCCGCAACGCAGACCGTGCCCCTCGACGGCATCCCCGAGGGCTGGATGGCCCTGGACATCGGGCCCGGGACCCTCGAGGCCTACCAGGCCAAAGTCGCCTCGGCGGGCACGGTGGTCTGGAACGGACCCATGGGCGTCTTCGAGATGGAGAAGTTCGCCGCGGGCACGGTGGAGCTGGCCAAGGCCCTGGCCGCCAGCCAGGCCACCAGCATCATCGGCGGGGGCGATTCGGTATCAGCTGTTGAGAAGAGCGGCGTCGCCGATAAGATAGACCACATCTCCACAGGAGGAGGCGCCAGCCTGGAGCTCCTGGAAGGCAGGGAGCTCCCCGGCATCGCCGCGCTGAGTGACAAGTAGGAGGGAGAAAGCCGACCGGGCGGGTGTAGCTCAATGGTAGAGCATCGGCCTTCCAAGCCGACTATGTGGGTTCGATCCCCATCACCCGCTCCAAGCCCGGGGAGGAGTCTGTCTTGCCCTCGATAAGCGAACGCCTGCGCCGGCCGCTCGACGAGTCCATGCTCCTGCGCCTGGTGATGATCAGCGGGCTGGTCAGCGGCACGGACCTGGCCAAGTTCTACTCCACCGGCGGCGGGGGCCTGGACGCCTCCAAGTCCCTGGAGCAGTTCCTCACCGAGCAGGGCGTGGACGCCCAGCAGCTCGAGGCCGTGAAGCGCGCCTACGCCGAGACCAGCGACTTCGGGACGGAGCTGCTCAGGCACCTCAGAAACCGCCACGCGGACGAGACCAAGCTGCGCGCGGCCCGGCGCGCGCTCAACGCCTGCGAGACCGCCCAGCTCATGGCCATCAAGAAGGGCAAGAAATCCCGGCGCATCGGCGAGATGATGGTGGAGCTCGGGCACTTGAACGCCGGCGAGCTGGACGAGCTCATCCACCAGCAGGGCATGCTCCACAAGATCAAGCACTACTCGGAGCAAGCCAGGCTCAAGTCCACGCTCGCCGGGCGCCTGGGCCTCGACGAGGCCGGGAAGAAACTGACGCTGGGGAAAGTCCTGCCCGCCGTGCTGGTGGTCGGCCTGGCCATAGTGGTCCTGCTCAGCCTCTGGCACCGGGGCTGCTTCGACTCGTCGCTGAAGCCGGAGCGCGAGGCCTGGGGCGGCGCGTTCAACCCCGGGAAGGTGAACCACAACATCAACAAGATCAACGAGCACTACGCGAACATGATCACCGAGCTCAAGAAGGTCGACCCCCAGAACCCCGACTTCACCGGCGCGGAGCGCCACCGCGGCCTGCTGGACACCTGTTTCGCCGACCTCAAGAAGACCAAGACCATGATCGACGAGCAGAGCGTGCTGCACATCAGGCAGGTCTACCGCAACCTGGATTTCGAGAAAATAAAGCAGTTCTCCGCTGCGGAGCTCCCCAGCCTCGGCACCGCCGATATCGAGGCCAAGCTGTCAAAATGAAGCGGCGAGCTTCCGCGGCGGCCCCGGCCGGGTCGGCCAGCGGCGACAACCGCATACCGGACTTCGAGAAGTAGCCGCTATATCCCCGCGATTATGAGGTAGGCCCAGTTGGCGGCCGCCAGGCCGAGCAGGACCCCGCCCAGTATCCAGCGGTCCCGGCGGCGCTCCGTCCGCACCCGCGGCCGCGGCAGCTTGAACGCCCTGGAAGCGGCGACCCACAGCGCGTGGGGCCCGGCCAGGATCAGCCACAGGGCCACCAGGGGGTTCAGGCACAGGGCCTTGCCGAACTCCAGCCGGCCCAGCGCCCGGGCCGCCCGGGTGCCGCCGCAGGTCAGGCAGGGCTGGCCGGTGATCTGGTGGAAGGTGCAGGGCCGCTCCGGATGATACTGCTCCGGGACCAGGCGCATGATCACCACCCCCAGGGCGCAGACCAGGCCCATCACCGCCCAGGCCAGCTCGGCGTCGAAATCGCCCTTCTTGCGGCGGTGCATCTCGAAGCGCATGGGCCGCATTCTAGCGGCCGGCGAGCCCGCGCACAAGGGCCGCCCTCCTCCGCGGCGGCGCCGCGGACCGGCGGGGGCACGGGTCCCGGCCGCCACTTTGCAGTGAACCGCCCCGCGGTTTCGTCGTTTAGAGGGTGGGAATCCGGCCCGGAGCGGGGGTGGAGCGGCCATGAGTAAGCGCGCGGCGCTGCTGCTCAGAATCGCGGCCGGCGGCCAGCAGGCCGCGGCCCTCTGCGCCCTGGCCGGGTGGTATTACCTTCTGCGCCGCGAGCCCCGGCCCGCCGGGGAGCGGCACGTCCCGGTCATGCGCCCTGCCCGGAGGATCATCTACTCGAACGAGCGGCTGGACCCCTTCGCGGCGCCCGCCGCCGAGGACCCGGAGCCGGCCGCTCCGCTGCTCGACTACCTCCCCGCGGTCTTCGACCCGGTGCCCGAAGAGGCGCGCTGGCCGCCGCGGCACCGGTCCGACGAGGCCCTCGGCGAGGTCGCCCCCCACGCAAACCTGCCTGGTGCTCTGGGACCGGGGCGTGCCGGAGGGGTCCAGGGGCGCGTGGGAGTTCGTCGCCAAGCTCACCGACGAGAAGGGCCGCTGC
>CAZONU010000521.1:0-2813 GCA_964581145.1 uncultured Planctomycetia bacterium
GGTCGGTGAAGTCCTGCTTCTGGAGCTTGGAGAGGTCGGAGTGGGCCTCCTTGAGGAACTTCTCCCACTTGTCCTCGGTGGCGGCCAGGGCCTTCATCTTCTTCTTGTCTTCCTCGGTGAGGTCCTCCACCGGGGTCTTGGCCAGCTCCTGGGTGGCCTCGATGAGCTTCTTCTGCTCCTCCATGAACTCCTGGAGCTTCTCGGCCAGGCTCTTGAGGGCCTCCTCGGCGTCGTCGGGCAGGTCGGTGGGGTCCTCGTCGTCCTCCTCGGTGGCCTGGGCCTCGAGCTTCTCCATCACCTGCAAGAGCTCCTTGAGGCGCTTGATGATGATATCCTGGGTGGTGGTCAGGAGCACCTGCCCGGCCTTGCCCTTCGCGGCGGCGAGCGAGGCGGCCAGGGTCGCGGCGGCCTTCCGGGCCTCGAGCTCCGGGCCGGCGGCGAGCATCAGCACGGCGGAGCGCACCTTCCTGGCCACCGCGTCCTCCAGGGGGGCGAACTCGGCGGCGGCAATGGTGTTTCTGCGGATGGCCGTCTGCTGGGCGGCGAGCAGCTTGCAGCCGGCCAGCAGCTGCCTGTCAACCGGCGGCCTCTTGAAGAGCGCCCCGGCCCCGGCCCGCGCGGCCCCCTGCTGTTCGAGGATCTTCTTGAGCTTGGCGATGAAGTCGGCCAGGTCCTTGAGCCGCCGGGCGCGGGCCTTCTCCGGATCGATCAGCTTGATCTGGAAGGTCGGGCTCCGGCCGCTCTGCACCCGGTCGCCGGCTTCGGCGTAGTAGAAGACCACGTCGCCGGGGTCGAAGTCGCGGGCCGAGAGCACCCAGCCCCGCGTCGCCTGGACGCTCCGGGGATCGGCGAAGTCCTTCCACTCCGCGAGCTTCTGGAGCTCGCCGCCGCGGTTCCGCCGGAAGACCAGCTTGAGGTTTTTCATCCCGTAGTCGTCGGTGGCCCAGACCGCCACGGACAGCCTTCCGCCCACGGGCAGCTCCAGATCCTTGCCCGGGGCGGTGAGGCGCACGCTCGGCGGGGCGTCGGGCAGGGCCACGATGGGATAGCGCGGCGGGTTGAGGTTGCGGTGGCCCTCGGCGTCCTGGACCACCACTGCGTAGCTGCCGGACTTCTCGACGGTGAAGGCGGCCGACAGGCCCAGCGCGGCGGCCTCCAGCTTACGGGAGCCCCCCGCGCCGAAGTCCAGGTAGCCGCTCTGGACCGGGCGGTTGGTCCGGACGGTGATGCGCACCCGGGTGCCGGCGGGCACGCGGATCTCGCGGTTGGCCACGTTCGTGAAGCCCTCCGGCTTCCGGCCGGTGTACGGGGGGTAGCGGTATTCGAGGTCCACGCGGCGGACCTCGGGGCGCTCAACGACGTTGAGGGCGTAGTAGCGGGTCTGGGAGTCGCCGATCTCAATCCGGTAGCGCAGCCCGCGCTCGAGGTTGCGCAGCACGTAGGCGTAGCGCTCTCCGTCGCCGGACTCCATCCGGCGCGAGAACTCCGGCCCCTTCTTCTCGCGGTAGAACATGCGGCCGGCGGGGTGGCGTTCGCCGGCCACCGGCTCGATCCTGGCCCTGAAGGTCACGTCCGAGCCGGCCAGCACGACCGCGTCGCCGGGCTGGACCTCGTCGTCGTAGATGCGGACGCTGCCCACCCGGGGCACGAAGGCCCCGGGCATGGCCAGGCGCTTGAGGGCGTTGGTCATCCGCGCCGGGGACAGCGCGAAGCTCCCGACGAGCGGCAGGCAGCACGCCGCGGCCAGGATGGCCCGGAGCTTGAGGGCGTCGCGGTCCACGGTGACGCCCGGCTCCAGGCGGGCGCAGCCGACCACCGCCTGGCCCAGCGCCGCGGCGGCCAGGGCCGGCGCCGGGGCCCGGGCGCGCGCCAGCTGCAGCCCGCCGATGAGCAGGTTGCCGAGCGCGGGCCGGCGGAGCTCCACCAGCCGGGCCACGCGTTCCAGGGAGATGCGCTCGACCATGGGCCGGGCGACCAGCAGGCCCAGCCCCGCGGCCAGCGCGGACAGCGCGGTCACCAGGAGCACCCAGCGGACGCCGCCCGAAAAGCAGAAGAAAGCCTCGGCCCCGGCGAGCAGCAGGATCGCCAGCGCGGCCGGCCCGGCCAGGGTCAGCAGCCCGGCGATCACCCGGCTGGTCCGCCAGCGGTCGCGGATGACCTCCAGTTTGTAGGAGAGGACGTGCGCGCCGCGTCTCAGTTCCGGTGGCAAGGTCAGACCCCCACTGCCGCGCTCCCGTCCCCCGAGGGAGCGCCTCTCATTATACGTAAGCAACCGCCGCCCCGCTAAGCCAGTCACCCGGCCGTCCGGGACGTTGCTGTCCATATCTTACAACGAATGAAGGGGCCGCCTCTTTGGCCCAATCGCCCGGCTCTGGCGCGTCCCATCACCGCGCGGGGGCGCCAATTGAGCTTGACCGCGCGGCCGCAGGGCATATAATCCCGGGCCGTTGCCGGAGCGGCCATGGCGGAACTGGCAGACGCGCTAGCTTCAGGAGCTAGTGGGCTTCGGCCCATCGTGGTTCAAATCCACTCGGCCGCACCACGCCGGACAGGGGGCCGCCCGCAGAGGGCGGCCCCGCGCTTTCCGGCGCCGGCCGGCAGCGGGTCGAGAGGCATCTCCGCAACCCCTTGATATACATGGTCTTGCACAACGTGCGGGCAGTGTGCTGTTTTTGTGTATCTGCGCTATACCGGCGCCCGAAAATCTCGCGCGTTTTTCACTTGACAAACTACCCCCATATGAGGTTCACTATATGCTGGAGTGTGGGTTGAGGTCTCCCGGAGGGGACCCTGGTCGGACATTGTGGCCGCTG
>CAZONU010000522.1:0-2812 GCA_964581145.1 uncultured Planctomycetia bacterium
GAGCAGATCGCCGTCCACCCCAAAAGCGGCGAGGTCTACGTGCTCTGCCGGCAGGCCCCGCCGGGCTCCACCCCCAAGGACACCGGGCCGATGTCCATGAAGGAGTACCGCGCCTGGAAGGTCCGGCGCGCCGCGCGCAGGGCCAAGGCCCCCCCGCGCCGGAAGCCCAAGCTGATCAAGTTCGCGGCCTGGAAGCAGGGCGGGCAGCCCAGGCAGCTGGCGCGGCTGGACAGGGGCTTCAGCCTGATGGCCCTGGACCCGGGGGCCTCGCCGCCCAAGCTGTGGGCCGTCAGCAAGTACAGCCTGCTGCCGGTCGTCGATAACGGCGGGAAGCTGGTGCCCGGCGAGCCGGTGGGCCGCGGGGGCGGCCTGGGCCACCCCGGCCGGGTGGTCGGCGACCCCCAGCGGAACCGCGTGCTGGTCTACAACCTGTCTTCCAACTACAAGGTCGACGCCCTGGACCTGGCCACCGGCAGGAAGACCCGGCTGCTGGACAGCGTCAGCGACTTCGCGGTGGCGCCGGACGGGAGCATCTACGGGACCGGCAAGTACAACAGCAAGCAGCTGCTGCGCTTTGACGCCGCCGGGAAACCGCTCAACTTCCCCGGTTCAGACTCCAACGTGGTCAGGACCGCCCCCTTCTCGGTCCTGGGCGTAAACCTGGGAATGCGCGGCATGACCGTCTCGCCGGCCGGGGACATCTACCTGCTGCGGGTCAACCGCGAGAAGGGGACCTCGAACCGCGTGGACGTATTCGGCCCGGACGGCAAGCTCAAGAAGGCCGCGCTGGTCGACGGCATGGGCATCGGTGACTGCGGCATCGGCGTCGACCCGCGAGGCAACATCTACCTGGGCGTCAACGTCAAGCCCAGGGACGCGCTGCTGCCGCCCGAGTTCCGCGGCAAGGTGCCGGCCGTCAACTGGCTCTGCTGGGCGCAGTGGACCTGGCACTATCGCCCGGCGCCCTGGTACTACTCCATGCGCAACGAGTACCTTTACCACCTGGGCGCG
Source organism: uncultured Planctomycetia bacterium (assembly GCA_964581145.1). Taxonomy (GTDB): domain Bacteria; phylum Planctomycetota; class SZUA-567; order JAKLDR01; family JAKLDR01; genus CAZONU01. Next base: position 1,012 of record CAZONU010000522.1, read on the forward strand.
GTGGTCAAGTTCGGCCCGGACGGCGGCAGCTTCTACGGCCGCGGCGGCAAGTTCTACGGGGAGCGCAAGACCGCGACCCCGGCGGCCTCGACTCAGAACGTCCCGGCCGGCGCGGCCGAGTACCAGACCGGCTACCTCTACCACCCGGTCAAGGCGGTGGGCGTCAAGTGGCGCTACCCGGGCATGGGCATCGTGCCCGCCTCGGAGCGCTACTGGGGCGACCCCGCCTGCGTGTGCATGACCAGCCGCCTGGGCGTTGACGCTTTCGGCCGGGTCTACGTGCCCAACTGCTTCGGCTTCTGCGTGGACGTCCTGGACACCGACGGCAACCGCCTGGCGCGCTTCGGCCGCTACGGCAACGCGGACGACAAGGGGCTCAGCTTCGCCTGGCCGGCCTTCGTGGACGAGGCCGGCGGAAAGGTCTTCGTCTCCGACAGCGTAAACCGCCGGGTTACTGTAATCGGCTTCGAGCACTCCGACAGCGCGGAGTGTCCGGTTCCGTAGGCGGCGAGGAGGGAATTCAGATGAGACCCTATCTGCTGGGAATCGCCCTGCTGCTCTGGGCCCCGGTGCTGGCCGCTGCGGGCGAGAAGCGCCAGGTCGGCCCCGGGAAGAAGTACGCGGTGCCCTCTCAGGCCATCAAGGCCGCCAAAGACGGCGACGTAATCGAGATCGACGCCGCCGGCAAGTACGACGGCGACGTCTGCTACGTGCGCGCCAGCAACCTTACCATCCGCGGAGCCGGCAAGGGCCGGGCCCTGCTCGACTCCAAGGGCAAGGTCGCCGGCCGCAAGGGCATTTTCGTCACCAAGGGCAGTGACATCACCGTCGAGAACGTCGAGTTCCGCAATGCCGGCGGCGAGGTCAACGCCGCCGGCATCCGCGCGGAGGGCAAGAACTTAACCATCCGCAACTGCAAGTTCCACAACTGCCGCGACGCGATACTCGGCGGAGCCGGCAAAGTGCTCATCGAGCACACCGAGTTCTCCTACTGCGGCCACAACTCCAACCCGGCGACCCACAACCTGTACATGAGCGGCCGGGTGGACAAGCTCATTTACCGCTACAACTACTCGCACCATTCCCGCGAGGGACATCTGCTGAAAAGCCGCGCCAAGGAGAACTACGTGCTCTACAACCGGCTCACCGACGAGGCCGACGGCGGCGGCAGCGCGGTGGCCGACTTCCCCAACGGCGGCGTGGTCGTGCTGGTCGGCAACGTCCTGCACAAGGGCCCCAAGGGCAACAACAACCGCATCATCGCCTACGGCATGGAGGGCATCAAGCACAAGACCAACAGCCTGCACGTGGTCAACAACACCATCATCTTCGAGCCCAACAACAAGCTCTGGTTCCGGAAGAGCTGGTTCATCCGCACCGAGAAGGTCAAGCCGGACTTCCTCACCGTCAGCCGCAACAACGTCTGCGTGGGGGACATCCCCCTCATCAAGAACGGCAGGAGCGACTCCCGGGGCGACCTGATATTCAAGACCCTCGCGGAGGCCGGCTTCGTGAATCCCGCCAAGTACGATTTCCGGCTCAGGGCCGGCTCGCCCTGCATCGACAAGGGCGTTGCCCCGGGCAAGGCCGGCAAGTTTTCGCTGGCGCCGGAGTTCGAGTACGTCCACCCCCACGGCAAAGCCAAGCGCCCCAGCGACGGCAAGCTCGACGCCGGCGCCCACGAGTTCGCGGCGGAGAAGCCAGCGAAGTAAGCCGCCCTCCCCCGCCCCGCCGCCGTTGACAGTCGGCCGCAGCGGCGCTATATTGCCAATGGACTTCTCTTTGGGGGAGCTATCCATGC
>CAZONU010000523.1:0-921 GCA_964581145.1 uncultured Planctomycetia bacterium
GGAGGGCCAAGCCGCGGGCCATCGACGTGGAGGTCAAGGGCGGCAAGGTCCTGGAGCTGATCGTGGACTTCGGGCCCGACGGCTCCGACCTCGGCGACATCGGCGGCTGGGGCGGGGCCCGGCTGATAAAGTAGCGGCCGGCGAAGGGCTCCGCTCCGGTTCGGCCGTTGACTGACTCCCCGCCGCCCGGTAGGCTCGGCGCGCAGTGCGGCGGGGGGGGAGCCTTCGCCCGGGAGGGGGGGCTGACTATGGATTTCCTGGACCTCTTCGTGACCCAGCCGGACGAGTCGGCGCGCCTGCGGCGGCTCTCGCGCCAGGTGGCCCGCCGGACGACCCGGGAGAAGAGCGCCGTGGCCGAGGCCCGCCGGCTCGGGCAGCAGACCGGCCTGCTGGCCCTGGTCGAGCTCACGCTCATCAAGCTGCTGGCCGAGAAGGGCGTCATCAAGGAGCGCGAGTTCGTCGAGCGGCTGCTGGAGCTGGACATGATCGACGGCGCCGCCGACGGCAAGATCGACCCGGAGATGCTCCGCAAGGCGCTGGGCCTGACCGGCGGCGCGAGGGCCAAGCCCAAGCAGAAGCCGCCGCTGGCCCGGCGGGTGCAGGGCCCCACGGCCGCCGGCAGGCGGGTCTCAAAGGCCGCGCGCTTCGCGGCGGGGAAGCCGGCGAAGAAGGCCGGCTCCAGGGCGAAGCCTCCGGTTCGCGCCAAGGCCAGCGCCAGACCGGAAGCGCAGCCCGAACCCGTGGAGGATCTGGTGGCCGCGCTGGACACCTCGCTGGACTCCTCGCTCGATACCAAGGACCTGGGCACCATATCCTACGAGGACTACTTCGGCGCCGAGGAGGCGAAGGAGTAACCCGGGGGAACCTCGGTCGCCCCGCGGTCAGAAAACCTCCGCGCTGACCTCCCGCGCCAGCCGGACC
>CAZONU010000523.1:931-2806 GCA_964581145.1 uncultured Planctomycetia bacterium
GCCCGGGTCGCCCTCCACGGTCTCGACGTCCTTGAGGGTGATGTCAACATAGCAGCCGTTGGCCCTGAAGGCCGCGAGGTCCCTCTTGAGGATGTCCCGGGCGCGCTCCTCGTCCCAGCCGTAGCTGACCATGTCCGCGGGGCTGGGCCGGTAGCTGGCCACGTGGGTGTCGCCGATGAGCTCCGCGCACTCGACTGCGTCCGACACCGGGGTGACCGCGATGCGCCTCATGTTCGGCACCCTTTTCAGCAGCGGGATTCGGTTGGCCATCTCCTCGCAGCAGCCCCAGGTCACCAGGCCGAACTGCTCCATGATCGGCTCCTGATAGCGGAACATGAACTCCTCGAACTGCCCGGGGCCGACCAGGGTCAGCTCCTGCGCGGCCATCCGGCACCAGAGCTGCCTGCGCGTCACGGGCTCGCCGTTCGCGGCCGGGTCGGGCAGCTCCTCGGCGTAGGCCATGGCCTGGTTGTCGTGGCCCGAGCGCCGCCAGTCGCCGGCCGCCTCGGCCTCGGCGTGGTTGCGGAGCACCCCGTCGCGCATGATTGACAGCAGCCGGTGGAGCCACTCGGGGTTGTCGTACATGTCCCACATGAGCTGCTCCAGGCCGCGGAGCTGGGCCAGGTAGCCGGATATGTCGGCGGTCGGGCAGCGGTAGAGCGGGCTGCGGTCCAGGCTGACGGTGATTATCTCTCCAATGGCGTCAGAAACCTTCTCGAAGCGCCGGGCGGTCTCGGCCTCGTCCACCCGGTGGTGCGCGGGGGTCAGCTTTTCTATGTCCTCGAGCCTCTTGATGGGCGCCTCAACGACGCCCGCGCCGCCGCCGGCGCGGTTCCCGGTCCAGGTCAGGGCCGGGCCCCAGATGCCCTCGCCGGGCATCTCCAGCTTCGCGGGGACCGAGACCCACGGCTCGAAGATGAAGTCGTCGTCGAAGCGGCTCCTGAAGATGCTTATCCTCAGCTGCTTTTCGACCTGGCGGAGGACCGGGTCCCCGCAAGCCGGCTCGGATTCGGGCATCTCCTGCCAGGCGAAGGCGCGCACGTAGATGGGGGGGCGCTCGACGCGCTTGAGGCTGTTGTGCCGGCGCCACTCGCTCCGGCGGCGCTGCTGGTCGGGGTCGCTGCAGATCTCGACGTAGCGCCCGGCCAGGTCCCGCAGGATGGCGGCGTCGCTGGCGTGCCCGGTCATCGCGGCTGCTCCTTCCCGCCGGACAGTATGCCCGATCGCCGGCCGGAAGCAAATGGTCCGCGGCGGAACTCCCCCGCCGCTTGACGCGCCCGCGGGGGCGGGGTAGATTCGGCGCGTTGCCGACTCGAGAAAGCGAGGTCCGACATGAAGCTGCGCACCAACGTCAAAAGGCTGGTCCGCATGGGCGTCTCCGCCAAGGTGGACCCGCCGACCATGCGCGCCAGCTACCGGGTGAGCCCCACCGGCGAGGCCAGGGTGCTGCCCTCGGTGGGCGGGGTGGTTTACAACGTGCTCTCGGGCGACCCGGCGCTGGGCTGGGCTGCCGACCACATTGAGCCCGGCGCTTCCCTGGGCCTGCCGCGCAAGGATAGCGGCCCGGTGGTGGCGCTCAACGCCCTGGCCCAGATCGGCAATTCCGTGCGGGTGCTCTCCGGCGCGGCCAAGGGCGCGCGCGGGGTGGTGACCGGCAAGCACGGCGGCATCGAGCACGTCATGGCCGACTTCGCCGCGCGCGACCTCGGCAGGCTGGCGTCCGGCGACAGCGTGCAGATAGAGGCCTTCGGCCTGGGCCTGGAGCTGGCCGACTTCCCCGGCGTCAAGGTCATGAACATCGACCCCGGGCTGCTCGACAGGCTGGGCGTCACCCGCACGGGCAAGAAGCTGGCGGTCCCGGGGGCCCTCTCGGTG
>CAZONU010000524.1:0-2803 GCA_964581145.1 uncultured Planctomycetia bacterium
CGAAATGCTTGACACCTTTCCGGCCGAACCCGCTGGAGTAATTCAGCATCGCCCGACCGCCCCTTTCCATTCCCCGCTCCACCCGCATTATACCGCCCCGCCCCCGCCGGGGGCAAGGGGTCAGGCTTCACCGCTGCCGGATTGTCCCGGAGCCTGGCTAACTCGGTCCCTGGATTACCGGGCCGGTCATTCCGGGAAGGGGGACAGCAACAAGTAGTTCACTTCTTGGCAGGGGGGGGCTCTTAGCCTTGCTCAGTCCCTTCTTCTCCTTGATGAGCTCTTCCACTTCCTTCAAGAGTTTCTGCCACTCCCCCTTGAGTCGAGGATCATCTTCTAAAGCAACCATCTTACGGATGAACGCCTCGCGCTCCTTTGAATCGATGACGCCCTTGTAGGTTACAAATGAATCAGTAATGGCGCTTCGGACAGTATACCGAAACCCAAGGCGAGTCGAGTGCGGATAGGACTTCATACAAAGCTTGAGCAGCTCCGGAGATATCCGAATAAACGGGTCAAGAATATCCGCCTCCGGATGGCGCATTGAGATGATGTAGATGCGCCAGACAAAGCTTTCTCGAGCCGCCTTTCCCTTGTCTCCCATCTTTCCCCATTTGCCTACCAGCATAGTCCATGTTTTCTCTGCGGTCTCGCGGTGCGGACTGAAATCTTTGTAGAATATCGAGTTGGTCAGATTGGTAACGACCGGAATCGGCTCCGTCATTATCTTCAGCCAGTCCTGCGACCACTGCGCGGAGTCCAATTCGCTCAGATACAGCGACGCCATGTTAAGGGCGAATCTGGTTCTGGATGAATGCTTGTCAGAACGGGCGCTTCGGATGGCCGTGGCGAGTTTCTTGTTGGGTGTCTGTGTCTGGTGAGTTGCGGCCATGGCGATGTATTCCGCGAGCAACTCTCTCTCCCTTCGCCCCTTCTCACGGCGCAGGCGTCGAATAGCTGCTTGAACCAGACTGACATCCTGAGGGTAGTCCAATTCGTATGGCGCCCTTGGCCCGGTGCCTAGCCTGTGCCTGAGGAACAGGGCCGATCTGCAGAACTTGACCATTTCCTTCAGGCGGTCGTACTCACCTCTTTCGAGCAGCTTGGTCATTTCCTTTTTGGAAAGAAGCGTCTTGCGCAGCCGCGTCTTGGTATCATCCTCGCCGCCCGAAACGGCGACGCAGGAGCTGAGGGCGAATGCCATACAGAAGGGCAAACAGTGCCGGCCTTTGAACATCGGGCTTATCTCCTCAGCAGCTTGAACGCAACATCCAGGCCATTGTGCCCCCCACGAAATGTTTGACACTTTTCCGGAGGAACCCGCTGGAGTAATTCACCATCGCCCGGCCTGCCTTTCCATTCCCCGCTCCACCCGCATTATACCGCCCCGCCCCCGGCGGGGGCAAGGGGCTCGTATCCGAACCCCGAACCCTGAACCCCAAACCCCAATTCTTCCTCCCTCCTTGACTGGCTTGCCTTCCACGGATAGATTCTCCCCCGGGGGAGCACGGGAGCCGTCTTGCCGACCGTCCTGCACAGCGCCGACGTCCACCTGGGAAGGGCCTGGAGCGACCTGGGCCCCGCCGCCGGGCGCCTGAGTGAGCTCCACTGGGAATGCTTCGAGCGCCTCTGCCGCCTGGCCGCCGAGCGCGGCTGCGTCGCCCTGGTGCTGGCCGGGGACCTCTTCGAGCGCCCCGACCCCCCGGCCAAGCTCGTTGAACGTGTTAGAGGCGCCTTCCGTCGCCTGACGGGCGAGGGCGCCGCGGTGATCGTCGCGCCGGGCACCCACGACGGGGCCAGCTCGGCGCGGGCGGTGTACCGGGCCAGCTCGTTGGGCGGCGCCAAGGTCTTCCTCAGCCCCAGAATCGGGGAGCGCTTCGTGGCCGAGCGCGACGGCGCGGCGGTCGCCTTTCAGGGTTTATGCTGGGACCCGCAGGCCACCCCCGCCGAGTTCCTGGCCGATTACGAGCGCGGAGGGGATAACCTCCCCGAGGTGCTGGTGCTCCACGGCGAGGTTGGCGGCAAAGAGGGCCGCCGGGCCAAGGACCTGCCGGTTTCGGCCAAACGCCTCTGCGCCGCCGGCGCGGATTACGTGGCCCTGGGCCACCGCCACGGGTACTGCGAGTACAAGACCTCCGGCCAGCTGTGGGCCGCCTACCCGGGGACGCCCCTGGGGCTCTCCTTCAAGGCGCCGGAACTCGGCCCGCGGACCGCGAACCTCGTGACGTTGGCCGCGGGTGAGGCGCCGGTCCTCGAACGGGTTTCGACCACCGAGGTCCAGTGGCTGCGGCCGGAGCTGGAGTTGGAGGAGTTTGAATCGGGGGACGAGCTGCTGGCCGCCGCGCGGGAGCACGCCGGGCCCGACCGCCTGGCGCTCCTGGAGCTCTCCGGCGCGCCGGGCTTCTCGCCGGATCTCGAGGCTTTGCAGAGTGAGCTGGCCGCGGCCTTTTTGTACGTCGAAATCGAGGACTCGCTTCTGGAGCTGGACCCCGCCTCCCTGGACGAGCTGGCCGCGGAGCAGTCCGTGCGCGGCATCTTCGCGCGGCGCATGCAGAAGCGCCTCAACGCCGCGCGCTCGACGGCCTCGCGCGCCGAAGTCGCCGCCGCGGTGCGCCAGGGCCTGCGCGCCCTGGCCGAGGAAGAGGGCTGAGCCGTGCGCCTGCCCCGCGTCAAGGTCCACGGCTTCAAGTGCCTCGCGGGGCTGGACTGGCGCCCGGCGGAGGGGCTCAATCTGGTATTGGGCGCCAACGAGGCCGGCAAGAGCACGCTGGCCGACTTCATCGAGGCCGTGATCTTCGGCCTGCCC
>CAZONU010000525.1:0-2791 GCA_964581145.1 uncultured Planctomycetia bacterium
GCGCATGCTCGACGAGGCCCACGCCGTCCGCGAGGAGGACTTGGAGCTCTCCCGGAGCTCCTCGACCGTGCGGCAGTCGAGGTGGACGAGCTCGGCGGGCAGGCGGCGCTGGTCGATGAGGCGCACCGCACCGCCGGCCCAGGCGACGGTGTCCACCGGGGGTATGGGGTCGGCCTGCGCGGTCAAGACGTCTAGTGCCCGAGGAGCTCGGGGGGGATCACCTGGCGGGCGAGCCCCTTGGTCTCCCAGCTCAGCTCCTGGCCGGCGAAGCCCCCGCCCTCGATGACCTCCATGGTGAAGTCGTTGAAGCCGGCCTCCAGGTCGACGTCGGCGCTCTTGTTGAAGCGGTCGTCGATGATCTTCTTGCCGCCGATCCACAGCCGGCCGTGGTCGTCGCTGCGCTGGGAAAGGCGGTAGCGGCCGGGCTTCTCGACGTAGATCTTGCCCTTGAAGCGCGCCGAGAAGTTGTCCCTGGGCACCTTGGGCGCGGGCGAGCGCTGGTTCCACCAGAAGTACATGGCCGGCTCGACGCGCTTGAGCACCGAGCGCTTGAAGTCCCGGTCGCTGAAATACTCGGCGGCGATGCCCGGCTTGACCCCCGCCTGCCGGAACTTCACTTGGAGTTCCGCCCGGCGCTTGAGCCAGGCGGCCGCGGGCTTGCAGACCACCTTGAGCTTGTCGAAGTCCGCCTGGGCGCGCCAGGTGCCCAGGACCAGCCGGCAGCCGCGGGAAACATCAAAGGTCAGCTTGTCGCGCAAAAGCTCCCGGCCGTCGAGGGACAGGAGCACCTGGCCGCCGGCCAGCTCCAGCTTGACGCGGTAGGTCTGGTTCTCCTTGAGGAACAGCTCGCGGCCCAGCATCTTGCGCTGGTCCGTGCCCTGCAGGATGTAGGGCTTGCCCTTGGAGCTGAACCACACGCGCAGCTTCTCGGGCAGCTTCTCCTTGGGCTTGTAGAGGTACGGCCGGCCCAGGCCCAGGCCCACGCTGCGGCTGCCCTTGCGGGGGGTGACCTCGAACTCCACGCTGCGCAGGCCCTCGAGGGGCACCCCCCAGAGGGCTTGCAGCAGGCGCCTGCCCGGGGAGCGCAGCCGCAGCCGGCCCGCGTCGGTCACCTCGGTGTCGATGCCCTTGCGGTCGAAGATGGACTGCCCCCAGCGCCACATGCTGATGGCCGACTCCCAGTCGAGCACCTGGGGGCTGTCGGGGTTGAAGTCGTACTCGAAGGCCAGCAGGCCCGCCTCGGCCCTGACCCTGGCTGCGGCGCACAGGCCCTCCAGGCTCATGTTGCTGACGGCCGCCTGGAGCTCGAGCCTGCCCAGCTCGGCGCGCGCGGCGGCGAGGGCCTTGGTCTTGCCGAACTTGCCGCGCAGCTCGGCGACCGCCGCGGCGAAGGCCTTGTAGTCCTTCGCGGCGTGCCGCCGCTTGGCCTCCTCGACCAGGGCCTCGGCCTGCAGTTCGGTCATGCCCTTCTGGAGGAAGTCCAGCCGCTTGAGGCCGCGCTGGGCGACGGCGTCCTTGGCGCGCATGAGGTTGGTGCGCGCGGCGCCGTAGTCCCGCCGCCAGGTGAGGTACAGGCCGGCGCTGAGGGCCTTCCTGGCGGCGGTGCCGTAGCCGGTGAGTTCCACCAGCTCGGAGGGGACCATCTCGTCGGGGACCAGCGGGAAGGTGACCGCGCCCCCGGCGGTGGCCAGCCAGACCTTGTTCTGCCTGTCGGCCTTGATGCGCCCGGTGAACTTCTGACCCTTGATGGTCACGGTGACGGTTCCGCGCACCGCGGCCAGCAGGCCGGCGATCTCCTTGCTGGCGGCCTGCATGGCGGCCAGGTCGTCGAGCTCGTCCTCCACGCGGCTCTTGATCAGCTCGCGCTTCTTGTCCCGCTGGACGGTCTTGCAGAAGCTCTCCGCGGCGACGAAGCCCCGCGGGGCGTGCCTGGAATAGAGGTCGCGCAGGAAGGCCTGGTAGAGGACCTCCCGCCGGCGGGCGCGCTCGGCGGCCAGGCGAACCTTCTCCTTCTCCAGGAACTTCTTGCGGGCCTCCTCGGCGGCGTCGACCTTGGCAATGCCCTTGGCGATGCGCGCCTCCAGGCCGGGCAGCCCGCAGGAGGTCATGCCCTTGAGGACCGCGCGGGCCTTCTCGAAGTCGAACTTCCCCGTGAGCGCCGCGGCGCTCTTCTCCTGGGCGGCCAGCCAGCTCTTGGCGCGCTTGTCGATCTCGCCGCGGTTCCGCGCGCAGGCCGTCTTCCACCGGGGGTACTTGAGGTAGCTCTTGGGGAACTTGTCCAGCTCCGCGAAGGCCGCCGCGAAACGGTTCTGTTTGCTGGCCGCGTCGGCCTTGGCCCAGGTCTCCTCGAGGCGCTTCTTGGCTCTGCCGTGGAGCTTGCCGCGGAGGGAATCGTAGAGCCGCTTGGCCTCGAAGAAGGTGGCGGTGCCCTTGGTCTGGTCGACCACCATCTTGACCACGTCGGCGTCGTGCTCCAGGTCCTCGGGCTCCGCGGTGTTCCTGAGCTGGTTGCGGGCCGCGGCCAGCATCTCCTTGGCGTTCTTCTCGCGCTGGTTCGAGGGGGTCGGCGTGGGCGTGGGCGTGGGCGTGGGCGTGGGCGTGGGGAAGGGGTCCGGGTCCGCCTCGCTGCCGTTACCCGGGCCACGGGTCAGGGCAACGACGAGCACGACCACCACGACCAGGACCAGCGCGCCGGCCCCGGCGATGATCACCGCCAGGGGCGGGCGCCGCTTGGCGGGCACGCCCTGCACCGGGCGGGTCATGCTGGTGGCGGCGGTCTCCGGGCCCACCG
>CAZONU010000526.1:0-2789 GCA_964581145.1 uncultured Planctomycetia bacterium
ATCGTCTACTGCGCGGGCGACAACGACCTGGCCGGGGACGCCGGGCTGACCCCCGTCCACGTGCGCCTGGGGGTCATGGCCTTCCTGGACGCCTGCGTCGAGCGCCTGCCGGAGATGGAGAGGTTCTTCTACCTGGCCATGCATGACGCGCCAGCGCGAGGCAATGATCCGCGGGTTGCCGAAGGCAACAAACTGGTAAGCAATCTCTGCGCGGAGTATGGGTTCGCCGAGTTCCTGAACTACGATCATCTTCTATACGGCCGGGACGGGAAACTCGATCCCGGCGCCTTCATGGCAGACGGCCTGCACTTCTCGCAGGGCTTCTATAACCGCTGGGCGGCTTGGCTGAGGGAGAAGCTGGAGGCCTAGCTGGCGCGGGGAATTTCCGGGATTTCCGGGGGCAGTTTACCCATTTCCCGCAACCCCTCAATCCTCCATTCCTTCCACTAATAGAATACCTCCGGCCCGCTTGAATGTCAAGGCTTGGCTCAGGGGTTCGGGGTTCAGGGTTCAGGGTTCGGGGTCCTGAAAACCATAACTCGGGATTCGGGGCTCGGGCCCGGCTGCGCCGGGCAGGCACAGAAAACACGGAGAAAAACCCTTTTTTCAGTGGTCAAAAAAGCCCGGTTTTGCGCCCATTTACAGCCTGGTGAAAAACCCCGGTTCCCATCCGCCGAAAAAATGCGAAAATCTTCTCCTGGAAAACGCGTCACTTAGGTCTTTTGCGACCGGCAGAAACCTCCATTTCGTGACTGCCCCTCCATTCCGTAGAACCCCGTAAAACGCACCGTAGCCCCCATTTTATCCCGGAATTTACTTGACTTTTCCGCCGGAATGCGGTATAATACATGTAGATATTGGACCACTCAAGGCGCCAAGAAGCGCAGAGGGGTATTGACCTTGATTCGCGAAGCCCCAGACCCTCGCAAGCTCCCCTTCCCGCGGGAAGTGTTGATAGACGCCGCACGCATGCGCGCGCGGGGAGTGTCATGGGCGCTTATCGCGGAGAAGACGCCCTACTCCGAGGGCGACTTTGTTGCGTTCGCGTTGGACCAGCCCGAGATATGGAGCCCGCTCTACGCCCGCGCCGAGAAGCTGCGCCTTCAGGAGGCTGAGGGCCAGGGACTCGCGCACCTGACGGCATTGCTCAAAGGCAATGATGAGACCGCCGCCGAGAGGGCCGCACGCGAGGCATTGACCCATCGAAGACACGTTCAGCGCAGCAGGGGGGACATGTACCGGAAGTCGCGCGAAGCGCGAAGCGGTACGTGTCCCCCGACTGCGGAGCAGAACGGGGAGCGCTGGTTTGCGGAGGACCCCGCTCCCGAGGACCTCCGCCGCCCAATAATCTACGCCGCCAACCGCGTGGCGCACGGCGAGCCCTACGTCTCCATCGCCCGGGAAGTCGGTCACGACGCCGACGAGATCGCCCGCTGGGCCTTCATCTATCCCCGCACCTGGGACCGGGTTTATCCGCAAGCGCGTCTCACCGCCGCCCAGTTCGGCGCCGCGCTGGCCATTAACAGACTGCTGGACTTCGCCGCCGGCCCGGACGCGGCGCTGGCCGCCCGCGCGGCGCGGACGCTCTTGATACACCGCCGGCACATGCACTGGGCGCGCCTAAATCAACCACCAAGGCACCAAGAACACCAAGAAGAACCCGAGAGTTGGTCCGCGGCGGAAGTCGAGGCTTCTGCGCAAGAGCAGCTCCGCGAGGGAAGCTCCAACTTGGTGCCTTGGTGCCTTGGTGGTGAAAAGAAGAGCCCGCCTTGGTGTCTTGGCGGTGAAAGAGGTTGGAGAAGCCGCGACGGGCCGGGAGAGTAGGGCGGCGCGCGGTGAGGCTTTGCCCTTGCCCCCGCGCCGCCCGGCGACTATCCTCGGGAACTATGAAGGTCACGGTCATGGGCCTGGGTCTCTTCGGCGGCGGCGTCGGCGCCGCCCGGCACTTCGCCGAGCGCGGCGAGCAGGTCTCCGTCACCGACCTGCGTTCTGCCGACGAATTAAAGCCCGCGCTGGCCGAGCTGGAGGGCCTGGAGGTCGACTGCCACCTGGGCGGCCACCCCGAAGACCTCTTCCGCGAGGCCGACCTGGTGGTGGTCAACCCCGCGGTGAAGCCGGACCAGCCGCTGTTGAAACTGGCCGCGAAGAGCGGCGCGCGCCTCACCACCGAGGTCAACCTGGTCTTCGAGCTCTCAGCGGCGCCGGTCGCCGCGGTCACCGGCTCCAACGGCAAGAGCACCGTGGCGGCCATGCTCGCCGCCGCGCTGGAGGCCGACGGGCGGCGCGTGCTGCTCGGCGGGAACCTGGGCGGGTCGCTGCTGGGCAACGCGGCCGACTTCGACGCGGAAGGGATCATCGTGCTGGAGCTCTCCAGCTTTCAGCTTGAAAGGCTGGCCTGGACGGGGCGGTCCCCGCACCTGGCCGTCGCCACAAACATCACCCCCAACCACCTCGACTGGCACCGCGACCTGGCCGCCTACGCCCGCGCCAAGGAGCAGAGCGCCCGCTTCCAGTCGGCGGACGACCTGCTGGTCCTCAACGCCGACTGCCCGGCCGTCTCGGAGTGGGCCGGGTGGGCCGCCGCGCGCGCGGCGCGCTTCTCGCTCGCGAAAAAACCGCCGCCCCCCGCCGCCTGGCTGGAGGGGGAGGAGCTGCTCCTCGACGCCGGGGACGGGCGGGCCGTGCTGATGCCCGCCGCCGAGATCAACCTGCCCGGCCGGCACAACCTGGCCAACGCCCTGGCCGCCGCGCTGGGCGCCGCGCTGCTCGGCGCCCGGCCGGAGTCGGCC
>CAZONU010000527.1:0-2767 GCA_964581145.1 uncultured Planctomycetia bacterium
CGGCAACCGCCAGCCCCGGACCTTCAACCTGACCAACAAGAAGCTCGACCCGGCCGCGCCGCCCCGGCCGGTCAAGGTCGAGGAGGACGCCGCGGCCATCACCGTCACCACCGGCCCGGCCCGCTTCGTGATCGACCGCAAGAAGTTCAACCTCTTCCGCCACGTCTTCCTGGACGAGAACAGGGACGGCAAGTTCGAGGCCGGCGAGGACCTGCTCGCCGCCGCCGACGACCACGGCATCGTCCTGACCGACATGAAGGGCACCCGCTACCTGGCCTCGGCGGGCACCGCCGACGTCCGCGTGATCGAGAAGGGCCCCATGCGCGTGCGCGTGCGCGCCCGGGGCAGGAACGCGGACCCCGCCGGCCAGGGCTACTCCAAGGGCATGTACCAGTTCGACGTCTTCATGGACTTCTACGCGGGCAGCGGCGACGTCAAGCTCGACGTGGTGCTGGCCAACAACGCCACCCCGGGCATCGGCACGCCGACCTTCGACGACGCCTCGCTGTGGCTGAAGCTCGCCGGCGGGGCGGGGCAGTACCGCCTCTACGGCGCGGCCCCGCTGGACGGGCGCCTGGCCGGGGACGCCAGCGTCTGCCTCTACCAGGACTCCAACGGCGCCGAGACCTGGCGCCAGGCCAAGGGCCACTACGGCGCCTCGACCAGCAGCTTCCGCGGCTACAAGGTGCTCTTCCGCACGCCCTCGGGCAAGTGGACCACCAGCCACAAGGACCACGGCGGCTTCGGCGTTTGGGAGGCGGCCGCGGCCGAGAAGGCCGCAACCGAGACGACCATGACCCGGGGCGGCCGGGCCCGCGGGCTGGCCCAGCTGAGGACCGCCCGCGGCGGGGTCGTGGTCCACACCCCGCACTTCTGGGAGCAGTTCCCCAAGGGCGTGGAGCTCTTCGCCGACGGCCGGGTGCGCGTGGCGCTCTTTCCCAGGGAGTACAAGGCGGCGCACTTCTTCGAGGACGCCTCCGGCAAGGGCCACACCGTCATCCTGCACTTTTATAACAGGAAAATCAGAAGCGGCTACGCGGCCAACGCCGGGCACACCTGGCCGCACGTCATGGCCGACTGCTGGGACTACCCGGTCCACCCCATGCCCGCGCTGAAACACAAGGCGGCGGCCGGGGCGCTCACCGACGTGGGCCCCTACACCGTGCCGACGCGGGGGTTCATCACCTGGCCCAAGGAGGTCCACTACCGGCGCATGCTCATGACCGACCGCTACTGGGGCAACGGCTTCGGCTGGCAGACCTTCGGCAGCCGCTGGCAGGCCCACGGGGGGCACTCCTCGCGCGGCGCGCGCCAGCCCATCAAGGAGGACGCCTGGCTGTACCGCTTCTACACCATGAACGACCGCAACTGGCGCATCTACGGCGAGGCCCGCAGCCGCCACTTCCGCGACGTGCGCTGCTACCGCCTGGAGGGCCAGGACCCCTTCGGCTTCGCCGACTGGAAGGCCTTCAGCGACCGCAACCGCAGCGAGGACTACACCCGCCGCGCGACCGCGCCCGGCGACGACTACGCCCAGTTCTCCGCGGGCCTCTGGAAGCGGAGCACCTGGTGGCTGCCCAACCCCGCCCACCAGACTCTCGACCTGGTCTACGACCGCTACCTGCTCTTCGGCGACCAGCGCGCGCTGGAGAACATGCGGGTCATCGCGGCCCACGGCGGGTATTTCGCCGCCTACCGCAAGCCGTTCATCCACCGCCAGACCGGCTGGTCGATCCGCGCCTGCGAGCGCTACTGGGAGCTCACCGGCGATGGGGGCGCCGAGCGCGTGCTGGCCGACGTCATCAGAAACTACAGGGGCATGATCAACAAGCCCCCGCTGGTCTGCGGTCAGAAGGGCAAGGTCAACTGGTGGTTCACGCAGGTGTTCAGCCGGGGCATGGCCGAGACCGCCCTGCACACCCTGGACAAGGACGCGATCGGGTTCTGCAAGACCATGGCCGTCGGCAAGGAGAGCCGCGCCGACTACTTCTGCACCCTCTTCGCCGTGCTCTACCACCTCACCGGCGAGGGGAAGTACAAGGAGGCCATACTCAAGAAGACCGGCGGGACCGGCGCGAAGCTGCTGACCGTTAACACCAACGGCGACTTCCCGGCGACGGCCCACTGGCTGATCCACCAGCCGCCGCGGAAGCAGTGACCGCGCGCCCGGTCCGGCAGCCCCCGCCGCCCGTTGACTTCCGCGGCCCGCCGGGCCATTGGGGAGGAACCGGCGCAATGCAGGAGCCGTCCCGAAGACCCCGTTTAAGCGCCGCGGCCCTGGCCCTGCTGGCGCTCGGCCTCGGCGCCCCGGCATTCGCGGGAGAGAAGCCCCCACGCCCCCCGCGCGTCCTCTCCCGCGCGGAGCGGCGCAGGGCGCGCCTCCGGGAACTTGTCGAAGCCTGGCTCAAGCGCACCGCCCCGGCGACCCCCGGGGAGAAGAAGCGCATCGCGGAGCTCATCGCCGAGTTCGGCTCCGCCGACTTCAAGCTGCGCGAGGCCGCCTCGGAGAAGATCCTGGACTTCGGGGTCAAGGCCCGGCCCCAGCTCGGCGCCGCGCTCAAGAGCAGGGACGCGGAGGTGGCCCGCCGCGCCGAGAAGGCCATCGCCCGGATCGGAACCGGCGAGGGTGACAAGGCCTTCAAGGCCCTCTGCGCGGCCGGCAACCAGGTCCGGGCCTTCATCCGCGAGGAGGTGACCAGGCTCCGGGACCTGGCCGACAAGGCCAACGCCGCCGCCGCGGAGCTGGAGAAAACGGGCAGGAAAGCCG
>CAZONU010000528.1:0-2744 GCA_964581145.1 uncultured Planctomycetia bacterium
GTTCCACACCCATCCCTGGGACCAGGAACTGGGCTACGAGGTGCATCTCCACTCCGAGGAGCTTTACGGCGCGCCGGACCAGCGCGCGCGCGACGCCTACGCGAAGTTCATCAGGGAGGAGCACCCCGAGTACGACTGGCTGGAGATGCTCCAGGGCGAGCGCACCGAGATGTACTACGTGCCGCAGATGAGCCCGATGCCCGCGGAGCTCACCGTCGAAGGCTGGGCGGCGGACCGCGCCGTCGAGCAGCTGCGCGCCCGAGACGGGCGCCCCTACTTCGGCCTGGTCTCGTTCATCGGCCCGCACCCGCCCTGCGCGCCGCCCCTGCCCTTTAACCGCATGTACGACCCGGACCGCATGCCGGACCCCGTCCGCGGCGCGCTCGAGGTCGACCACGCCGACGAGCAGATCCCCTGGATGAATTACGCCATCTGGGCCGAGGACGTGAGCGCCGCGGCCGCGCGCACCGTGAAGGCCCGCTACTACGGGGAGGTTTCCCACATCGACGCCTGCCTGGGCCGGATCCTCGACGCGGTCGAGGCCCGGCCCGACGCCGAAGACACG
The DNA here is from genome assembly GCA_964581145.1 of uncultured Planctomycetia bacterium. GTDB lineage: Bacteria > Planctomycetota > SZUA-567 > JAKLDR01 > JAKLDR01 > CAZONU01. Next base: position 566 of record CAZONU010000528.1, read on the forward strand.
CTCATCTGCTTCTTCGCCGACCACGGCGACCACCTCGGCGACCATCACGCCTGGCAGAAAGAAAGCTTCTTCGAAGCCGCCTGCCATGTGCCCCTGCTGGTGAGCTGGCCGGCCCGGCTGCCCGCTGGCGCGCGCCGCGACGAACTGGCCTGCCTGACCGACCTGTTCGCCCTCGCCACCGCCGCGGCCGGAGAGGTCGAGACTCGCGACGGGGTCGACCTCCTGGGCGTCATCGAGGGCCGGGCCGCGCCGCGCGAGCGGCTCTTCGGGTATTACGGCCCCCCGGGGACGCCGCGCTTCAAGGTCATGGTCCGCTCCGGAAAGTGGAAGTACGTCTTCCTGGCCAACGGCGGCCGCGAGCAGCTTTTTGACGTAAAGAACGATCCCGATGAGCTCCGGGAGCTCTCGAAGGAGAGTCCCGACATTGCCGGCGAGCTCCGCGCCGCGGCGGTCGAGGCCCTCGGCGCTCCCGGCGGCGAGGCCGCATTGGCCGGCGGCGGGCTGCGGGCATTCCCCTTTGAGGCCCGGCCTCTGAAGCGCATCTATCAGTTCGACGAGTCCCGCGGCGTGACCGGCTTCCCCGAGCGGCCGGGGGACGTGCTGAAAAGGTCCGGATCATGAGCTATTCCGAGACGGCCCGGAAGGACGCCGAGCACCTCCGCCTGCTCTCCATTTTCTACTACGTGATGGCCGCGCTGACCGGCTTGTTCGGCCTGTTCTTCCTGATATACGTCTTAATGGGGGGGGTGCTGGCCGTCGCCGGGGCCGCCTCCGGCGGGGACGAGAGCGCGCCTATGACGTTCCTCGGGTTCATCCTCGCGATCTTCGGGCTGGGCCTCGTGGCCCTTCAGGTGGGCAGCGCCGGCCTGCTGTACTTCACCGGCCGGAGCCTGGTGGCGCGCAAGCGCTACGTCTTCTGCATGGTGATCGCCGGGCTGAACTGCCTGTCATTCCCGCTGGGCACCGCCCTGGGCGTCTTCACTTTCATCGTGCTGCTGCGGCCTTCGGTGAAGGAGCTTTTCGAACCCGGCGGGGCCGACCCGGTTCGCCGCGAGGTCGACGAGCTCTTCCACGCGGTCGCGGGACCCCACGCGGAGGCCGGGGCCAAGGCGCTGCTGCGGCTGGCCGAGCTCTACCGCACCTCGGGCCGCGGGACGGTGGCCTACTACGGCTTTCAGCCGGCCGGGCCGGCCGAGGTGCTGCGCCACCGCTGGGGCTGCCGGGTGCTGGCCCGGGCGGTGCCCAACATGATAGAGATGATGGACGGCCCGCTGGCCGCCCCCGCCGAGGAGGTCCTCCGCGCGGTGCAGGGCCGCTCGCCGGCGGGCTCGGGCCATGAAACCTGGAAGAACTGGTGGGACGAGACCGGCCGCGCGCTGTTTGAAAACGCGGGGGGAAGCTGGGATGATGTCGTCCGGCCCTGCCCCCCGGAGTGCGCGGCCTGCCTGGCCCACGAGCGGCGCGCCGGCGCCGCCAGGTGAGACATCGGAGAGGCCTGACCATGCCCAGTGACGAGACCGTACTCGACTCCCTGCAGGGCCTGCCCCAGCCGCGCGGGCAGCACTACCACTTCGCCCACGTGGCCCTGGCCGACGCGGCGCGCAGCGACCCGGAGGGCTTCCTGGCCGCGCTGGAAGGGCCCGGGGGCGCAGACTTCCTCGCGGAGATATGGCGCGGGGTCAAGGCCAGGTACCCCTCCAGCGAGGACCGGGTCGACGAGCGCGGGCTGGCCGGGGCGGTCGAGGACCTGCCCTGCGGCCGGCGTTGCGCGGTGGTGGTCATGCCCGCGGCCGAGCGGATGGGCGAGGCGCACATGGTCGCGGCGGTGGTGACGCCCGGCGAGCGCCGCTTCGGCCTCTTCAAGAAGCCGGCGACGCTGCGCTACTTCGCGCTGGAGGTCAGCTTCGGCAGGGACAAGGCCCAGACGACCGCGCTGTGCGAGTGGAAGTTCGCCAAGGGCGGCGGCAAGAGCCACGTCAAGTGCGGCTCGGGCCTGGCGGCCGACCGGGCCGGGTTCCTGGCCGCGGTGGACGAGCAGGTCAGCGGTTAGCAGTCCGTTGAAAAATGGGGCGTCGTGACGGCAGGCGCTCCCCAGCGATGCGAGGCCCGAGGGTGAGCGCGATGCCTCTGGCATCGGGCGAATCCCGAGAACGAAGCAGCGCGACGGGACCGCCTGCCG
>CAZONU010000529.1:0-1163 GCA_964581145.1 uncultured Planctomycetia bacterium
CCGCCCAGCGCTTCCGGGAGATCGAGCTGACCGGCACCAAGTTCACCAGCATCATCAAGGCCGAGCTGTGCATCTACCCGGTGACCTTCATCGCCAGCTTCCTGTTCTGGCAGTACATCTGGCACTACGGCGACCCCATCCCCTCGCCGACCTACCCCTTCGCCCAGAAGATGTGGCAGCTGCACGCCCTCAAGCAGTGCCTGGTGTGGTCCGCGACCAGCGGGGGGCAGAGCCTCTTCTTCGAGGCCTTCAAGCCCAAGTACGTGGCGCTGGGGTTGTCCTTCGGGCTGATCGCCTTCGCCACGCTCTCCCTGCTCAAGGCCCCCACGCTGCTGCTCTACGGGTTCGTGGGCGGCGTGAGCCAGCTGCCCCACCTGATGATCCCCGAGTTCATCGGGGCGCTGCTGGGCCGCTACTACTTCGCCAAGCTGGTCGGCCGCGAGAAGTGGCGGCGCTACGTGCCGGTGCTCTCCGCGGGGTTCTTCTGCGGGGTGGGGCTGATCAGCATGATCGGGGTGGCCTTCATGCTCCTGAGGGGCTGCATCACGCCCAAGCCCTACCTCATACCCCCGGGATAGGGATAGGGATAGGCGAGGTCCGTCCGTACTTCCTGTGGAGGGCCCCAGGTGACCGCTCCCGGCAGTCTGCAGCGCCGCAAGGGCCCCCCGCCGCCCAGGCCCAAGCCCGCCGACCAGCCCCGCGGCGCGGCGGTCGACGAGCCCAGGCACAAGATCGGCTGGCCGCGGCGAATCTTCGGCCTGATGGTCTTCGCCGCGGTGCTGGTGCTCGGCGTGCTGGTGGCCCGCAGCTGGATGGTCGACGGCCCCCCGGACCTCTCCACCAAGGGGGGCGCCAAGCGCTTCCTGAAGAGCCTGATCGCCGGCGGCCGGGACCTGCGCGAGCGGTCCAAGGAACGCCTGGCCGAGCTCCGCGCCGAGAAGGGCAAACTGGAAGAGTGGTTCAAGGAACGCAAACTCGATGTCCCCGAGGCCGAGGAGCTCTGGGCGCGGGCCAAGAAGCAGCTCGACCAGATGGCCTCCACCGAGGGCACGCCCACCCGGCCCTGGCCGCCGGCCCAGCCCACGCCCGCGCCGGCTCCAACACCGATCCCGACCCCAACACCACCGCCCTGGATATTGCCAGGGATACCGCCGCCGAAGTAA
>CAZONU010000529.1:1173-2733 GCA_964581145.1 uncultured Planctomycetia bacterium
CCAGCGCCGATCCCCACCCCCGCCCCGCCGCCGACTCCCGCCCCGACGCCGACTCCCGCCCCGACGCCGACGCCCGCGCCCACACCGACTCCGACTCCGGCGCCGACCCCGACGCCGACGCCGCCGAGGCCCGCGCCGCCGCCGGCCAATCCCGACCTGACCCAGGCCAGGAAGCACTACCGCCAGGGGCTGCAGCACTTCCGGCAGACCCGCCCTTCGAACCCCAACGCGCAGGGCAACCTCCGCGCGGCGGCGGACAACTTCCGCAAGGCCCAGCGTTTCTTAGAAAATGCCGCGCGCCAGGAGCCGGAGAGCCAGGAGATCCAGAAGCTCCAGGTGGAGAACAACCGCTTCCTGTACAGCTGCCTGAAGATGCAGACGCTGTAGGGTCCTCTACCCGTTTCTCCCGGACGATTTGAACTTTTCCTTCCCGCGGCTATAATTGTGCGGGGTCTCTGCCGGGAGGACTCAGCCATGGCCAGGAAGTCCAATGGCGCCGCCGGAGGCGCGTTGAAAAAGAGCCGCAAGACCATCTGGCGGGAGCGCCCGCGCATCAGCAAGCTCGATGACATCCTCGAGGTCATCGACGACTACCCCGTGCGCCGGGTGGCGGTGGCCTGCGCCGAGGACGCCGCGGTGCTGGAGGCGGTCGTCCAGGCCCGCGAGAAGGGCGTGGCCGAGTACCTGCTCATCGGCGACCAAGCCGAGATCCTCCGCCAGGCCGAAAGCGCCGGCGTGGAGATCGAGCGCGCGCGCGTCGAGCACCAGCCCGACCCCCTCAAGGCCGCGGCCCTGGCGGTGAAACTCGCCCGCGAGGGCGAGGCCGACATCGTCATGAAGGGCTACATCCACACCGACGATTTTCTCCGCGCCATCCTCGACCGCGAGAACGGCCTGCGCAGCGGCTCGATCATGAGCCACGTCTTCGTGATGGAGTCTCGGCTCCAGGACCGGCTGGTCTTCATGTCCGACGCGGCCATGAACATCTCGCCAGATCTCGAAACCAAGGCGGACATCATCATGAACGCCGTGCACCTGGCCTCCATGTTCGGGCTGAAGGAGCCCCGGGTGGGCGTGCTCGCCGCGGTCGAGGTGGTCAACCCGGCCATGGTCGCCACCGTGGAGGCGGCCACCCTGGCCAAGATGTCCGAGCGCCGCCAGTTCTCCACGCCCTGCGTCATCGACGGCCCCTTCGGCCTGGACAACGCCATCAACGCCGCCGCCGCCGAGCACAAGAAGGTGGCGGGCCCGGTGGCCGGCCAGGCGGACATCCTCGTCGTCCCGGACATCGAGGCCGGCAACATCCTGGCCAAGAGCTTCGTGTTCATGGCCGGGGGCGACGTGGCCGGGGTGGTGGTCGGCGCCAAGCGCCCGGTGGTCCTGACCAGCCGGGCGGACAACGCCCGCAGCAAGCTCTTCAGCATCGCCACCGCCGTCTTGATGACCAACTTCGAGCGCGAGGTGCGCCTCAAGATCGGCAAGGTGCACTTCTGAGATTAGCCGCGGAGGCACGGAGGCCTTTCAATCCACAGATGGCACGGATTCGGGTTGTCATCCGCG
>CAZONU010000530.1:0-2724 GCA_964581145.1 uncultured Planctomycetia bacterium
GGTCGCGCACCCGGGTCACCTCCAGGCGGTCGAGGTTGGCGAGCACCACCAGGTCGTACTTCCTGAGCTCCTCGCCGGGGAAGGACTCGGGCTCGACCACCCTGGTCACGATCGGCGAGAGCGCCCGCGCGCCGGGCCGCAGCGCGAAGCGCAGGTAGAAGCTCTCGCTCAGGAAGTCCTCGCTGGGGTGGGGGTCGCCGTCGACCACCAGGACGCGGACCTCCTCGCGGGCCTCCAGCGCCAGGTAGCGCACGTCGTCGGCCGGGGAGGTGTCCGGCGCGGAGCGCAGCACCACCGCGTGGTCGCCCTCCCGGTCGAAGGAGGCGTAGAAGATGACCTCCTTGCTGGCGCCGGGCTTGAGCTTGGCGGCGCGGCTGTCGACCTTCTCGCCGTCGACCTCCAGGGCGGCGGCCAGGTCGCGGGGGGCCTCGCCCGCCTCGCCGCGCGCCCGGCGGCGGGCCAGCGTCGCGGCGATGCGCGCGGGGCTGTCCACCTTGATGATGCGCCCGGCGCGGCTCAGGGAGGTGACGCAGGTGTTGCGGGTCTCGCCCGAGGAGCACTGCACCGCGACCAGCGAGGTGCCCTCGATGCGTCTCAGGTCGGCCAGCCGCGCGGCCAGCGCGCGGTCGTCGGAGCGCCAGTCGCCGGCCTGGAAGTCGCTGACCACGTAGACGGTGCGGGTGGCCAGGTCGCTCTTGCTGGCGACCTCCAGCGCGGTCTTGAGGACCTTCGCGGGGTCGGCCCGCCGGGCGGAGACGGAAAGCTCGGCGAGCACCTTGCGGGCCACGGCCATCTGCCGGGTGGGCTGGCGCAGTCCCTTCGAGCCGCCCCCCGCGCCGGCCATGGGCACCACCGCCACCGCCGAGCCCCGGGGCAGGCGCTTCGTGAGCTCCCCGGCCCAGCCCCGGGCCAGCTCCCAGCGGGACTGCCCGCCGCGCTTGGCCTTCATGCTCGGGGAGTTGTCAACCAGCACCACCGCCAGCCGCGGCCCGGCGGTGACCGCCTCGCCCTCCAGCAGCGGCCGGGCCAGCGCCAGGGCGATGAGCATCACGATCAGCACCCGCAGGGCCAGGAGGATGAGGTCCTCTATCTGGATGCGCTTGCTGGTCTCCTCGATGGCCTCCAGGAGATACTTCATCGCGCCCCAGCGGACGACCTTGTGCCGCCGGCGGGTGAGCAGGTGGATGATGATGGGCACCGCCCCCAGAGCCAGCCCGCCCAGCAGCGCCAGGTGCACGAAGGCCACCGGTCAGACCCTCCGCCCCGTGGGCCGGCTGCCCAGGTAGCCCAGCAGGTTGGCGGCCACCGGCTGGGCGATGTTCACCTGGAAGAGGTCCGCCTGGCACCGGTCGGCGCCCAGGCGCAGCGCGTCCAGGAAGGCGTTGAACTTCTTGAGATAGGAGTCCCGCAGCCGCTGGGGCTCGACGATGCGCTGGCCGAGCCTCTCCAGGCCGATGAAGCGGGTCATGCCCCGCAGCGGAAAAGTAAGCTCGTCGTCGTCCAGCACCTGCATGAGCACCACTTCGTGCCTGTCGAACTTCAGGCGGCGGATGCCGTCCAGCAGCTCCTCGACGTCAGCAAAGAAGTCGGAGAGCACGATGACGATGCCCCGCCGGCCGGCCTTGCCGGCGTACTGGCGCATGGCCCGGCCCACGCGGCTCTCCAGCCCGGTGGGTCCGCGGCTCTCGAACGCGGAGAGCATGCTCTCGAGCTGGTTGAGGCTGTTGGAGGGCTCCAGGACCAGGCCCACCTGGGCGTCGAAGATGGCCGCGCCGACCTTGTCGCGCTGCTTGAGGATCAGGAAGGCCAGCGAGGCGGCCAGCTCCTTGGCGTAATCCAGCTTGCTCACCCCCCGCGAGCCGTACTCCATGGACTCGGAGGCGTCCACCAGGATGTGGGCCACCAGATTCGTCTCGGCTTCATATTGCTTGAGGAGATAGCGGCCGGACTTGTAGTAGACCTTCCAGTCGATGTGGCGGATGTCGTCGCCGGGCACGTAGCCGCGGTGGCCGGCGAACTCCACGGCGAAGCCGTGCAGCGGGCTCTTGTGCGCGCCGGCCAGGCTCCCTTCCACCAGCCCGCGCGGCAGGAACTCCAGGCTGCCGAGCTGGCTGATCACCTCGGGCTTGAGGTAGCGGGAGAGGATGCCGGCCATGGGGCCTTCTCAGCGAGCGGCGCGTATGTCAGGCGCCGGTGGCCGCGGGCTGCTCCTCGGTGACCTTTTCCAGCAGCTTCTCGACGACGTCGTCGGGGCTCACCCCCTCGCTCTGGGCGGTGAAGTTGGTGATGATCCGGTGGCGCAGCACCGGCTTGGCCACGGCGATTACGTCCTCGGTGGCCGCGTGGAAGCGGCCCCTGAGCACCGCGCGGGCCTTGCCGGCGACGATGAGGTTCAGCGAGCCCCGCGGCCCGGCGCCCCAGGTCAGCCAGCGCTTGATGAAGTCGGGGGCCTCGGCGGTGCTCACCCGGGTCTGGCGCACCAGCCGGCGGGCGAAGTCGAAGACGTGGTCGGCGACCGCCACCCGGCGGACGACGCGCTGCAGCTGGCAGATCTCCGGGCCGGCGAGCACCCGGGAAAGAGCAATCTCCGAGAACTTCTCGCTGGTGGCCAGCTTCTGGATCTCCTTCTCCTCCTCGTCGCTGGGATAGTCCACGACTATGTTAAAGAGGAAGCGGTCCAGCTGGGCCTCGGGCAGCGGGTAGGTGCCCTCCTGCTCGATGGGG
>CAZONU010000531.1:0-2706 GCA_964581145.1 uncultured Planctomycetia bacterium
TTCCTCGCCCGCTTCACGCGATACGCTTCACGCTTCACCGCGCGCAGCGAAGCGCTCCCGGCGGATGATCGTCTGGATGATCGCCGTGCCGATTGTGATACTCCTCCTGGCCCTGGCCGCCGCCAACTGGAAGACCTTCCACCTGAGGAATCCGGGGACATAATACTAATTTCTAGTTTCTCCATCCGCCTTCCCTGGCTCAGGCGGTTCCCTTGGTCCAGTGACGGCCCTCCACCCCTGACAGGCTATCGCATCATAATGCTGTTTTAGGGAAATTCCAAGGGCCGCCAAGCCGCGATTTCGGACTGCGGCCCCGCCTGCTCCCCCTGGGCGCGCGGCGGGCCCCGAGCAGGCCCGGCGCTCAATCGGCGGGGGCCTCGCCGCGGACCAGCTCCACCCCGGCCTGCTCCAGCAGGTCGCGGCCGAGGTCGTCGGGGTAGTCCCCCAGGTAAACCACCCGGCGCACGCCGGCGTTTATCAGCATCTTGCTGCACAGCGAACAGGGCGTGGCGGTGGAGTAGAGCACCGCGCCGGCCGCGGCCACCCCGTGCAGGGCGCACTGCAGCAGGGCGTTCATCTCCGCGTGCACCCCGCGGCAGAGCTCGTGGCGCTGTCCGCTGGGCACGTCCAGTTCCCGGCGCAGGCAGCCGACCTCCGCGCAGTGGGGCACGCCCCGCGGGGCGCCGTTGTAGCCGGTGGCCAGGATGCGCTTGTCGCGGACCAGCACCGCGCCCACCCGGCGGCGCAGGCAGGTGGCGCGCTCGGCGACGTCCAGCGCGATCTTCAGGAAGTACGCGTCCCAGGACGGGCGCGGCTTGCCGGCTTCGTCGCTCAAGCGCGGTCCCTCGCAGCCAGGGAAGTGGAGCCACCCCTGGGATTCGAACCCAGGACCTCAGCTTTACGAAAGCCGTGCTCTACCACTGAGCTAGGGTGGCGCTCCCGGTAAGGATAACTGGGGCGCCCCCCGGCTTCAAGTGCACGGAAGAAACAACCTTGTGGAGGATGAACGTCTCGGATATAGAAACCCCGTCCCTCAGGGCTTTGAGAGGGTAAACCGCGCCGTGCTCAGGAAAGTCGCATCGCAGCAGCTGATTGAACTGGGACTGGCCGAGCCGGAGGCCGTGGAGCTCGCCCGGCGGGTCAACGCCTGCCTGGCGTCCCTGCCCGCCGGGGAGTGCTGGAGCGAGATCTCGCGGAGAATCCTGACGCCGGCCCATCCGTTCGGCGCGCACAAGCTCCTCTTTGAGTTCGCCTACGCCGACCGGGACCCCGCGGCGGGACCTCCTCCCGCCTGGGTTCCTCCCGAGGACTTCCTGCCCACCACCAACATCGCCAGGCTGATGGAGGAGTTGGGGCTGGCCTCCTACCCTGAGCTGCACGCGTGGTCGGTGCGCGAGCGGGCGGGCTACTGGGAGACAATGGCCCGGAAGCTGGGGATCCGGTTCAAGCAGCCGTACTCCCGCCGACAGCTTCGCGCCCGGGGAGATCGCCAAGCGCCTGCGCCTGGCGGGGATCGAGGAGCAGCCCTTGGACTGGAGGGAGGAGTGCGCCAGGAAAACGTGCTCCATCATCGCCATGCCCTCGGCGGCCAGGAAGGGGACGGTTTCACGGATCGTCGCCCGCCTGGACCCCGGCGCGTGCGTGACCACCTCGCGCAGCGACGTCCACCTGGTGGTCACCGAGCACGGCGTCGCCGACCTGCGCGGCAAGAGCATGCGCCAGCGCGCCGAGGCGCTGCTGAAGGTAGCGCATCCGGATTTCCGGAGCCAGGTCCGCGAGGAGGCCGCCCTCCTGGGGGTGCCTCTCTAGCTTTCAGGGTCTCAGTGTGTCCAGGCTCTGCGGTCGGATGCAGGGGAGATTTTTTCTTGCGCTACCTGGGGCGCAAATCCCCGGCGAGGTTCGCAAGCGCCTCCATAAGAGGGGGTTGCGCCTTGCCGCCCTCTGCGGGCGGGCCTTCAGCCATTTTGGCGGGTGAGCCGGCCGAGACCTCTCCGACAGGTGGGAGGCGCCGGTGTAACAGTAGAGGAAGAGTACGTTCCCGACGGGACAGGAGGAGCGATTGCGTGGCCTTTGAAAGCGCTGCCAAGCATCACCGTCCGACCAGGCTGCGGCCAGGAATCCTGGGGTGGCTCTTGCTCGCGCTGGCGGTGCATTCGTTTGGGCTGGCTGGCGAGCCGTCGCCCGCCAAGCCCAAGAAGCCCCAGCGGGGCCTGTCCGGGGAGTACTACGCGGGGACGGCCTTCGAGGAGTTGAAAAGCACCCACGTCGACCCCAAGATCGACTTCGCCGAGACCGAGAAGTTCGCCGCGGGGCGCACCGCGGGCGCGAAGAAACACTCCATCCGCTGGAAGGGCCAGGTCAAGAGCGACGTCGACGGGGAGTACAGCTTCATCGTCATCTCCGAGGGCAGCGCCCGCCTGTGGGTCGACGACGTCCTGCTGGTCGACAGCTGGAAGCCGCACCGCGCCCGGGAGGACGCCGGCAGGATCCGCCTGCGCGCCGACCGCTGGTACGACATCCAGCTGGACTACGCCCGCACCGGGCGGGGCCGCGGGGCGGTGCGCCTGGCCTACAGCGCCAAGGGCATCGCCAGGAAGATCGTCCCCCCCGACCGCCTGCGCCCGGTGCGGGACATCCGCGACCCCTACCCCGACCCCTACAAGTCGCCGCCGGCCTTCGTGACCGCGTTCAACGACTACTGCCTGC
>CAZONU010000532.1:0-2706 GCA_964581145.1 uncultured Planctomycetia bacterium
GGATTGCCGTTCTCCGGTCTGAGCCATGCCGACATCGCCGCCGAGGCGGTGGCCTGGACCAAGCGGCAGATCACCGATCCCGACCTGCTCTTCTTCCTGGGCAGCCTGAAGGCCGCGCACCTGGAGAACGAAATCCTCTACGTGCACGGCTCCGCCGAGGACCCGCTCATGGAGTACGTGCGCGAGTGGGAGGACCGCGAGGACTTCGAGCGCTTCGTGGAGGACATCAAGCGCTCCTTCCAGCGCTTCGACCTGTGCTTCACGGGGCACAACCACCGCTCCTTCCTGGGCACGCCGGACGCCTTCATCTTCCCCCACGAGGTCATCAGGCGCTTCAACGTCAAGGGCCGCAAGCTGTACATCTGCGTGGGCTCGGTGGGCCAGCCGCGCGACGACGACCCCCGGGCCAGCTACGCGACCTTCGACGGCGAGTTCGTGGAGTTCCACCGCGTGCCCTACGACATCGCCAAGACCGCCGAGCAGATCCGCGAGGCGGGGCTGCACCCCTTCCTGGCCGAGCGGCTGTTCCTGGGCCAGTGAACAACTTATGGTTAATGGTTAATGGTTGATGGCTGATGAAGCAACCATGACCCACCGCCAGCGCATCTTCGCCCGGCTCGACGAGCACGAAGTTGACCGAACTCCCTGGTTCCCGGACCTGCACTACTGGCTGAAGGTGCGCCGAACGACCGGCGGGCTGCCCGCCAAGTATGCAAACCTCGCCGGGGGGGACTTCCAGGAGAAGCTCGTCGAGCTTCACAAACATCCGGACATCGACGCGGGGCTGCCCTGGCACGTCTACGGCGACTTCCTGAAGATCACGTACGAGAACACCGAGATCGTCGAGGTCGAGGAAGACGTCGAAACGCTGCGCACCGAAGTGCGCACGCCGGCCGGGGCCCTCACCAGTCGCAAGCGCAAGGGCGCGTCCTGGGAGAGCCCTTTTCGCGTAGAATACCCGGTCAAGACGCCGGAGGACTTCAAGATAATTGAGTTCATGCTCCGGGACCGGACCGTGGAGCCGGACTACGCCGCGGCGCGGAAGCTGCTCGACTGGGTGGGCGATGGAGGCACCGTCCAGCTGGTCCTGCCGCGCTCGCCGCTGCCGCGGATCATTCACGACTACATGGGCTTGTCTGCCGGGCTGATGACGCTCTTCGACTCGCCGGCCGAGTGCGAGCGGCTGATGGCGGTCATCGAGGAGTGCGATCAGGAAGCGTTCAGGATCATCGCCGGGTGCCCCGGGCGGCTGGTCATCTTCGGGGACAACGTGGACAACACCTCGGTGAGCCCCGACCTCTACGCGAAGCACTCGCTGCCCTACTACCGGAGAAAATGCGAGTTCCTGCACGCCGCCGGCAAGACCGTGCTCGGCCACATGGACGGGCGGCTTCAGGGGCTGCTGCCCCTTGTTAAAGAAACCGGCATCGACGTCCTGGACGGCATTACGCCGGAACCGATGAACGACTTCAGCGTCGAGGAGTTGGCTGAAGCCTTGGGCGAAGGCCAATTCGCCTGGGCGGGGGTGCCATCTTCGATGTTCTGCGCCGCGGCCACCCGGCAGGACGTCATCGACTACGCGAAGAAGCTGATTGATACCCTCGGCGACAAGCTGATTCTCAACGTCGGCGACCAGCTTCCGCCGGACGCGGGCATATCCTTAGTTGAGGCCGTGACGGAGGTGGTGAACTCCTAAGCGGGGCCGCAGAAGTTCTCAAGGGGTGCGCATGTCCCGGAGGGCCGGAGGCGGGGCGCAGGGGGCCGCCCTCCCTCTCAAGTAGAGGGCGGCCCCCCGCTGTTTCTCTTCGGCGCTGCCGCGCCCTCGTGCTCGCGGCCGGCTGAGACCGCGCGCCAGCGAAGTCCTCACGCCGGTTGGCATGGCCGCCGGAGTACTCCCTCTACTTGAAAGCAGAGCCCCGGCCCCCTTCATAAGAAAGGGAGGGGGCCGGGGCGGCCGGGCAGGCGTTGGGGACGGCCCGGGAGCCCCCCAGGTCGGGGGGCGCAGCTTCAGCCTCAGAACTTTTGCGGACCGACTTAGCGCGTTCCTCAGGACATCGCCATGCTGGTGTTCCACACCCGGACCCAGAAGCCCAGGACCCAGACATATACGTCCTCGCGCCAGCAGGCGCCCTCCTGCGCGCTCCATGCGGACGAACTGCAACGCGTCCAGAAAAGGCCGCGATCCGTGAGCTCCCAGCCGACCTTGGCGCCCTTTTTCAGCGCCAGCACCTCGTAACCTCTGTCGATCTTCCGCTTGACCATGGCCAGCGTGCGAGGCGATACGTCCCCCCTCTTCTTGTAGCTTGCATAGTCCGCGAGGTCCTTGGCGGTTGTCCTTCTGACGTGCAGCCTGACTACCGGCACCTCGTCCATGGAGTGGTAAAGGAGCGGGGCGCGGCGCTTGAGCGCTGCCTCCAGGGAGGATTTCTGCGCCGCGGTCAGCTCCGCCCACGTTTCGCTTCGCACACAGACGAAGTTCAGATCCAGATTGCGGTCGGCGTAGTCCGGGTTGCAGCGGATGGCGCTCGCCGGCATGGACCGCTCCGCGAAGCACACGTAAGTTGCCACCTGGACCAGCAGCAGAATGCCGACGAATACTGCCGTGACCAGCAGGATGCGCTTCTTCTTGCTCATATTCGGTCCCCTCTAGTCTAGAGTTTCGCCATTTCAAGCCGGTATGCTCCAAGCGGGCAGGAGGAGACGTTG
>CAZONU010000533.1:0-2691 GCA_964581145.1 uncultured Planctomycetia bacterium
CCGGCCGGGCAGCCGGCGCATCAGGATGAAGTCGCGGGGCAGCGCCTTCCGGCCCGTGTCGTAGGCCAGCACCTCGGCGACGGGCACCGCGGTCTCCTCGCGGACCAGCTGGTGGACCTCCGGCTCCTGGGCCATCATGCCGCGCTCGTAAAAGATGAAGCCGGCGTCCTCGGGGGGGGCGATGCGCAGCACGAACTCGCCGGGCCGGCCGGAGACGTAGTAGGAAGTGTTGAACTTGCCGGTCCTTATCGGCGCGAAGCTGAGCTCGGCCCCGCCGAGGTGGGGGCCGGCCGCCGCCTGCAGTTCCCGGGGGGTAAAGCGCTCTGCCACTGCCGGTGCCGGTTCTCCCTCCCCGCGCCGTCCCGGGCCTGCCCGGCCGGGGGCGCGCTCGGCCGCTAGTTCCGTTTGGAGGCGGGCGCCTTCTTGCGGGTCCCGCCGCAGGGGTCCTGGGGGTCCAGCTTGAGGACCCGCTCCCTCCACCGCCTCTCGATCTCTTCGGTCTTCAGGCCCGGGTAGGCGGCCAGGCGCTCCCCGTCGCGCTTGCCGCGACGGCAGCCGGCCACGAACTTGCCCGGGGCCGCCTGGTGGCAGCAGTAGAGGTGGACCGCGGCCAGCAGCGCGGCCGTCACTAGCCCGAGGCGCGTGCTCCCGGGTGGAACTCTCCTCACTTCTTGGGGGTCCCGGCGGTCGAGCGGGGGATGTCCATGGTGATCGAGCCCTTGGCCTCCTCGATGACCCCGTTGGACCAGCGCACCTCGAAGCGGTACTTCTTGCCCCGGTCGATGTCGTACTTCCTGGCTTCCAGGTAGAGCGCCCGGGGCGCGGCGGGCCGGCCGCCCAGCGGCATCCTCACGTCCCGGGCCTGCTTGTGCTCCGCCCTGCGGCCGATGCGGATGATGTTCACCTTGGGCGCGCCCGGCGTGTAGAAGAACTTGAACTTGCCCGCCTTGCAGCTTATGTCCTCGACCTTGGGCCCCTCTATGCGCACGCGCCTCCTCTTGGGGTCCCAGCTGGCCCGGACCTCCAGCTTGGGCCGGCCGAACTTGAGCGCGGCCACCTTGCGGCCCTCGGTCACGTTGACGCTGGCGCTGCCGCCCTCCAGGACCGCGAACTGCCCGGCCGCGGGCACGCCCAGCGAGGCGAAGGCCAGCGAGTGACTGCCGGTCGGCAGCAGCGTCGGCCGGCGGTCGCCGATCACGTGGAAGCCGCCGCCCGGCCCGCGCAGGACCGCGCCGATCAGCCGGAGGTAGCCCTCCTTGCGGACCACCGCGTAGCCCAGCTTGGCGCCCTTCACCGGGGTGAAGATCATCGACCGGCCGTTCTCGGCCACTTGCAGGCTGCAGGGGGTGGCCCCCACCATGACCACCGCGCCCAGCGGGGCGGCCAGCGGGCCGCGGTCCATCATCACCGCGTCCTCGCCGACGTCGTTGTAGCGCCCGTTGCAGTTGTCGTCGACCACCGTGACGGTGTGGTCCCCGTACTGCGCGGCGGACACGGTCATGTTGCGGACGAAGTACTCCCCTTTCTTGCCGGTCCAGGCGAAGGACACCGCCACCTTGCCCTTGGGGCCGTCCCCGACGGAAATCTCGGCGCCCAGCGCCTGGCTGAAGCCCTTGGGGGGAACCGCCACGGCCAGCGGGTTCTGGGTCTTGCTGCCGGGCTTGACCACGGCCATGCGCCCGCGCTGGAACCGGAGCCCCAGCCCGGCGATCGGCAGGCTGCCCTTGCCGTCGGCGATGGTCACCCGGGTGAACTCCCGCCGGACCGCCTTGGGCGTGAGGAAGGTCAGCCGGCCCAGAGACTGCAGCCCGGCGCGGACCTCCCCCGGCTTGCGGGCGGGCGGCTTGGCCTTCTCGCCGCCGCGCGCCGCGGCCGCCAGGAGACAGGCGCAGGAGACCGGGACGAAGACGAGCTTGCGCACGGTCGATACCCTCACTGCTTGGGCGCCACCACCGCGCCGCCGGGGGCTTTGTCCAGCGAGTCCAGCCACTTGAGCCACTTGGCGACGTCGTTCTGGTAGCTCTTGCCCGAGATGTACTCCAGGGAGTCGGCCGCCGGGACCACCTCGCCCCCGCGTACCGACAGCCCGCCTCTGCCGATCCCCGTGGCGCCGCTGGTCAGGTTGCCCAGCTGGGCCAGGCTCATGCCCGACTGGCCCGGCAGGGTGTTCTTGGGCTGCCGGGCCACGCAGCCGATCAGCGCCTTGTAGCAGCGCTTGTCGTTGATCAGCCGCAGGCAGTGGGCCGCCTTGCGCCGGTAGGTGTTCTCGGCCGCGGCCATCAGCACCAGGTAGGTCATGGCCACGGCGTCGTCGCGCTTCCTGATGCCGCCGCAGAGCGCCTTGAGGCAGGCGGTGTTGGCCTCCTTGAGCGCGGCCTGGGTGATCCACACGGAGTGGACCTTCTTGCGGGGGCCGAGCTGGTTGACCAGCTTGATGGCCTCCAGCCGGGCCCTGGAGTCCTTGAGGTTCATGGCCCCCCAGATCACGTTCTGCAGGGACTTCTTGCCCCGGTCCAGGTAGAACTGGCGGGCGGCCGCGGCCTTCTTGGGGTCTCTGTCGGCGAGCTGCCGGAGGCGCTTGATCTCCTTCTCGGCGGCGTCCTTGGCGCCCTTCCTGGCCTGGTAGAGGGCGTACTCCTCGGGGCTCAGCCAGCGGCCCTCGACCCGCACCCAGCCCTTGGCCTTGAGGGC
>CAZONU010000534.1:0-2665 GCA_964581145.1 uncultured Planctomycetia bacterium
GCGGTGAGGTTCCCCATCCCCCTCACGGGCTCAGCGAGCTCGCCGGAGGCCGCGCCGGACGGGACCAGGCCGCCGCCGAAGAACGGCGGCGCCGGCAAGGTCCCGGCCACCGGGGAGGAGCGCCCCGGGGCGGAGGCCGCGGGCCCCTCGAAAACGCCGATCTACGTCGGCGTCGCGGCGGGCGTGGTCATCCTGATCGTGATCGTGGTCCTGCTGCTCAAGCGCCGCAAATAGGGGTCCGGGGAGGGGGGGCGGAAGCCTACTTCCTTTTCTTCTTCTTGGGCGCCTGGGGGTCCGGGGACCCGGGGGGCTCTTTCCCTTGGTCCGCGGCGCCCGGCGGGGGGCCGAAGGCGCCGCGCAGGGCGTCGAGCCCCTCGGCCTGGGCCTTGGCGGCCTCGATGTTCTCGCGCTGGATGGCCTCGTAGATCTCCTGGCGGTAGACGGGTATGGACTTGGGCGCGGTGATGCCCAGGCGCACGGTGTCCCCGCGGATGTCCACGATGGTGACGCGGACGTTGTCCCCGATTACGATGGTTTCGTCCCTGCGCCGGGAGAGCACCAGCACGGCGCTACTCCCCCGACTCCGGCTCCGGGGCGGCCGGGGCCGCGCCGGACGCGCTCTCCGCGCCGGGCGCTCCGCCGAGCGGGCCGGGCTTGCCCCCCGGGAAGACCGGGTGCTTGGTGGTGTACTCGGGCCCCGAAAGCACCAGTTGCTTGCCGAGCTTCTTCTCGGCGTTGAAGACCACCGGCCCCAGCAGGTTGGCGGTCATCTTCCAGGGGTCCGCCGGGATGGAGAGGATCGCGCAGATCACCGCGTCCTCGGGCTTCTCCAGCTTCAGGCCGGCCAGGTCCCCCCTGGTGGCGCTGACCTGGTAATCGGGCTTGAACAGCGCCGGGTCGCAGATCACGAAGGCCAGCTCGGGCCGCTCAGTCGACTGGAGCCACTTGAAGGGGGTGCCCTCCGGGCCGTCGAAGATCACGAAGCGGCGGACGTCGGGGAAGCCGACGATGCCTTCCGGGAAGCTGATCACCGCGGAGTCGTCCGCGGTCACCTCGCCGAACCTGCTGGTTTTCAGCTGCATCCCGGCCTCTTCATCCGAATCTGCTGTGCGGCCATCTTAACTCGTGGCCGGCGGCGGCGCTAGAGGAAATCCGCCAGGCTGCGGGGCAGGGTCTGGGCGGCCACGGCCAGGGCGGCCTCCAGCGAGTTGCGCAGGTTCTGGAAGTCCATGACCGCGCGGGAGTAGTCCAGGTCGTTGGCCTCGGACATCAGCTTGGTGAGGTTGAACTTCTCGTCCTCCTGCCGGCGGCCCATCAGCTCGAAGCGCTGCACCCGGGCGCCGACCTCCGCGCGGGCGATGAGCAGTTTGTCGATGGCCGAGTCCAGCAGGCCGATCGAGCCGGCGATCGCCGTCCGGTCGTTGGTTGCCAGGGCGTCGCGCAGGTCGATCAGCGAGGTGAACAGGTTGTCGGCGCGCACCCCGGCGGCCTCCTCGATGCCCAGCTGGGTGGCGGTGTCGTTGGGCGCGCCGGCCACGTTGGTGATGGTCATGGTCGCGCCGTTGAGCCGGCTGTAGACGTTCAGGCCGCTGCCGTTGACCTCGGCGAAGACGTTGACCGGGGAGTTGTTCATGACCGTCAGGAGGTCGCCCACCGTGGTGCCCCAGTTGGTGGAGTCGAAGGTCTGTGAGGCGGCGCCGTTGGTGACCGTGAAGCCGTTGGGGGCGATGCCCAGCCCGCCGCGCAGGCTGGAGAGCCTGGTGTCGGCACTCAGCAGCGGGTCGACGTCGCCGCCGGTGAGCACGGCCCCGGCGGTCGAGCCCAGGACGCCCAGGTCGCCGGCGGTGGTGTTCTGGTTGAGCTCCGCGACGGTGACCCCCACGCCGGCGGTGTTGGTCAGCCTCAGGCTCCCCCCGGTCGTGGAGACCAGGATGTCGCCGCCGGTGGCGGTCTGGATGGCGTCGCGAACGTCCTGCAGCGACTCGGCGGCCGAGAGGTCCACGTCGGTCACCGGGCCGCCGCCGTAGGTGATGCGAATCGAGCCGGCGGATATGCCCCGGCCCTGGTTGAGGTCGGCCAGCTTGGTGCCGTCGGCGGCCAGGTCCAGCGCGGGGTTCAGGTCCACCGCGCCGGTCACCCGGGCGTCGAAGGCCGCCAGGACGTCCGCCCCGGTGACGTTGATCTGGTTCAGGGAGTTCTCGGTGAGCTGGACCTCGATGTGCTCCATGTTGCCGCGGTAGAGCACCCCGTCGGCGGTGATCTCGAAGGGCGGGGTGAGCGTCTCGGTGCCCCCGAAGATGTAGCGGCCGCGGAAGCGATGGTTGGCCAGGCTCACGGCCTGCTCGAGTATCTGGTCGACCTCTCCGGCGGCCTGGCCGCGCATCTGGGCGGTGACCGTGTCGTTGGCCATCTTGACCGCCAGGGTGCGCGCGCTGACCGCCAGGTCGTTGATGTCGCCCAGGGTGGCGTCGGCCAGGGACAGGAAGCTGCTGCCGGCGGAGCCGTTGCGAATGTACTGGATCGCGCGGGCCACGCTGACGTCCAGGCCGATCACCTGGTCGGCTATTAACGGATCTTCGGAGGGGTTGTTGACGATCCGCCCGGAGGCCAGCTGGTCCTGCACGCGGATGAGCCGCTCGTTGTTGCGGAAGAGGTCCCGCAGGAC
>CAZONU010000535.1:0-2652 GCA_964581145.1 uncultured Planctomycetia bacterium
CCACCGGGTGGGACCGGCGCCCCCGGGCCAGGAGGGCCATGGTCCGTTCGGGTTCGTCGGTCTCGGGCTCCGGCTCGAAGGACAGCCGGGGGTCGGCCCGCGAGCGGCCCAGGGACTGCAGGCCCTCCAGCACCGCCCGGCCCGCCGGCGAGAGCCGCGCGGCTCCATCCTCCGCAGCCGGGCCGCCGCGCAGGACGGGCTCGGGCGGCGGGGGCGCGGGGGCCGGCTCCTGGGCCTCGAAGGGCGCGAAGGGTGCCGGGGCCTCGTCGGCCGCCGGCGCGAAGGGCGTGGGAGCCCCGGAGACCCGCGCCGGCCCGGCCGGTTCGGCGTCCAGGACCAGGCCGACGCTGGGCGCCTCTTCCTTGGGGGGCGCTTCCTCCCCCTCTGTGGCGGGCGCGCTGGCCTCGAGCATGTCGCCCAGGAGGTCGGCGATGTCCGGGGCCTGGCCGCGGCGCTCTTCGGCGCGGCGGGCGGCTTCGGCCCGGGCCTTCTCGGCGATGGCCTCCTCCTCGGCGGTGCGCTCGGCGAGGGCGTCCGGATCGGGAGGGGGGTAGTCCTCCTCCCGCTTCCTTTTCTTCCTGCTGAAAAAGTCGAAGGGCATGGCGCTTCACCCTCTCCGGGGTCAGGACCCGCCGCCGCGCCGGCTCTCGAGCTCCTCGACGACCATGCCGACCACCCCCGGGCCGACCACCTTGGTGCCCATGCCGAAGGCCAGGGCCAGGGCCATGTCGGCCAGGTGGTTGATCCGCGAGGGCAGCCCCCCCGAGTGCCGGGCGATCTCCCGGGCGGCGGTGCGGGTGAAGATGCCGCCCGAAGCCCCCGCGCGGGCCAGGCGGTGAAGGATGTAGTCCAGCGACTCCTCCTCGCTGAGCGGGACCAGCGCGGTGCGCACCACCACTCGCTCGGAGAAGCCCGGGGCGGACTCGACCCGGTCGAGGAGATCGTTGTGCCCGGCCAGGAGCAGGGTGAGCGCCGCGCGCTCTTCGCCCCAGATGCCCAGGGCCAGGCGCAGCGCCTCCCAGACCGCGGCGGGCTCAATTACGTGGGCGTCGTCGATGACCAGCACCGCGCGGCCCCCGGCGGCGGAGATGGCCGAGAGCCGGCTCTCCAGGCGGTGCTGGGCGTAGCTTTCGGAAACCTCCGCGGCGCTCTCGGGCAGGTCCTCGGCGCCCAGAGCCCGGGCGCAGGCCAGCACCACCTCCGCCGGGCTCATCAGCGCGTTGGTCACCAGCCCGGCGGTGAAGCGCTCCCCGGGAAGCCCGGCCAGCAGCGCGCGGAGCAGCAGGCTCTTGCCCGCGCCGAAGGGCCCGACCAGCAGCGCTGCGCCCCGCGACTCCTCGGCGGCGTAGAGCAGCTCGGCCAGCGCGGAGTCGTGGGTCGAGGAGTGAAAGAAGAAGCGCGTGTCCGGCACGTTGCGGAAGGGCCGGTGGCGGAGCTCCCAGTGGGTCAGGTACATGACGTCCCTCTACGCGAAAGTGAGCAGCGCCCCGAGCAGGCGCGTGCCGGCGCGCTCCAGCCGCGCCTTGAGCCCCGCCGCGCTCCGGCCGTTGATTCTCCCCGAGCGGACCACCAGCACGGCCCGGCCCGCCGCGCGGGCGACCAGCCCGGGCCCCGCCCAGGCGGCCAGGCTCCCGGCGTCGAGCACCACCGCGTCGAACTGCTCCCGGCAGGCCGCCAGGAAGTTCGCCAGCACGCCGGAGGCCAGGCCGTCGGCCGTCCTGGCCAGCGCCGATCCCGAGCGCTCCGGGCGGCTGTAGAGCGGCAGGACCGCCAGGTTCTCCTTGCGGGCGTAGAGCACCGCGTCGCTCAGGCTGGCCTCGCCGTTCAGCACCGCCTTGAAGTCCGGCCCGGAGACCGACTCGCCGACCAGGCGCCGCAGCCCCGGCGTGCGGAAGTCGGCGTCGACCAGGAGCACCCGCCGCTCCTCCTGCTCGGCCAGCTTGAGCGCGGCCGCCGCGGCCACGGTGGTGGTCCCCGCGCGCGAGCCGGCCCCGCAGACCGCCAGCACCGCGGGGTCTCCGGCGGCCCCGCCGGTCACCAGGCGGACCACGCCGCCCACTCCCTCGACCAGCAGGGGGATGCTGTAGTCGGCCGCGTTCTCCAGAGCCGCCACGCGCCGGCAGACGGTCAGGACCACCTCGCCGGAGGGCGCGAAGGACTCGACGGCCTCCGGCGAGGGCCGCGGCGCGGGAGGCGCTCCGGTGAGAAAGGGCTCCGCGCCCGGGCCGGCCGGCTCGGGCCCGGCCGCCGGCTTCTTCTTGCGCAGCCGGCGGCGGATCACCCCGCTGGGCGCAAACCGCGCGAAGGGCGCCACCGGCTCGGACATGGTCGGCGAGGTCACCTCCGCCGCGGGCGGCTCCTCGACGGGCGGCGGCGGGGCCTCCTCCTCCGCGGAGGGGGGCGGGGGCGGGTCGGGGCGGAGACGGTCGCACGAGCGGCGGTCGAGCAGGAGGTTCCACTCGCGCTTGGACGGGGGGGCGTCGGGGCGGTAGGAGGTGTCGATCGTGTCCTCGCACACACCGTCAATGTTGTGCACGCAGGGGGCGCAGATGTCGTCGGCGCCCAGCTCCATCTCCAGCAGGACGTCCGGGTCGGCGAGGATGCGCCGGGCGACGGTGTGGACGGCGTGGCCATACGGGTGCGGCTCGAACG
>CAZONU010000536.1:0-2649 GCA_964581145.1 uncultured Planctomycetia bacterium
GGGTCCAAGAAGGGCCAGTAGCGGGGACCGGGGTGGCCCGGCCGCGGAAAGACGGGGATCATGCCTGACAATGGAGCGGACATCGGCCGCTTTGGCTTCCTCATCCTTCTCGCCGTGCTGGCTATCGGCGGCGCGATGATCAAGTGGATCCGCAAGCTGCTGAGCGAGAAGGAGAAGGGTAGGATCCCGAGGCCGGGTCCGCAGGCGCGCGGCCCGGCCGCCGGAGAGAGCGGCCCCAGCCCCGAGCAGGCCCTGGAGCAGTTCTTCCAGGAGGCCAAGCGGAAAAGGGCCCGGTCCGAGGTCCAGCCGGCGACGCGAGCCGACCGGCCCGATAGCGCGCGCTCGCTGGACGACTTCTTCGGCCAGACGCAGGGCCGGCCGCAGGCGCCCGCCGCCGCGCCGCCGCCGGTGGCCCAGGCCATCCCCGTGGCCCGGCCGATCTCCGCCGCCCGCAAGCCGGCCCCCCGGAGCCGGCGCGCCGGTCAGCCGGCCGTCACCGTGGCCAAGCCGGTGGACCCCTACGGCAGCGAGGCGGTGGCCAAGGCCAAGGCGAGCATCGCCCGGGGGAGGAAGCGCCGGCGCCAGCCGGTAGCCGCAGCCCGGCCGGTGGCCGACCTGGGCCTTTCCGGTCCGCTGGCCGGCCCGCTGCGGCGCGAGGACCTGGTCCGCGCGGTGATCTACTCGGAAATCCTGGGACGCCCGCGCGCGATCAGCCCCTACTCCGGCCCGCCGGCGGCCGGCTGAGGGCCGGACCGCAGGCGCAGATGCAGTCCGGGGCCTGACCTCACGGGGACTGCGTGACGCCCCCGGCACACTTCCTGGCAGCCTGGCTGACAGCCAACTGCGGCGGGTCGAATCGCCGGGACCGGGCGATCATCACCGCCGCCGGCATCCTTCCGGACCTCGACGGGATCGGCTACCCCATCGACTGGGTCGCCGAGAAGCTGGGCTGCGCGAGTCACCTCTACGACTATCACCACATCTTCTGCCATAACATCGGCTTCGCGCTGCTGACTGCCATTGCTGCTTTCCTGGCCGCGACCAGGAAGTGGAAGACCGCGCTGCTGGCCCTGGGCGCCTTTCACCTGCACCTCCTGATGGACCTGGCCGGCTCGCGCGGGCCCCAGGGCGACCAGTGGCCCATCCCCTACCTGCTGCCTTTCTCCCGCGCCTGGCAGCTGGCCGTTCCCTGGCAGTGGCCGCTGGACTCCTGGCAGAACAAGGCAATCGGCGTGGCCCTGCTCCTGGCCGTGATCGTGCTGGCCTGGTGGCGGGGCTTCTCCCCGTTCGAGATAGTCTCCAGGCGCATGGACGCCGCCTGCGTGGGGATGCTCCGGCGCCTGGTTCCCAGGAAGGCGGAAGAGCCGCCGAAAGGCGAAGGCTCAACGCCGGATAATACCAGTTAGGCCTCTCGACATCATATAATACCAGTCACAAGCTCCATCATGCCAGCCGCCTAGAGCAATAGCGCCAAGTTGCTGATTTTACGGTGAACCAACGGGGAATTCTCTCGTTTGCCATAGCGAGAGGGGTGTTCAGGCTGGTATCATCCGGGATCCCTTTCGGGCAGAGTGGTACTAAAGGAGGAGGTAAGCGGAGATGGCGACTTCCACCGACCTGCGGGCGGCGATCGAGGAGGTCCAGAGGCAGATTCCCGCCAAGGACGTAGAGGGCGGGTCGCTCGGTGAGGCCTATCAGGCGGACCTGGCCACGCGCATTGAGCAGCGCGTCGGCGCGCTGCCCTGGTGGGCGATCAGCGCGGTGGTCCACGCGGTGATCTTCCTCCTGGCCACGCTGCTCACCGTGGCCCTGCCCTCTCCGCGGCAGGACGAGGTGACCATCACCTCCGACGTCGCCGAGAAGAAGCGCCCGGAGTACGACGAGAAGAAGACGCGGGACATATTCCGCAACCCCCAGGAGGTCAAGCACGAGACGCAGGTCGTGAACCCGGTGGTCGTCCACGAGAGGGCCGAGGTCACCGACCACTTCGAGACCGAGAACGAGATGGACAGCCAGACCGCCCGGGGCTCGCAGGAGGCCGTCAGCGACATACCCCTGGGCGGGGTGGGGGTGGTCGGCTCCATCGGCGTTGGCGGCGGCGGCATGGCCGGGGTCTACGGATACCGGGACGGCGGCGGCCGCAAGAAGGCCGTGGCCCGCTTCGGCGGCTCTAAGGCCACCGAGAGCGCGGTGGAGGCGGCCCTCAGGTGGCTGGCCCGCAACCAGGAGGCCGACGGCCACTGGGAGATAACCAGGCACCTGCCCGACGGCCGCCGGGGGAATCCCTCCTACGTTCCGGGAGTCACCGGCCTGGCCCTGCTGGCCTTTCTGGGCGCGGGCTACACCCACAAGGTCAACAGTCCCTACCGGGACAACGTCCGGCGGGTGGTCAACTGGCTGGTCGCCGAGCAGCAGGAGGACGGCACCTTCACCAAGAAACGCCACAGCCACTCGACCTACTGCGAGTTCATCTGCTGCCTGGCCATCTCCGAGGCCTACGGCATGACCAAGGACGCGCGGCTCAAGAAGGTCGCCCAGAAGTCCGTGGACTGGGCCCTGAAGACCCAGAGCCCCTACTCCGGCTGGCGCTACCACCGCAAGGGGGACAGCGATACGTCCGTGGTCGGCTGGGCGATGATGGCCCTGAAG
>CAZONU010000537.1:0-2625 GCA_964581145.1 uncultured Planctomycetia bacterium
GCCACTTGTAGCCGTCCACCCAGATCATGTCGTCGCCCTCGCCCCACCAGGTGCCTTGCAGGTTGGTCACCGACAGGTTGCAGCCGACGTAGTGCCCGTGGCCGCGCGCGTCGCAGATCACGTAGTTGCCCGCCCCGTCCCTGTTGACGACGTCGGCCTCGGCGGTGTTGACCTGCACCTCGTGGCCCCAGCCGTCGGTGGGGTTCTCCCGGCGCCACTGGGCGTGGAGGTAGGCGACGTCGTCGGCCAGCGGCTCCTCGTAAAGCTCGTAGTCCACGTAGAAGTACTGCCTGTAGGGCACGTCGTTCTGGTTCTCGACCTCGATGCGGCAGCGCCTGCGGAAGGGCATGGGCAGGTAGCAGTTCAGCGCCACCGTGCCGCCGAAGGTGCCGGGACGGTTGGTGCTGGCGGTGAAGGGCAGCGAGCAGAAGTTGCTCACGATCGAGTGGCCCTGGCAGAAGAAGTCGCCCAGGGGCACCAGCACGCTGGGCCGCTTCTCCCCGTCCCAGCAGATGCGCAGGAGCACCTTGCGGAAGTAGTCCGGGTCGAAGTCGCTCTTGCCGGTGCCGAAGAGCCGCTGGCAGTTCTGGGTCATCCAGATGTGGGTGACGCAGCCGGGGCCCCGGATGTCGGCCAGCACCCGCTTTTCTCCGGGATTGACGGACCAGCAGTCCCGGTTGCAGCCGGTGCGGTCCCAGCTCGACTCCCGCAGCGTGCGGGCGCTCTTCAGCCTGGCGATATCTCCGAGCAGTCCGGTTCCCAAGGGGTTCACGCCCGTTCCTCCCGGCCGGTGACAGCCTATCAGGACGCCTTGCGCAATCGTATGCGCACGCGCCTTATAGCATCGCCGCGAAAGGAGTCAAGGGCCTTTCGAGAAAGGGCGCTTCAGCCGAATATGCCCCGCTCCCGGGGGCGGGCGGCCACGTTGGCCAGCAGGCCCACGGCGATGAAGCTGGTGATCATGGAGCTGCCCCCGTAGCTCACGAACGGCAGGGTGATGCCGGTGGTGGGCAGCAGGCCCAGGGTGACCCCGATGTTGATAAGCGCCTGCCCGCCCAGCAGCGCGGTGGCCGCCGCGGCCAGGATCCGCCCCCCGCGGTCGCGGGCCCGCAGCGCGATCATGGCCCCGCCCAGCACCAGGACGACCAGCAGCACGAGCAGCAGCGAGGCGCGGACGAAGCCGCCCTCCTCGGCGACCACCGCGTAGATGAAGTCGCTCTCCTTGAGGGGCAGGAGGTCGAACTGGTTCTGGGTGCCCTGGCCCAGCCCCTTGCCCCACAGGCCCCCCGAGCCGATGGCGATCTGCGACTGGATGAGCTGGAAGGCCTGCTCCAGCTTGTGGGGCTCGGGGTCCAGCCAGGCGTAGACCCGCCCCTTCTGGATGGGATTCATGACGAACCGCCACAGGAAGAAGGCCCCGCCGAGACCCCCGGCGCCCAGGGCGCTGAGCTGCCAGGTGCGCGCGCCGGCCACGAAGACGGCCACGGCCACCACCGGCATGAAGGTCATGGCCGTGCCCAGGTCCGGTTGTAACAGGATAAATCCCACCGGGACCAGCATGATGCCCAGCGCCGCGCCCAGGTCGCGCAGGCGGAGCGTCTCGGGGGTCCCCGCCAGGTAGCGGGCCAGGAGCAGGATGTAGGCGATCTTGGCGAACTCCGAGGGCTGGATCTTGACCGGTCCCAGGGGGAACCAGGAGTGCGCCCCCTTGACCGCCGGCATGAACAGCACCCCCGCCAGGGCCACCAGCACCGCGCCGAAGAACATGGGGCTGAGCTTCAGGTAGACCCGGAAGTCGAACGCGAAGACCGCGAAGAAGGTGGCGACCCCCAGGATGGCCCAGAGGAGGTGCTTGGTGGCCAGCGGCGCGCCCTCGCGGCCGGCGGCGCTGGTCACGAACAGCGCCCCGTAGACCACCATCCCCACCACCGCGGCCAGCAGCAGCACCGGCAGCTTCTTGAGCGGCAGGCCCAGGCCCAGAGCGCGGCGGTCGAACCTCACCCCTCGGCCTCCACGTCCAGGCCCTCCTTGGGGTTGGGGAAGAGCACCTCCAGGATCTTCTTGGCGACGGGCGCGGCTTCCGCACCGCCTCCGCCGGCGTTCTCGAGGACCACCGCGAAGGCGATGGTGGGGTCGTCGGCTGGCGCGAAGCCGCAGAACCAGGCGTGGGTGCGTCCGTGAGGGTTCTCGGCCGAGCCGGTCTTGCCGGCCACCACCACGTTGCTCATCTTGGCCCGTCGGCCGGTGCCCACTCTGTTGACCACCTGGACCATGGCCGTGCGCATGTGCTTCAGCGCGGTGCTGCCGGTTTTGAGCGGCAGCCGCCCGCGGACGAAGGGGAGCCGGGGCTCGGGCTTGCGGCCC
Organism: uncultured Planctomycetia bacterium; assembly: GCA_964581145.1. Classification (GTDB taxonomy): domain Bacteria; phylum Planctomycetota; class SZUA-567; order JAKLDR01; family JAKLDR01; genus CAZONU01. The sequence continues at coordinate 2,365 of CAZONU010000537.1, forward strand.
GCCGGCCCGGGCGGCATCGACTGCAGGACGTGCGTCCGGACCAGCCTGCCGCCGTTGGCGATGGCCGCCATGGCCACCGCCACCTGCAGGGGAGTGACCAGCGTGGCCCCCTGCCCGATGGCCGCGTTGCAGGTGTCGCCGTCGGTCCAGGGACCGCCGCCCAGTCTGCGGGGGCGCTTGCGCTTCCAGTCGGGGTCGGGCATCAGCCCCGCGGCCTCGCCGGGCAGGTCCAGGCCCGTGGGGCGGCCCAGCCCGAAGGCC
>CAZONU010000538.1:0-2621 GCA_964581145.1 uncultured Planctomycetia bacterium
ACCGCGTGCTGGTCTCGGTGAGCGACGACGGCCCGGGGATGAGCGAGGCGGCCCAGGCCCAGGTCTTCGAGCCCTTCGTCAAGCTCTCCGGCCGGCGCGAGGGCGCCGGACTGGGCCTGGCCATAGTCCGCAGCGCGCTGGAGGCCCACGGCTCGGAGCCCACCCTCACCAGCGCGCCCGGCCGCGGCACCGAGGTGGCCTTCCGGCTCCCGACGGCGCCGCGCCGCGGGGAGCCCGAAGGCCGCGAGTCGGACTCCGAGCGCCTGCGGCGGATCGGAGCGGAGGGCGCCCGGGTGCTGGTGGTCGACGACGACGAGGACACCCTGGACCTGGTCAAGCTGGCCCTGGGCGGTCGGGGCTACCGGGTCAGGACCGCCCCCAGCGCCGAGAGCGCGCTGGGGCTGCTCGGCGAGGAGCCCGCCGACCTGGCCATCGTGGACCTGTCCCTGCCGGGCATGGACGGCGCCGAGCTCTGCGCCCGGCTCAAGGAAGACCCGGCCACCGCGCGCGTGCCGGTCTACATGTTCAGCGCCCGCACCGAGGACTCCGCCCGCGAGCGCGCCCGGGCCGCCGGCTGCGACGGGTACATCGTCAAGCCCATCGTCGTGGAGGACTTCCTGGCCACCGTCGGCGGGGCCCTGAACGCTGCGGACTGACCCGTACTCCCGCGTTTGCCTCTTGATGTTCCCGGGCCGGGGGGCGAGAATGTTTCCATGGAAGAAGCGCTGACCCCCGCGAGGCAGAGCGCGGCGGCCGCGTCGCTGGGCGCGGCGCTCTTCGCCGCCGGCCACCTGGTGCTGCTCAGAGAGCTCGCCGTCATCTCCGGGGGCAGCGAGCTGGCCGCCGCCGCCGGGCTGGGCGCGGCGCTGGGCTGGCTGGCCGTCGGGGCCCTGCTCGGCTCGCGGCTGGCCTCCCGCCTGGGGAGCGCCTGGCCCGCGTGGCTCCTGGCCCTGCTGCCCGCCCTCTTCGGCGCCCAGCTGTGGGCGGCGCGCAGCGCGAGCCTGCTCCTGGCGGCTCCCTCCGGCGCGGGCCTGCTGCCCTGGCAGCTGGGCCTGGCCGCCGCGGCGCTCACCGCGCCCCTGGGTCTGGCCTGCGGGCTGCTGCTGCCGCTCCTGGCCCGCGGGGCCGGGAGCGGCGCCCGGCTGTGGCCGGCGCTGGGCGCGGGCCTGGCCGCGGGAGCGGCCGGCTTCGCGCTGACCGCCGCGCTGGGCTGGGGACAGGTGCGGACCGCGGCCGCGCTGGGGGGCGTTTTCATCTGCATGCTCTCGGCCCTGCTCGGGCCCCGCATGGGCCGGCGCGGCAAGCTGGCCCTGGCCGGCTGGACCCTGGCGGCCGCCGCCGGGGCCCTGGTCATGGGCGCCACGCCGCTGGGCGGGCGCTGGCAGCTGGCCACCGCAAGCCGCGGCGGGCTGCTCGGCGAGGGGGTCGAGGCCCTCGCCGAGCGGGAGAGCACCTCCGGCAGCCTGGTGGTCCTTCGCGGGGAGGGCGAGGCGCTGACGGTCTGCGTCGGCGGCGCGGTCCGGGCGCGGTATCCGGACCCGCACGCGCGGGACGACGCGATCTTCGCCTGCGGGCAGGCCTGGTCGCTGGCCCGGGTGCTGGTGGTCGGCGGCGGGCGGCCGGAGCTGGTCCGCGAGCTGCTGGCCCGCGGCGCCGGGCGCATCGACGTGGTCGAGCCCGACCGCGCCCTGGACGCGGTCCTGGAGCCGCACCTCGCCGAGGCCGACCGCGCCGCGCTGGCCCATCCCGGAGTGCGGCGCCACTACGGCAACATTCGCCGCTTCCTGCGCGGGAACCGCGGCTACGACCTGGCGGTCTTGACTCCCCCCCCGCCGCGGGGCGCCGTCTCCGCGCGGTTTTACTCCAAGGAGTTCCTCGGCGAGCTGGCCGCGCGGCTGGCCCGGCGGGGGCTGCTGGTGGTGGTCGCCCCCCGCGGCGGCGGCTCGGACTTCCTGGCGCGCATCTACGCCGTTCTCCGCGACCTCGGCGGGGTCCGCCTGGCGGACAAGACCAGGCTGCTGAGCCTGCCGAAGGTCTACCCCGCCGGGCACCACCGCTTCGCGGCCGCGCGGGCCCTGGACCCGGTCCGGGACCTGGCCGAGGCCCTGGAGCGCTACCGGCACCATCGCGCGCCCGGCGGCGCTGAGCCGGGGCCCGCCGACGCCGGGGCCCTGGCCCGGCTGCTCAACCTGCGCCGCGCCCGGGAGCTGACCGACCGGCTGGAGAAGCGCTGGGAGGCGCGCTACGTGGCGCCCGAGTCGGCCCAGGGCCCGCGCATTCACCTGGAGTACCTGGCCGGCAGCATGCAGAAGACCGCGCCCCGCTCGGCGGCGGCGCTGAAGCTGGTCACGCGCACGCCCCTGTGGGGGCCCTTCGCCGCGCTGGGGTTTTTTTTCATAGTCGGGGGCCTGCTGGCCCGCCGCAGCCGGGGGACGCTGCCGGGGCGCTTCGCGCTGTGCTCGGCGGCCTTCATGAACGGGCTGGTGGGGCTGGGCGCCTTGGGGCTCTCGGCGGCGATATACGGCGCGGCCAGCGGGGCGCTGGCCGGGGCCCTGCCGCTGCTGCTGGCCGCCTTCTGTGGCTGCCTGGGGCTGGGCGCCGCGCTGGCCGGGCGGCTGGAG
>CAZONU010000539.1:0-2620 GCA_964581145.1 uncultured Planctomycetia bacterium
CCATGATGCCGGAACCCACCACTCCGAAGGCGCTCTTCTTGTCGGCCATAGCCTGAATCCCCCCTGAAATCCCTTACCTGACCCCGATGGTGAGCATTACTCTATTGCTCAAAAAACCGCCTTCAAGTACATTTCCACCGCCTGTCGCGCCCTCCCCGCAACCCGTGATTTTGGGAGTTCCGGCCGCTTGAAAATCCCGCGCAAAGAACTATAATTCGGGCCCAATGAGCAAAAAGCGCCCCCAGAAACGCCCGGAGAAGGGCGAGGCCGCCTGGCGCGGGAGCCTGGAGGCCGCCAGGCAGCTCGAGCCCGATTACTCCACCATCAGCGGGCTGCCCCTCGATCCGCTCTACTACCCGCCGGGCGCCGACTCCGGCGCGTACGCCGAGAAGCTGGGCTTCCCCGGCCAGCCGCCCTACACCCGGGGCATCCACGCCAGCATGTACCGCGGGCGAATCTGGACCATGCGCCAGTTCGCCGGCTTCGGCACCTCCCGGGAGACCAACCAGCGCTACAAGTTCCTGCTGGCCAACGGCCAGACCGGGCTGTCCATCGCCTTCGACTTCCCCACCCTGATGGGCTACGACCCGGACCACCCCCGCTCGCTGGGCGAGGTCGGCCGCTGCGGGGTGGCGGTCTCCTCGCTGGCCGACATGGAGACCCTCTTCGAGGGCATCCCCATGGGCGAGGTCTCCACCTCGATGACCATCAACGGTCCGGCGGCGGTGCTCTTCGCCTTCTACGTGGCCGCCGCCGACAACCAGGGGGTGGGTCGGGACCGGCTCCGCGGCACCATTCAGAACGACATCCTCAAGGAGTACCACGCGCAGAACTCCTGGATATTCCCGCCGGCGCCCTCCATGCGCCTGGTGGTCGACACCTTCGAGTTCTGCGCCGGCGAGGTGCCCCAGTGGTACCCCGTCTCCATCAGCGGGTATCACATCCGCGAGGCGGGCTCGACCGCCGCGCAGGAGCTGGCCTTCACCCTGGCCGACGGCTTCGCCTACGTGCAGGCGGGCATCGACCGCGGGCTGGAGGTCGACCGCTTCGCCCCGCGGCTCAGCTTCTTCTTCAACGCGCACCTGGACTTCTTCGAGGAGATCGCCAAGTACCGCGCGGCCCGGCGCATCTGGTGGCGGCACATGAGCGAGCGCTTCGGGGCCCGGAACCCCAGGAGCCTCTCGCTGCGCTTCCACACCCAGACCGCGGGCTGCTCGCTGACCGCCCAGGAGCCCTACAACAACGTGGTCCGCACCGCGCTCGAAGGCCTGGGCGCGGTGCTGGGCGGAACCCAGTCGCTGCACACCAACAGCCTGGACGAGAGCTACGCCCTGCCCACCGAAGGGGCCGTGCGCATCGCGCTGCGCACCCAGCAAGTCATCGCCTGCGAGTCGGGCGCCGCCGCGGTGATCGACCCGCTGGGCGGCAGCTATTTCGTGGAGGCCCTCACCGACCGGCTGGAGGCCGAGGCCGAGACCTACTTCAAGCGCATCGACGAGCTCGGCGGCATGTTCACGGCCATCGAGACCGGCTTCTTCCGGAGGGAGATCGCCGCGGCGGCCGCGCGCTATCAGCGTGAAATTGAAAACGGCCGCCGCAAGGTGGTCGGGGTCAACTGCTACGGGGGCGGCGAGGAGCAGCCCATCGAGCTCCTCCGGGTGGGCCCCGAGGTCGAGAAGGAGCAGCTGGCCCGCATCGCCGGGCTCAAGAAGAAGCGCGACGACAGCAGGGTCCGGAAGGCGCTCGAAGCACTGCGCGCGGCGGCCGAGGCGGGCGGGAACCTCATGCCCCCCCTGGTCGAGGGCGCCCACGCCTACGCCACCCTCGGAGAGATGGTCGGGGTGCTCCGCGAAGTCTTCGGGGAGTACACCATACGGGACAGGATCTCGGCATGAACGAAGCGAAGCGCATCAGGGTGCTGGTCGGCAAGCCGGGCCTCGACGGCCACGACCGCGGCGCCAAGATCGTGGCCCGGGCCCTGGCCGAGGCGGGCATGGAGGTCATCTACACCGGCCTGCACCAGACCCCCGAGCAGATCGCCGAGGCCGCCCTCCAGGAGGACGTCGCCGGGGTGGGGCTGTCCATCCTTTCCGGCGCGCACCTGACCATTTTTCGGCGGGTCCGCGAGCTGCTCGACGAACAGGGCCTGGAGGACGTGCTCCTCTTCGGCGGGGGCATCATCCCTCCCGAGGACGTCCCCGAGCTCCAGAAGCTCGGCGTCGACCGCGTGTTCGGACCGGGCACGCCCACGGGCGATATAGTCGCCTATGTCCGCGAGCGCCTGGGCTCCTGAAGCACTCCCCATGGCCGCGCCCCGTGACCCCGCCGAACTCCTGGCCGCGGCCCGCGCCGGGGATCGCGCCGCCCTGGCCCGGCTGATCACCCTGGCCGAGACGGACCCGGAGCTGGAACTCCCCGCCGCGGAGGGAACCGCCGTCCACGTGGTCGGCGTCACCGGCTCGCCGGGAGCCGGCAAGTCCTCGCTGCTCGACCGCCTGGCCGGCGAGATGGCCCGGGCCGGCGCGCGCCCGGCGGTGCTGGGCGTCGACCCCACCAGCCCCTTCACCGGCGGCGCGGTGCTCGGCGACCTCGTGCGGATGAGCGAGCAGACCCTCTCCGC
>CAZONU010000540.1:0-2592 GCA_964581145.1 uncultured Planctomycetia bacterium
GCCGGCACCTTCACCGTCCACACCGGCTGGCGGTACAACACCCCCTACACCCAGCGGGCCGACATCACCCAGGCCGGGCAGGTGCAGCTCACCAACACCGGCAACGACGTCGGCCTGATCGACGTCCGCTACGGCCAGTTGTATCTCCAGGGAACCGGGGTCATCGACGACACCGACGTCCACGTCAGCGCCACGAGCAACGGCACCTCCGACGCGGGCGTCGGACCGGAGCGGACAGTCGATGGCTCGGGCCTCAACGCTGCCGATGAGCACTCCACGACCGCCGGTGACATGTGGCTGGCTGTTCCGGGCGCCGAGCCCCTCTCCGTCCAGTACCGCGGCCTGACGCTCCACGAGATTCCCCCCAATGGCCAGGGAGTAGCCGCGCTGATCGCCCTGGGCATCCTGGGCGGCTTCGACCTGGCACAGCATCCGCCCGACTCCGCCGATTCCCTGCACGTTCAAATCGAAGCCACCAAGCTGGCCTTCACCGACGTTTACCGGCACGTCGCCGACCCGGACTTCATGGAAATGCTCCCCGCCCAGCTCCTGGCCCCGGAACGCCTCGCCGAAAGGGTCCGGTCAATAGACATGGCAGCGGCCCACGATGCTCCCTGGGGACTGCGCTCGCTGGGCGATACCGTTTATCTCGCCGCCGCGGACCAGTCGGGAATGATGGTTTCGTACATCCAGTCCAACGCCAACGGTTTCGGCTCGGGCGTGGTCGTGCCGGGGACGAGCATCAGCCTCCAGAACCGCGGCGTGGGCTTCTGCCTGGACGAGAAGCACCCCAACCGCGTGGCCGGCGGCAAGCGCCCCTTCCACACCATAATCCCCGGCTTCGTCACCCGTGACGGCGAGTCGCTGATGAGCTTCGGAGTGATGGGCGGCCCCATGCAGCCCCAGGGCCACGTGCAGATGATGGTCCGCCTGGCCGACTACGGCCAGAACCCCCAGGCGGCCTCGGACGCCCCCCGCTGGCGGGTCGAGGGCGGTCGCCAGGTTTCAGTGGAAAGCGGCTTCCGCGACGAGGTGCTCAAGGGCCTTGAGCGGCGCGGCCACCAAGTGGAGATCGTTGCCGACCCGACCCGCTTCGGCGGGGCCCAGCTCATCTATAAGCTCCCAGGCGGCTACTGCGCGGGCTCGGACCACCGCAAGGACGGCTGCGCGGCAGGGTTCTAGCTCCAGGCCGGCGCCAGCTTCGCGGATTTGGGATTGGGCGCGGTCAACTCCACCACGGCGACCACGTCGCCCAGGCTGTCGCGTACCGGCGCCAGTACGGTGGCCAGATTCTCGTCCTCGGGAGCGACCGTGACCTCGCCGCAGGCGAAGCACCCGGCCATCTCGCCGGTGAGCTCCCGCTTGTGCTCGGCCCACTGCCAGTAGCGGTGCAGGCTGCCGTTCTGGACGGCCACGGTGACGTGGTTCTCCAGCCCCTTCACCCTGACCCACAGCGAGGCGTTGCAGGGGAAGTCCACCAGCTTCTCCAGGCGCAGGAGGGTCTTCTTCACTGACAGGAAAGCCGCGTGGTCCACGTCGTAGTAGTCGCCGGTAGCGTACTTGAACTTAGGATCGGGATTGGCGATGTAGTGGTGCGCGCGGTCGGCGATTATCCGATTGGCGACATCCCCGTCGACCATCACACTGGCCACCCGGGCGGTTTCCCCCAGCGCAGCGAGGACCTTCTTGAGGCTCGGCCTGGCCATCATCCCACCTCCTCGGAAAGCGCCCGCTCGCGCAGCGCGCCCCACCACCCGGGGTCGAGCTTCCTCTCGGCCTGCATGACCGGCTCGTGCTCGGCCGAGAGGTTGTGACCGTCCCAGTCCTCGGGGGGCAGCTCCACGGCCGCTCTCGGCGGCTCCCCCCACAGCTTTATGGGGATGCCCCGGGCGAGCTCCTCGCGCACCGCTTCCAGCCGCCCCGTCTTCTTCGCGGCGGCGTCAATCAGGTCGATGTCCTGAATCCCGTTGCGCAGCAGCTTCAGACGCGCCGAGGGGATCGGCCCCTTGATCCCGAAGCGCTCCCCGGGATACATCACGCCGGTGGCGCAACCGTTCGAGTCGAACCAGGGGTCCGGTCCGGGGTTGGTGGCCAGCCAGTGACAGAAGCCGGCCAGCCCGCGCGCCCAGGTCTTCCACAAGTTCTGGAGCACCGCGCTGCTGGGCGCCTCGAGCGGCGGATAGCCCCCGTACCACCAGACGGTCTCGCCGCGGGCAGCGGCCGCGCGGGCCTCCTCGCGGTACCAGCTTATGAAGCCGCCGCAGACCCAGAAGTTGCGGTGCCCGCCGAGCTCCTCGAACTGGCGCTTCATCTGCCAGCTGGCGTCGGCGCGGTAGACCCAGTTGACCGGTCCCTCCAGGGTGGCTTGCTCCCACATGCGGATCATCTCCGCGTGGTAGGCGTTGTCCTTGGCGTACTTCTGCTCGTCGCCGTCCCACTCGAACCAGCGGAAGCGCTTCTTGTGATTGAAGAAGAACTCAATGCGGCTCCGCGTCCAGCCCCGCTCGCGGAGGTGGGCGTCGAAGTCAGTCAAGCAGCGGGTGAACTCGACCTCGTAGCCCGGCTCGCCCCACCAGAGGTACGAGGCCGGCC
>CAZONU010000541.1:0-2575 GCA_964581145.1 uncultured Planctomycetia bacterium
CTCCTGAAGCCTACGCTACGCTATGACCATTTACACAGTTTATCTTACAACCTCTTCTGAGCAGCTGGTTCCTCTGATATCATTCATAAGGGAGGGGCGGCTTTCGGGCCGCCCCTTCTGCTTGAGCCCGCCGTGCCTGCGGGTACAATCCGCCCGGAATGAGCGGACAGGTTGAGATACTTACCCGCCGGCTGGGCTCCGGCCCGGAGCCGCACCGGGTTCTGCGCGGCCTGGCCGGGCGCCCGGGCGCCTTCGGGCTGGAGAGCGCCCTGCGGGGGCAGGCCGTCCGGGCGCGGTGGAGCTATCTGGGGGCCGAGCCGTTTATGGTCCTGGCCGCCAAGGGGCGTCGGACCTGGACGGTGCGGGAAGGGAAACGCTCGGACCTCGCCGGGACCGCCTTCAATGAGCTGCGCCAGGTCCTCGCGAAGTACCGCGCCGCGCGCCCGGGCGAAGCCGGCCCCGACGATCCCGAGTTCCTGGCCGGCGCGGTGGGCTACTTCGGCTACGAGCTGGGCCGGCTCATCGAGCGCCTCCCCGGCCGCGCCCCCGACGATCTGGGGCTTCCCGACATGCACCTGGGCTTTTACGACCGGGTCCTGGCTTTCGACCACGAGGCCGGCGTCTGGCACGCCTCGGCGGTCTGCTTCGAGGGCGGCGGGGCCGCGGCGAAGCTTGACTCCGCCGCGGCGCTGCTGGCCGGAGCCGTCGTCTCGGAGGCCCGGCATAGAGACGAGGAAACCTGTGCGGCCGACTCGCTGCGCAGCAACTTCACGGCCGCCGAGTACGAGCGGGCCGTGGCCCGTGTCATCGAGTACATCGCCGCGGGGGACATCTTCCAGGCCAACTTCACGCAGCGCTTCACCGCCGAATGGCCGCGGGGGGCGCTGGACCTCTACGAACGCCTGCGCGCGGTCAATCCCGCGCCATTCGCGGGCTATTACGATTTCGGGGCGGGCCAGGTGGTCAGCGCCTCTCCGGAGCTCTTTCTTCACGTGTCGGGCCGGCGCGTTGAGACCCGGCCGATCAAGGGCACCCGCCCGCGCGGCGCGGGCCTCGAAGAAGACCGCCGCCTGGCCGAGGAGCTCAAGGCCAGCCCCAAGGACCGCGCCGAGTTGACCATGATCGTGGACCTGGAGCGCAACGACCTCGGACGGGTGTGTTCCTACGGGTCGGTGCGCGTTTCCGGACACCTCGAACCGGAGAGCTACCCCACCGTGCACCACCTGGTTTCCACGGTAGTCGGCGAGCTGCACGAGGGCCGCGACCTGGTAGACCTGCTCAAGGCGACCTTCCCGGGCGGCTCGATAACCGGGGCGCCCAAGGTGCGCGCCTGCGAGATCATCGACGAGCTGGAGCGCTCCGCGCGCGGCGTCTACACCGGGGCGCTGGGCTTCATCGGCTTCGAGGGCACCGCCGAGCTCAACCTGCCCATCCGCACATTCACCGTCGCGGACGGCCGCGCGCATTTCGGGGTGGGCGGCGGGGTGGTGGCCGACAGCTCCCCGGCCGGCGAGTACCAGGAGTCGCTGGACAAGGCCCGCGGGCTGATCGCCGCCCTGGAGCGCATCCCGGTGGGCGAGGCGGCCCGGTGAGCGCCGGACGCGCCTACATCGACGGCAGGTACTCTGCGGAGGACGAGGCCCGCGTGCCGGTCGCCGACCGCGGCTTCCTCTACGGGGACGCCCTCTTCGAAACGCTGCGGACCTACTGGGGCCGGCCTTTCCTCCTCGACCGCCACCTGGACCGCCTGCTGGCGGCCTGCCGGGACCTGGGCATCCGCCCGCGGGAGCCCCGCGCCGAGCTGTCCGGAGTCGTGAGCAGCCTGATCGGGCAGGTCGGCGGCGCGTGCTACCTGCGGCTGGCGGTCACCCGCGGCTCGGGATTCGGGCCCTGGCCCCGGGAGATGCCCGGCCACGGCCGGACGGTCGTGGTGGCCCGGCCCCTTTCCACCTACCCCGAGGAGCTCTACGCGCGGGGGCTGCGCCTGGTGACCAGCTCCGTCCCCCGGACGCAGCGCTCGCCTTTGAGCGGCCTGAAGACCGCCAACTACCTGCCTTCTATCCTGGCCCGGCGGGAGGCCTCCGGAGAGGGCGCCGACGAGGCCCTGATGCTCAACACCGCCGGGCGCGCCGCCGAGCTCTCCGCGGCCAACGTCTTCGCAGTTTCGGGCGGGGCAGTCCTCACTCCCTCACTGGAAGAGGGCCCCCTGCCGGGGGTTGCTCGTGCCCTGGTCCTGGAGCTTGCCGGGCGGCTGGGAATCCCCGCCCGCGAGGAGCGCCTGGAGGTCGAGCAGCTGGCCGGGGCGGAGGAGGCCTTCGCCACGAACTCCGTAATGGAAATCTGCCCGGTTTCAGAGGTTGACGGCAAGCGGGTGGGCGGCGCGGCGCCCGGGGAGCTGACCGCCCGGCTGCAGGCGGCTTATCGAGAGGAGGTAGCGCGCCAGTGCGCCCCGTCCGGGCGGTGACCTTCGACGCCTACGGCACGGTCTTCGAATTCGAGGACCGGCTGGCCGACGTGGCCCGGGGCATCTTCGACCTCCTGGACGGTCAGGTGGCCCGGGAGGGCGGTCTCACCT
>CAZONU010000542.1:0-2505 GCA_964581145.1 uncultured Planctomycetia bacterium
GCCCCGCCGCCGGAGGCCCGGGCCTCCCCGGCGGCGAGGTCCAGGGAGCGCATCAGCTCCAGCGAGTCGCGCAGGCCGAAGGCCACGCCCTCCAGCACCGCGCGGGTCAGGTGGGCCTTCGCGTGGCGCAGAGACAGGCCCACGAAGGCCCCGCGCGCGTCCGGGTCGGGATGGGGGGTGCGCTCGCCGGTGAGGTAGGGCAGAAAGAGCAGGCCCTCGCAGCCGGCGGGCGCCTGGGCGGCGGCTGCGAGCATGAGGTCGTAAGCGTCCCGGCCGGCTTCGGCGGCGCGGGCCTTTTCCTCTGAGCAAAGAGTATCCCGGTACCAGCGCAGGCTGCCGCCCGCCGAGAGCATCACGCCCATCAGGTGCCACTTGCCGGGCGCGGCATGACAGAAGGCGTGCAGCCGGCCCTGGGGCTCCACTCGGTAGCTGTCCGAGGGCGCGAAGACCACGCCCGAGGTCCCCAGCGTCACGGCGACCTGCCCCTCGGCCACCAGGCCCGTGCCCACCGCCTGGGCGGCCTGGTCGCCGCCGCCGCCGACTACGGGGGTGCCCGCGGTCAGGCCGGTTTCCCGCGCGGCCCCGGCGCTGATCTTCGCGCTGGCGACCGGGCTCTCGGTGACCTCCGGCAGCCAGTCGCGGGGAATATCCAGGGCGGCCAGCACTTCGTCCGACCAGCGCCGCGCGCCCACGTCGAAGAGCGATGTGCCCGAGGCGTCGGAGACCTCGCCGAAGAACTCGCCCGTGAGGCGATAACGTAGATAATCCTTGGGCAGCAGCACCTTGGCGGCGCGCGCGTAGAGCCCCGGCTGGTTCTCGCGGGTCCAGACGATCTTGGGGGCGGTGAAGCCGGGCAGCACCGGGTTGCCGGTGAGGCGCAGCACCTCGTCCGCGCCGATCTTCTCGGTGATCGCCGCGCACTCGGCGGCGGTGCGCTGGTCGTTCCACATGATGCAGGGGCGGAGCACGTCTCCGGCGGCGTCGAGCAGGACCATGCCGTGCATCTGGCCGGTGAGACCCACGCCGGCAATATCGCCGGCCGCGACGCCGCTTTTCTCCAACACGTGCTGGATGCTGGTTACCGCGGCCCGCCACCAGTCGGCGGGGTCCTGCTCGGCCCACAGCGGGCGCGGGGTGCTCATGGGGTACTCGGTGGTGTGGCGGGCCAGGACCTCGCCCGACTCGTCCACCAGCAGCCCCTTGGCGCCCGAGGTCCCCACGTCGATGCCCAGCAGGCAGGCGGTCATGCGAGCTTCTCCTTCCGGGCCGAGAGTCTAGCCCCCGGGCGGAGGGCTCTCAAGGTGCAAAAGAGCGGGGCCGGGTCTGCACCCGGCCCCGCGGGGCTTTTCGACTGTGCGTTTACTGGGCCACGTTGCTCAGCGCGCTGCGGTTGCGGCTGTCGTCGAAGGAGCGCACCGCGAAGTGCTTGGCGCCGGCGGGCACGCCGGAGACCGTGAAGCTCTCCCTGGCGCCGGGGGCCTTGGGCTTGGGTTCGCCCCTCAGGTTGGCGGCCATCCACCAGTTGCACCTGGCCTTCTCCTCGTCCCTGGCGTTGTTGAAGAGCTTGAGATACTCCTCGTAGCTCACGATGGGCTCCTCCGAGCACTTCACCTGGTAGCGGGCCACCTTGCCGCCGCCGGCGTCGCCCGGCGCGGTGAAGCTCACCGTGGCCTTGTCCCCGGCGACCGCGACCTTGAGGTCGGTGACCGCCTTGGGCGGCGCCTCGTCCCTGCGCGGGTGGGAGTGCTCGTAGAAAGTGCGCCCGGTGAAGCACACCGACTCGCTGTGCACCCCGTAGACGTTGACCCACTGGGCGACCTTGCCGAGGTTCCTGGTTTCCTTCGCCCAGTAGCCGCGGTGGGAGCCGTGGTTCCAGTAGTCGTAGGCGCGCTGCTTGAGGAAGGGCTCGCCGGAGAAGGTGTAGGCCCGCGCGCAGACGTCCGGGTAGAAGCGGGAGAGATAGCCGGAGATCTTGATGCCCTTGCCGTTCTCGCTGCCGGCCGGCAGGTTCCAGCTGGCCAGGTCGCGGACGATGCCTTTCTTGGGGAAGTCGGTGAGCATGTTGCCGTGCTGCTGCTTGTGGTCCTTTTGGAAGATCACGCAGGCCAGGCCCTTGCCGAAGGCGATCACCCAGTCGTGGGCGTCCTCGTCGCCGGTCACGCGATAATAGGACTCGACCCCGCCGGAGATGGACGGGAGCATGAAGGAGTTGGGCTTGGGGATGGGATACCACTTGACCCCCGTCTTGGGGTCGGTCATCTGCCCGTCCTTGTCGCTGTACTGGACGCCCATCTCCCGCATGGCGGCCATGCCCTTGGTGCCCACGAACTTCGCGGGTCCGCCGTAGTTGTAGAACCCCTTGGTGACCAGCGGGACCGAGCCGGTGACCAGCCCGCGGGGCTCCCTGACCGTGCGCTTGAGGTACACCGCGGTGAGGTAGTCGCTGGCCTCGATCACGGTGGGGTCGGTGGGCGCGGCCAGGCGCACGGCGTTGGTCAGGTACAC
>CAZONU010000543.1:0-2494 GCA_964581145.1 uncultured Planctomycetia bacterium
GATGAGTTCACCTTCCTCGGCACGGCTGGCGGCGACGTCGCCACCCTGGCCGACCCCGGCGTGGTCGACGCGCTGGTGGATGGCCGGCAGTAGGGACCGCCTTCATCGGATGCGACACTGCGCGGGAGAAGAGCCTGAAGCGGCTCCCCGAACGGCGTCGGGGGGAGCCCGCGGAGCGACCCAGCCGTTGTTTCCCGGGACTGACCGGCGCGCCGCCTCCTTCGGGAGCCGGCGCAGCTCTTGAGAGGGGATGCGCTTGAGTCGACAACGGGCCCTGCTGGTGATCGGGCCCACCGGCTCGGGCAAGACGCCGCTGGGGGAGTTCCTCGCGAAAGAGGGGTGGGGCGGCGCCCGCTGCCACCACTTCGACTTCGGCGAGGAGCTGCGCCGCGTTGCCGCACTGAGCTCCCCCGATGGGCCCTTCAGTGCGGAGGAGGTCGCCTTCGTCCGCGACGTGCTGGAGAAAGGCGCCCTCCTCGAGGACGAGCACTTCCCCCTGGTGGAGAAGATACTCCGCTCCTTCCTCGAACGCCGAGCGGTCGGCCCCGACGAAGTTATCCTCCTCAACGGCCTGCCGCGCCACGCCGGTCAGGCCGGGGCCGTTGACCGCCTTCTCGACGTCCGGTGGGTGATATCGCTTTCGTGCGCTCCGGAGGCCGTCCGCGCGCGCATCGCCGCGAATACCGGGGGCGACCGCGCCGGGCGCCCCGACGACGGCCTTGCGGAAGTGAAGAGGAAGCTTATCATCTTCCGGGAGCGCACCGCGCCGCTGGTCGAGCGCTACCGCGCGGCCGGCGCCCGGGTCCACGAGATCGAGGTGGGGCCGGGCACGACGCCGGGGGAAATTCTTGAGTCGCTGAGAGGTGGTTGGGAAATGCTCAAGGCCGACGCAACCGTTCTGCTGGTCGTCGACGTCCAGGGCAAGCTCGCCCGGCTGATGCACGGCAGGGAGGATCTCTTCGCCAACCTCGGCAAGCTGATCCGCGGCGCGCGGGTCCTGGAGCTGCCCATCGTCTGGGCGGAGCAGAACCCCGCGGGGCTGGGGCCCACGATTCCCGAGGTCTCCGGGTTCATGCCCGAGGGCCTCGCGCCGGTACCCAAGTTCAGCTTCAGCTGCTGCGGCGAGCCGCGCTTTCTCGAAGCGTTGGAAAAGACCGGCCGCCAGCAGGTGCTGATCTGCGGCATCGAGGCGCACATCTGCGTCTACCAGACGGCCCTGGAGCTCAAGGAGCGCGGTTGCGAAGTCCACCTGGTGGCCGACGCGGTCTCCTCGCGCAATCCCCTGAACCGCGACGTGGCGCTGATGAAGCTGGGGCGCGGCGGCGTGAGGCTGACCACCGTGGAGATGGCCCTGTTCGAAATGCTCCGCGTCGCCGAGGGCCCCAGGTTCAAGGAGATCGTGAAGATCGTCAAGTAAAGAGAACTCAATCCCGTCGAGCGAGCTGCCCGGTCAGCCGCCGCCGCTCCGCATCCAGGGCAATATCCATATCTTGAAGCTCAGCGCGCCCACGACCGCCAGGGTCACCAGGCCGGCAATGCCCAGCAGGGCCTTGCAGCTCAACGAGTAGGGCACCAGCCGGCGGTCGACGGCTTTGCGCGCGCCGGCGGCCGCCGCGGCCAGCCGCTCGACCAGGTCGCCGAGCTTGCGGACCAGGAGCCCCAGGCGCTCCGCGGGAGGCGGCCCGGCGCGGAGCAGGGCCGCCCGGCTCTCCTCGGGCTCCACGTCCCGCTCCAGCAGGCGCTCCACCGCGGCGAGCTGCCGGGCGGAGAGGTCCGCGGCGCGCTCGGCGCCCACCAGCTCCTCCTGGGGCGGCGGCGGGGCCGGCGGCAGCCGGGCCTCGCTCATCGGCGCCCCGGCCTCCGCGCCCGCGCCCCCGGGAGCGGCCGTGCCGCTGGAAGGCTCCACCGAGCCGTCCACCGCGCGCTCCACGGCGGCCATCCCCTCCGGGCCGGGCTCGGGGGGGGGAGCCTCCGGCGGCGGGGCGGCCAAGTCCGGCAGCGACTGCTCGGACATGCGGTCGTCCGGCGAGCTGCGCTCGTCGCTGGGCTCGACCCCGGCCGGGCCGGAGGGGGGTTGGGGCAGGTCCTCCAGCGAGTAGTCGGGGGCCGGGGGCCCGGCCTCCTCCTCCGCGCCGGCCGCGTCGGCCACGGCCAAGGCCGCGTCCAGGCCGGCCTCGTCGAGGTCCGCCTCCTCCATGGCCGGCTCGTCCGGCGCCGGCTGCTCGCCGGCCTCCGCATCCGCCGGCCCCGCCGCGGAGGGCAGGTCGTCGAGCCCGTGCTCAGGCTCGGGCCCGGGCCCGGGCCCGGGTGCGGGCGGCGGCGGGGGCGGCGCCTCCTGGGGAGCGGCCGCCAGGAGCTCCGCGCCGCCGAGCTCGCCCTCGAGGAGCCGATCGTCGTCCTCGGGCCCGGCGGGCTCCCCGGCCGGCTCGCTCTCGCCCTCGGGGAGCTCGGACTCGGGCAGGTCGTCCAGGGAATACTCGCGGGAGAAGAGCGG
>CAZONU010000544.1:0-2481 GCA_964581145.1 uncultured Planctomycetia bacterium
GACGATCACGTGGATCGTGGTGATCCTCGGCGCCCTGGGAGCGCCGTTCCTGGGGAAGCTGGCCGGGATTCTGGGGCCCGCTGCGGGGACCCTGGTGGCGGGCTTCCTCTCCCGCCTGCCGGTGTGGATCGCTCCGGCGGTGATGGCCGTGGGCATGTGCGCGGAGAAGAAGAGCGGCGCGCTGGAGAGTCTGCTGCTCACCCCGGCCGCGCCGCTCAGGCTGGCCGCCGCCAAGCTGGTGGGCCGGGCCTCTCACCTGTGGATCGCGGCCCTGGCCGCCGCGGCCGTCGGCTCGATGGTGTGCTGCGCGGGGGGGATGGCCCGCAGCTACGCCGACGGGGACGTCTTCATGTACGCGTTCCTGAGCCTGTTCTCGTTCCTGGCCGTGCCGCTTTCGGTGCTGGCCTACGGAGCGGTGGGGCTCTACTTCGCAACGCGGCAGAAGACGCTGCTGGGCGCGCTGGTCCTGACCTACGCGGCCGTCGGCCTGTTCGACGTCGCCTGCGGCTGGGGACTGCGCCTATCGGCGGAGGTCTTCCTGTCCTCGCGTTCCTACTTCGGCGGCTACGCCTGGTACGAGGTGATCCCCTTCGTGCTCGCCGCGCTGCAGCTCATGGCCATCGGGGTGCTTCTTCGCGTCTTCCTGCCGGCCGCCGCGCGACAGCTGGTCCTCCGCAGGGGGGAGTGAGGGGCGGCCGAGCGGCACACTACTTTCCGGCGGCCGCGATGGCCCCTGCGTAGAGCTCCAGCAGGCGCTGGGCGTGCTCCCGCCAGGTGTAGCTCGAGCCGCGCTCGGCCGCGGCCGGGCCCTTGAGCTTTCGTCCCCCGGAGCGGATCTCCTCGGCGATGGCGTGGGCCAGCTCGCCGGGGTTGTCGGGGTGCACCAGCCGGCCCACGGCCTCGTCGACGTACTCGGTCAGGCCCCCTACCGAGCTGGCCACGACGGGCAGCCCGCAGGCCATGGCCTCCAGCGCGGACAGGCCGAAGGGCTCCTCGCGGCTGGGGACCACGGCCACGTCCGCCGCGGCGTAGAGCCGGACCAGCCGCTCCTGCTCGATGAACCCCAGGAAGTAGAGATTCTTGAGGTGCAGGGCGCGGGCCAGGCTCTCCAGCGCGGGGCGCTCGGAGCCCTCCCCGGCAATCACCGTGGCGGCGCCGGGCAGCTGGCGCTCGTAGGTGCTGGCCGCGTCGATGAGCACGTCGGTGCCCTTGAAGCAGGCCAGCTTGCCGGCGTAGACCACCACCGGGCCGGCGGGCGCGGGCAGGCCCAGCTCCTTGAAGACCTCCGCGCGCTTGACTTCCAGGGGCCGGAAGGTCTGCCCGTCCACCCCGTTGGGCAGGGCCACCAGGCGCTCCGGGCCGACGCCGAAGTCCCGGGCGACCTCCCGGGCGGTGGCGTCCGAGACGGCCACGATGCGGTGGGCGCCGTCGGCGCCCTCGTGGGCGAAGGGCCGGTAGCGCGGGTCGGCGCGGTAGCCCAGCAGGTCGGTGCCGTGGCTGGTCACCAGGTAAGGCCGGCCGGCGCGGGCGGCCACCGCGGCGCCGACCCAGAGGTGCTGGGCGTGGGCCACCTCGCTGTCGAACTTCTCGACGGCCTGGCGGACGCGCTTTTCGAGGACGGCGACGTACTCGGCGATCTCCGCCTCGCGCAGCGCGTAAAAAGTACGGTTGGACCGCGGGTGGGTGGTGAAGCAGGGGAACGGGAAGGAGAGGTCCTTGCCCTGCGGGTCTTCGCCGGGGGCCGGGCAGGTGATGGTTTCAACCGGGAAGGGCAGCTCGCCCCCGGCGGGCGCGGCGATATTGGGGCAGAGCACGGCGGGCTGGTGTCCCAGCTCGGCCAGCTCGCGGGCGACGTTGGCGACGTACACTCCGCTCCCCGAGCCCAGGAGAGGGAAGTGGTTTATCAATAGGACGCGCATCGGATTCTCCCCCGTGGCCCGAGAGCATAGCGCGGCGCGCGCGCAGAGTCAAGCCGGTCGGGGACGCCCACCGCCGGCCGCGGCGGGCAAGCCCCGGGGTTCAGCCCTAAGGGCAGTTTTCAGTTGTCGGTTTTCAGTTCCGCCCAACGGCTGGCGGGCAAGCCCGCCCGACAACCGGCGGGCAAGTTTCAGCCCCCCAAACCCTAAACCCCAGACCTGAAACCCCATAGCTTTGGACGTACCTGAGCCATTGAACGCCAGTGGTTTGCGACCGCTGAAAAAAAGTTATCACACCTTTTGAAACCGCAGATGGACGCCGATGGACGCTAATAGTTTTCCGCGGCGGGGGCTGCAGGCATGACCTGACGCGCATCCCCGCGATCTGAGCCCAAACCTGCGCCCATCTGCGTGCATCGGCGGTTGCGGTTTCGGTCGCCCCGCCGCGACCCAAGCTCCCATCTGCGTCATCTGCGTGCATCTGCGGTTGCATCTTGTCCCTACCTGAGCCCCTCCCGTTCAGTGGTTTGCGACCGCTGAAAAAAAGTTATCACACCTTTTGAAA
>CAZONU010000545.1:0-2472 GCA_964581145.1 uncultured Planctomycetia bacterium
GCCTTGGCCCGGTCGTTGGAGCCGAAGGGCGGGTCGCTGCCGGCCAGGCGCGATATGGTCATTCCCTTGAGGTCCGCCTTCCAGACCCCGAAGGGCGCGCCGCGGTAGTAGCGCGCGCTGGCGGTCAGGAGCCCCGCCGCGCCGGACATGTCCACGGTGGCGCCGCGACAGCCCTTGCCCTGCTGCCTGACGCCCAGGTCCGTCCAGCGCATGCGGTCGGGGTCATAGATCACCGCGCCGCCGTAGAAGACCACCTTCTTGAGGTCCGCGTTGTAGACGTAGTGGTGGTAGCCGTGGGCCGAGCCTTTCTTGTGATACATGGCCGGGTTCCAGCCGTCGCCGTCGGGTCTCCCGAAGGGCCAGGGGGGCAGGTCCGGCGCCCAGGATTCCATCCAGCGGTTGCTCTTGACGTCGTAGTGGCTGAACTCGTTGCCCATGTAGGCGCTGTGCCCGCCGCCCCAGAAGACGATCTGGTCGCGCTCCGGGTCGTAGCAGAAGGAACCGTAGCTGCGGTCCTGCGCGTTGTAGGGCGCGATGCGCTTGGCCCAGACATTGGGCTCCAGGCCGTCCAGGAACTTCTTCTGCTCGGCGACCAGCGCCTTGTAGCCGGCCTGGTCGGCGGGCAGCCTGGCCCAGGCCTTCTCGTACTTGTCGTTGAGCCACTTCCAGACCGGGCCGCCGCCCGGGGCGGCCCTGGCCGCCGCGGGGTCGAGCCGCAGCAGTGCGGTCTTGCGCGGGTGGACGCCGAACATGTTGCTGCCGGTGGTCATGGTCACGTGGAGCCCGGAAACGGGATCGTGCTCCAGCGCGGTCCAGCCGCTGAAATACTTCTTGGGCGACTTGACGGCCAACTTCTTCCACTCGTCCCCCGCGGCGTCGTAGATCCACCCCGTTGACAGGAAGACCAAGCCGTGTTTCGGGTCGAAGCTCATCGCCGGGCGGCTGGTGAACGGGGGGTGGGCCTTGCTCTTCGAGCGCCGCCACTGGTCCTTCGCGCCGTCGAAAACCCAGGTGTCGGCCAGCGCTCTGTTGCCGCCGTGTCCGCCGAAGAGGACCAGCAGCTTGTTCTTCGTGTCGGTGACCATGCAGGCGTAGTAGCGGGGCAGCGGGCTGGGGGAGATCGCCTCGGCTGCTTCAAAGAGTTCCCAACGGGCCTTTTCCGCCGCGCGCAGCGCCCTCCAGCCATCGGAAGCCTTGGTCGCGCTCCCCGCGGCCTTCAGCGAGGCGGCGGCCTTTTCGAGCTCTGCGGCGGCGAGCTTGCACTGCCCGGCCTCGTAAGCGTCCTTGCAGCCGCCTCCGGCAGCCAGCTTCCCGGCGAGAGATTTCGCGTCCGCGGTCAGCTTGTCGATGCTTGCGGCTGTCCCGGACGGCTTCTTGCCGGTCACCGTATCCGCGTACTCCAGGGCGATGCCGCGGACCGCGGCGATGAGCGCGGTGCAGCGCGGCTCGAAGGCCAGGCACCGGAGGTTCAGGGCGCGGAACTCCTCGGAGCCGGTGATCACCCTGCTCCAGGCCCTCTTCCCCGGGTCAAAAGCCCAGGTCGCGCGCTTCTCGGCCGCGTTCCACTTCTCACGCGTCCAGGGCTTGCCGGTTATCGTATCGCCCTTGATGTAGGCCGCCCTTCTCTTGTGCGCGCTGATGTAGCCGCCGCCGAATAGAACCGCGCGCTTCTCGGCCGGGTCCCAGGCAATGGTCCCCAGCATCACGTCGGGCGGCGAGGCGTCCAGCGGGATCTTGAGGTCTTCCCATTTCTTCGCTGACGGATCGTAAGTGAAGGTCAGGCCTCCGGCGAAGTAAAGCACCTTCTTCACGGCCGGCAGGTAGCAGCACTGGTTGGCCAACCAGTAGGGCCGGTTGATGCAGGGCAGCCCCGGGCGGCCGTTCTTGAAGACCGCGGTGAGCGAGCCGCGCGAACGGTGCGGCCCGCGGCCGGGCAGCGGTTCGGTCCACTTCCTCTCGGCGGGGAGGTAGAGGTCGAGGTCCGAGCACGACGACTTGGGCGGCGGGTAACCGAAAAGCAGCATGCCCTTTTGCGCGGGGAGGTAGACCATGCCCGCGATGATCCCGCCTTTTTTCTCGCCAGCCGGCGTCCAGGTGTTGGCGGGCAGCTCCCCGGCGGGGGCGCCCCGGACTCCCAAGAGCAACGCCAGCAAGCAGGCGGCAGCCGTCGCTTCCCGTTTCATGGTCATTTCTCCTCCTGAGGGACGTGCCCCGCGTCCCCGCGATTCACCCCGCCGGCCGGGTGCTCTCGCCCGCGACCACCTGCATGGGCAGGATCAGGCCCACCGGCGCGTCCTGCCGGCCGGAGACCAGGTCCTGGGCCAGGCGCACGACGCTGCGGCCCAGGGCGCCCTCGGCCGGCTGCGCGGCGGTCATCCGCGGCAGGCCCAGGGACTTCTCGTAGTAGGTGCCGATGCAGGTCATGCTGGTGTCCCCGGGGCAGGAGCGGCCGATTTTCTCCAGCGCGCGCAT
>CAZONU010000546.1:0-2465 GCA_964581145.1 uncultured Planctomycetia bacterium
GGCCAGCAGCATGGGCGCGGCCGCCTCGCGCCGGTGCCAGCGGTCGCGCACGTAGCCGGTGACGGTGTGGTGGTAGCTGACCGCCTCCAGTGTGTTAAGAGACACGACCTCGCCGACCGCTCCGCCGTCGACGAGTTCCTTCACTTTCGCGTAAAAGGGCGCGTAGCGCAGCACGTGGCCGACCATCACGATGCGCCCGTGCCCCTTGGCCGCGGCGATGATCTCGCGGACTTCCCGCTCGGTGGTGGCGATGGGCTTCTCCAGGAGCATGTGATAGCCGGGGGCCAGGAGCGGCATTGCCGTCGCGTGATGCTCGCGGTCGCGGGTGGCGTTGATGACCGCCTCGGCGACCTTGGGCGCGGCCAGCAGCCCCCGGTGGTTCTCGAACTGCATGTCCGGGCCGATGCCGTGCTTTTCGGCCACGCGCCGCCGGCGCCCGGCGTCCGGCTCGGCCACGGCCGTCACCTTCATGCGCTCGGGGTGCTCCAGGGCGTGCCCGGCGTAGTGTTCCCCGCGGCGGCCCGCCCCGACCACCGCGACGGTCAGCGGTCCGCTCTCGGCCTCGGGGCTCATTTCCGGGCGCGCTTCCCGCCGAGCGAGAGCACCACGGTCTTGATCTCGAAGGGCCGGAAGGCGAGCGCCAGCTCCGCGGCGAGCGCCCGGCGCTCCAGCTTCAGGCGCCGCCCGCCGCGCTCCAGGAGGTCGGTCTCCCGGGCGCGCGCGACCGGCAGGGCGACGCGCAGCCGCGCCGCGGCGCGCGCGCCGTGGGCCTCGTACAGGCGCAGGACCACCGCGTCGGAGTTCTCCGCGCGCTTGACCGCCTCGATTATCACGTTCTCGGCGTCCACCGAGAAGAAGCTGGCGCTGGCTCCCAGCTCCCCCGCGCCCCGCGGGACGGGCGCGGCCCGGAGCGGCACGTTGAGCTCCAGAGCGGCGCGCACGGTGAGCGCCTCGCGCCAGTCGCCGGCGTGGGGGTAGAGCGCGTAGGTGAACTCCTGCTCGCCGCGGTCGGCGTCCGGGTCCGGGGCGGTCGGCGCGCGCAGCAGCGAGAGGCGCAGCACGTTTCCCACGCAGTCGTAACCGTACTTCGAGTCGTTGAGCAGGCTGGCCCCGAAGCCCGGCTCGGAGAGGTCCGCCCAGCGATGGGCGGGCACCTCGAACCTGGCGCGCTCCCAGCTGGTGTTCCGGTGCGTCGCGCGCTCCACGGCCCCGAACTGGACCTCGTAGGTCGCGCGCTCGGCGTGCACCTCCATGGGAAAAGCGGCCTTGAGCAGCTTGCGCGACTCGCGCCAGTCGACCCGGGTGGCGAACTCTATCACCGCGGAGCCGGCGGTCAGGCGGACGTCCTGTTCCAGGCGGGACTTCCCGAAGCGCCGCGCGAAGCGCACCGCGGCGCGCACCGGGCCGCGCTCTACGACCCGCGCGCCCCGCAGCGCGGTGAGGTCCCGGCCGCTCTCGGCGAAGCTGAAGTCCACGTCCCAGGCGTCCCAGGCCCGCGGCCGGTCCTCGAAGAGCTGCAGCACGTTCCCGCGCGCGCCCCGGGGCAGCAGCTCGCGCCGGGCGCGCTTGTCGTAGACCGAGGTTACGAGACCGCGCGCGTCGAAGCGGACGCGGACCAGGTCGTTCTCCAGCAGCCGCGTCGAGACTTTCAGCGGATTGAAAACGCGCTCGGGCCGGCCGGGCACCAGGTGCCACGCGGCCGCGCCCATGGCCGGCACCTCGCGGGCCAGGACCAGCAGCCGCTCGCCGGACCTCTGGACGGGGAGCTCCTCGCCGCTCTCCGAGCGGACCGCGGCCGGGGCCGGGGGCGCTTCCAGCTCCACGACCCCGCCGCGCGGCCAGGAGAGCGCGTTGGTAACGAGAAAGGGCTTGCCCGCCCCGCGGGTGTCCATGCGCCGGGCCAGCCCGCCCAGCGCGCGGGAGCGGGTCTTCTCCGCCGTCCTGAAGACCTCCGCGTACTGCGCGGCGTTGTCGCGGTAGACCTCGGCGATGGAGGAGCCGGGCAGGACGTCGTGGAACTGGTTGAGGAGCACCAGCTTCCAGGCGCGGTCCAGGTCCTCGGCGGGGTAGCGGCCGCCCGCGGCCATGGCCAGCGCGGAAAAGAGTTCAGCCTCGCGCAGGGCCAGCTCGCTCTTGCGGTTATTGCGCTTGGTGGCCGCCTGGCTGGTGTAGGTGCCGCGGTGGAGCTCGAGGTAGAGCTCCCCGGCCCACTCCGGCAGGCGCGCGCCCTCCTTCTCCAGGCGCTTGAAGAACTCGTCGGCGCGCCCGACCCGCGTGCGCGGCAGGCCCTCCAGGTCGCGGGCGCGCGCGGCGAACTCCAGCATCTCCCGGGTGGGCCCGCCGCCGCCGTCGCCGAAGCCGAAGGGCACCAGGCCGGCCCGGGCCTGCGGGTCGCGCCTGGCCAGGAAGCCGGCGGCGCGGCGCAGCTCGCGCGCGCGGACCTTGGCGTTGTAGCTGGCCTTGTT
>CAZONU010000547.1:0-2446 GCA_964581145.1 uncultured Planctomycetia bacterium
GGCTGCGAAGGCCGGGTAGCCCTGCTACGGAGGATGGACCGGTGTTGACCGGGGGATGAGAAAGGGGTATGCTGTAGGTGAAGGGCATCGCGTGAAGAGTGAAACGTGAAGGGTGAAACGTGAAGCGATGACTCCGGACCCGGAACCAGGCTTCGCCGAGGCTATGCCCGGCAGGCCCGAAACCCCGAACCCGCGGCGAAGCCGCCGCATTTACATCTATTGGGGCGTGGCGCTGGCGCTGTTGCTGACTCTGGGCCTCTTCTGCTGGCTGGTGGTGGTGCCGGTGTGGCAGGTACAGAAGGCCATCGGCCGTCTGGAAGCAATAGCAGAGCGAGAGGCGAGGTCGTTCTCCAGCAGGAGGATGTCTGCTCCGCCCTACTACTGGGCGAGTCAAAGCAACGACAGGCTCATGGCTCTCGCGACGGAAGAGGGCGTGAAGCCCCTGGGTGGTCCGGAACAAGCTGCCAGCGCTGCCTCGCTCTACCTGCGTGCGCCGGAGAGATTCGCCCCAGACAAGGCACTAGCCTTGGTGCTGGCCGGCGCCTGCGGCGGCGATGCCTCACCGCTAGTGCCGCTGATCGTCCGCTTCATAGAAGACGATGACCGGAACGTGCGCTTGACCGCCGTCACAGCACTGGGGCGCGTTGGGGACCCGAAAGCCTTGGAGCACCTCGTACCGCTGCTGGCCAGTGGCAGCGACCAGGCGCTGCGCAGGCGGGTGATCGAGGCCCTGGGTCGGATCGGGGACGCTCGCGCGGCCGACCACCTGCTTCCGCTGCTCAAGAAGGGCGTTCCGGAGGAAACCCGAGTCGCGGCGGTGACCGCCCTCGGCCGGCTCCGCGACGAACGCTGCTTCAGGGCTGTCATCGCCGTTACCCAGGACCAATCCCGATGGGTGCGGCGCTCGGCCGTGCAGGCTCTGGGCCGGATGGGAGGAGTCCGGGTCCTTGAGCCGTTGGAGGCGGCAGCCAAGGACCGGGACGACTTGGTCAGCACCGACGCCAAGGAGTCCCTGAAGAGAATCCGAAAGGAACTGGATACAGGCTCCAAGCTTGTGGTCATCGGAACAGTCGCCGGCGAATGGGGGAAGAGGCACGCCGAGCTGGCGCTCAAGTGCAAGGGTATTCCCTACGAACTCGGCACCGGCGATCCCTGTGACATCTCGGTGCCGGAGTGGCGCAGACAAGAAGCCATCGACATCCTCAGGCGTGATGCCGAGCGGCGTAGGTATAAGGTAGTGTGGCAAGTGCCGCAGCGGAGTAGCGAATGACCACCCCCGCCCCTTCCCCTGGACCTGTTAAGCGCTCCAGGCGCCTGTATGTGCTGTGGGGCGTGGCGCTGACTCTCTGCCTGACAGCCGGGTGCAAGCCGAAGACAGCCCAGCGACCGCAAGAGGCTCAAGGCCGCCCGGGAACAGTACCTGCCGGCCAGGATGCGTCTCGACTGAAAGCCGCCAAGCTGGTCGACCAATTCCTCTCTCAGGGTGACGTGCGCCCGATTACGGCGGCGGAGAAGAAGAAAGTCGTCGGGCTGATCAAGCGGCTGGGCGTCGCAGACTACGCCGAGAGGGAAGCGGCCTCGCGGGAACTCGTCCAGCTCGGTCGGGTGGCTCTGAAGCAGCTTCGCGTGGCGACCAAGAGCCGTGACCCCGAAGTGGCTCAGCGCGCCAAGCAGGCCATAGCCAAGATCGGGAAGGACCCCGCGCTGAAGATCGGCAAAGAGCTCCACAAGCTGGGCGACGCCTCGCTGGCCGTCATCGGCGAGAGGATCGACGAGAGTCTCAAGGCCCTGCGCGCGGAGCCCGGCGCGGAGGGCGCCAAGGTCGCCCTCGTCCGCGAGAGACTCGTCCACCTCTGCGCCCTGAACAACGCGTCACTGGGCGGATCCGACATCATTACGAAAGTAGTCAGGCCGCCAGCGTTCAAGGGGCCGTCCGGACAAGCTGACGCGGCTGCTGTGAAAGGGCTGGTGTGCGTCGGGGCCGGCGAGGCCAGCGACATCAAGAAGGGGCTGATTTTCGTGATTGAAAGGCAGGACCGATATGTCGCGGCCATCAGGGTCAAGGTGACGCGGACACACTTCAGTTTTGGGGAAGTCCTCGACAAGGCGTCCGACATCAAGAAGGGAGACTACGCATGCACGAAGCACGCTAGGTTTCGTGAGCGCCCGCGACCCCCTTCACGCTACACCCCCATTCACTTTCGCTAACTGCTGCCGGACACCAAAAGGGGACACCAAGAGGGGTCAGGAGTCTTTTCGCGGCTAATTCCCCGCCCCCGATTTATTTCCCATTAAGGGTAACGCCCTTTGCCCCCCAAGTCAAGCCCCCCGTTGGGGTTCCGACCGAGACGCTTCCGCCGCATTTTTCCGCCCGGATTGCTTGACTTTTCGGCCGGAATAAGGTATAATAAACTGGTCTATTGGAGCATGTGCCCCATGACCTGAG
>CAZONU010000548.1:0-2441 GCA_964581145.1 uncultured Planctomycetia bacterium
AGGGTGAGCGGCTTCCACACGCGGTAACGGTTCCAGCGGCTCTCCCGGACCTTGACGATGCTGACCAGCGGGTTAGAGGGGTTGATCAGATATAGTCGCATGGCGTGCACTCGCTCGCGGAGGGGGATGCGCTCCGGTCTTTTCCCCCGACATTTCCCGGATGATCCTTCAATGCTGCCTCTCCGAGCTTTCCCGCGCCCGATTCTCTCCATGTGAGCCCTGCGTGCAAGGCCGTTCTCCGGGTCCGGGTGCGCGGTATCGCCCCGCGCAGATGTTCCCGACTCTGCGGACGGCCAGAAGGCCACGCCTCGATGGTGGCGGCACAGACTTCTCCCCTTGACGATCTGCGCTCTTGACCGCCCACCAACCCCTTGTGACCACAGGGCTGGCCAGGCTCAGCTTCCTGAGCTCGCCGCTCGGGGTTCAGGCCGCGGATTGACGGCTTCGGCCTGCCGGGAGGTCCCCGCCGCGGATGAGCCTGAGCCGTCCTCTGCGGACCTCGGCGCCTCTCCGCGCCTGCCCGGCGAAGCCCCTCTGGCGAAGACGGGTACTCTGCGGTGAAACCCCGTTCCCCGCCGCTGGTTGTCTTCTGGCTGATGGGGGCGGTTAGGTCCGGCTGCTGATGCTGGCCGCCGGCTCGGGCTGCTCCTCGGAGTCCGGCGCGGCCTCCGGGTAGTCCTCGGCCTCGTTGTAGTCCTCGGCGTCGGGAATGTCCCGGGGGATGCGCTCGTCCTCGCGCTGGCCGGCCACCGGCCCCGCGCTCAGGGCCCCGGCCTCCCACTCCTCCAGGCCGATCAGGAGCTGCCGGGGCTTGGAGCCCCGGTAGGGGCCGAGGATGTCGCGCTCGGCCATCATGTCGATGAGCTTGGCCGCGCGGGTGTAGCCCACGCCCAGGCGGCGCTGGAGCAGCGAGACCGACCCGCGGCGGGTCTCCAGGACCACGCGGACGGCCTCCTCGAAGAGCTCGTCGGACAGGCCCCCGCCGGCGGCGCCGCTCCCGTCGGCGCCCCCCGCGGCGATGTTCTCCAGCTCGGGGACGAGGTCGGGGGGGGCCTGCTTCCTGGAGTGGGTCGCGATGCGGGCGACCTCCTCGTCGGAGACGAAGGTGCCCTTGGCGCGGACCAGCTGGCTGGTGGTCGGCGGCAGGTAGAGCATGTCGCCCATGCCCATGAGCTTCTCGGCGCCGTTCTGGTCGATGATCGTGCGGCTGTCCACCTTGCTGGAGACCTGGAAGGCGATGCGCGCGGGCATGTTGGTCTTGATCAGCCCGGTGACCACGTCCACGCTGGGCCGCTGGGTGGCCAGGATGATGTGGAGGCCCACCCCGCGGGACTTCTGGGCCAGGCGGGTGATGGACCTCTCGATCTCCTTGGAGGCCAGCATCATCAGGTCGGCCAGCTCGTCGACGATGATCACCAGGTAGGGCATGTGCGCGCTGAAGCGCTGGGGGTCCTCGGCGTCGCTGGCCTCCGCGCGCGCGCGGCGCTCGGCGGCCCCCAGCTTGTTGTAGCGGGAGATGTCCCGGACGCCGGCGGTGTTGAGCAGCTCGTAGCGTTCGTCCATCTTGCGGGTGGCCCACTCGAAGACCCCCGCGGCGCGCTTCATGTCGGTTATCACCGGGGTGATCAGGTGGGGGATGCCCTTGTACTGGCTCATCTCCACCATCTTGGGGTCGACCAGCAGCAGCTTGACCTCCGCGGGGCTGCGGGCCATCAGCATGGTGCTGATGAAGGAGTTGAGGCACACCGACTTGCCGCTGCCCGTGGCCCCGGCGACCAGCAGGTGGGGCATGCGGGTCAGGTCCTCCACCAGTATCTCGCCGGCCGCGTCGCGCCCGATGATGAAGGGGATGACCATCTCCTTGGTCCTGGACTTGAAGGCCTTGGACTCGAGGATCGGCCGGAGGCGCACCACCTCGCGCTCGGTGTTGGGCACCTCGACGCCGATGGAGTCGCGCCCGGGGAGGGGCGCGATGATGCGCACGTTGGGCGCGCGCATGGCCATGGCCAGATTGTCGGCCAGCTCCATCACCCGCTGGATGCGAACGCCCGCGGCCAGCTCCAGCTCGTATATGGTCACCGCCGGCCCGCGGTCGATGGACACCAGCCGGGTGGCGATCTTGAACTCCTTGAGGGTGTCGACCAGTATCTGCCCGCGGCCGGTGAGCACCTCGTTGGTGACCTGGGCGCGGTGCTCGACCTTGTCGAGCAGGCTGACCGCGGGCAGCTTGTAGCCGCCGTAGTCCACCCCGGCGGGCCTGGCCGGGGCCGGCGGCGGCGGGGCCGGCCGGGGCGCGGGCTTGCGCGCCGCCTCCCGCGGCTTCTTGCGCTCGGCGGCGGCGCCCCCGGCCGCCGGGAGGTTCCTGATCACCGGCGGCGGCAGTGCGGCCGGCGCGGCCGGCTGGGGAGCCGCCGCCTTGGCCGCGGGCCCGGCTCCGGAGG
>CAZONU010000549.1:0-2428 GCA_964581145.1 uncultured Planctomycetia bacterium
CGCCTACACCAACGACCAGCGCGTCCTGGACCTGCCCCACTCCGACGCCCGCCGGGCCCGGGCCGCGGCGATCAACATCATTCCCACCACCACCGGCGCCGCCGCCGCAGCGGGCAAGGTCATCCCCGAGTTGAACGGCAAGCTCGACGGCTTCGCCCTGCGCGTGCCGGTGGTCGACGGCTCGGTGGTGGACCTCACCGCGACGGTCAAGAAGGACGTCAGCGTCGATGAGGTCAACGCCGCCATGAAGAAGGCCGCCGAGGGCAAGCTCAAGGGCATCCTGGAGTACAGCCAGGACCCGCTGGTCTCCAGCGACATCATCGGCAATCCGGCCAGCAGCATTTTCGACAGCCCCATGACCCGGGTCATCGAAAAGCGCATGGTCAAGGTGGTATCCTGGTACGACAACGAATGGGGCTACTCCAACCGGATGGTGGACCTCATGGCCCTGGCGGCCAAGAGCCTCTAGGGAGCAAAGCCCGCCCGGGCGGGGGACGGGAGCGGACATGGCCCTGCTGGTCGCGCCGAGCCTGCTCGCCGCCGACGCGGCGCGGCTGGCCGACGAGGTGGCCCGCGCGGAGGAGGCCGGCGCTGACCTCCTGCACCTCGACGTGATGGACAATCACTTCGTCCCCAACCTCACCTTCGGCCCGCACATCTGCGCGGCGGTCAAGAAGGTGGCCAAGCGCCCGGTGGTCGCCCACCTGATGGTGGACAACCCCGAGAGCATGGTCGAGGGCTTCCTGGACGCGGGGGCCGACGCGGTCACCGTGCACGCCGAGGCCGGCGGCGACCCCATGGGCGCCTTCGAGAAGGTCCGCGCCGCCGGGCGCCGCGCGGGGGTGGCCCTCAAGCCCGACACCGCCGCGGAGGCCGCCGACCGCTACTACCTGGGCGCCGGACTGGTCCTGGTCATGACCGTCTTCCCCGGCTTCGGCGGCCAGAAGTACATCCCCGGCGCGGTGGAGAAGTTCGCCTACATCAGGCAAGTGGCCTCACCCGGCACCTGGCTGGAGGTCGACGGGGGCATCAACGCCGAGACCGCCCGGGAGGCGGTCCGCGCCGGGGCCAACTGCCTGGTGGCCGGCACCTACCTGTTCGGCGCCCCGGACATGGCCGCGGCGGTGAAGAGCCTGCGCGCGGCGGAGGCCGGCTGATCATGGCTTTCGGCGGCTTCAAGAAGATCTCCTTCCGCAAGAAGAGCCGGGTGCAGCCCGACGGCGTCTTCATGAAGTGCGAGGGCTGTGGGGAGACCATCGTAAGCAAGGAGACCGCGGAGCGCGGCGGGGTCTGCAAGGAGTGCAACTACCACTTCCGCATCGGCGCCCGCCGGCGGATCGAGCTGACCCTGGACCCCGACTCCTTCCAGGAGATGTTCGGCGAGGTGCACTCCGCCGACCCCCTGGAGTTCAGCGGCAAGCAGTCCTATGCCGAGCGGCTGGAGAAGCATCGCGGGCGCAGCGGCACCGACGAGGGCGTCCTCTGCGGCACCGGGCGCATCCAGGACCGCGAGATCTGCTTCGGGGCCACCGACTACTTCTTCATGGCCGGCTCGATGGGCTCGGCGGTGGGCGAGCGGCTGACCCGGCTCGTCGAGCTGGCCCTGGAGCGCCGCCTGCCTCTGGTGATCTTCTCCGGCTCGGGCGGCGGGGCGCGCATGGACGAGGGCATGCTCTCGCTGATGCAGATGGCCAAGACCAGCGCGGCCCTGGCCCGGCTGCGCGAGGCGCGCGTGCCCTACATCGTGGTCATCACCAACTCCAGCCTGGGCGGGACCATGGCCAGCTGGGCCTCGCTGGGCGACGTGATCATCGCCGAGCCGCGGGCCATGATGGGCTTCACCGGCCCGGAGGTCATCAAGGAAACCCTCAAGGTGGCCCTGCCTCCCGGCTTCCAGGAGGCCGAGTTCATGCTCCGGCACGGGCTCATCGACCTGATCGTGCCGCGCATGAAGATGCGCGAGACCCTGACCCGCCTGCTCGACTACCTGGCCCCCCGCGAGGGCGGGGCGCTCCCCCCGGAGCCGCCGGCGGAGCCCGGCACCCCCCAGCCCGAAACCTGACCGCCAGCCCGGCCATGAACCGTCTCGAAGAGATATCCGCGAAGCGCGAGCTGCTCCGCTCGCGCATGAAAGAGCTCTCGCTCGACGGGGTGGTGATTTCCTCGCAGGCGGCCTTCTCCTGGTACACCGCCGGCGGCGAGAACCGCGTGGCCATCGCCTCGGAGCTGGGCGCGGCCTCCATCGTGGCCACCCCGCGGGCCGACTACATCGTCACCAACAACATCGAGGGCCCGCGGGTCAGCGCCGAGGCGGTTCCGGCCCAGAGCGGCTTCCAGATACTGGAGACCCCCTGGCACCAGCCGGGCCGTGTCGCCGAGAAGATCGCCGAGCTGGCCGCGGGCGGGAGCTTCGTGGCCGACTCCATGC
>CAZONU010000550.1:0-2412 GCA_964581145.1 uncultured Planctomycetia bacterium
TCTGCGGCGAAAAATTCAGGCCGGTTCAGGCCCCCGTCTGGGCCCTGGCGCCCTCCGGCACGGCCAGCATCCTGCTTATACCTTCCTTCACGCCCACCAGCGGCCGGCCCAGCAGGGTCGGGGCGAAGTTGCGCTCGGCGGCCGAGTGGGCGATGAAGAACTCCGCCAGGCGCAGGGTCTCCAGCCGCCCCAGCGCGCGGCAGACCGGGAAGCCCAGCAGGCGCAGAAAAGTCTCCGGCAGGTGCAGGCGCACCCGGAAGACTCCCAGCGCGGCGGCCAGCGCGTCCCAGAACTCAATGACGCTCAGCACCCCGGGCCCGGCCAGCTCGCGCGGGCCGCCCTCGCTCTGGCCCTGCAGCACCGCCAGCACCAGGCACTCGGCGAGGTCCCCGGCCCAGATCGGCTGGGTCTGGAAAGTGCCCTGGCCGATGAACCAGGTCAGCGGCCAGGGGCGGCGCAGGCGGGCCATCAGCGGGCAGGCCAGGTGGTCGTTGGGCCCGAAGCAGGGCGCGGCGCGCAGCACCACCGCGGGCATGTGCTTGACCACGGCCTCCTCGCCGGCCAGCTTGCTTCGGGCCGCCCAGGCCCAGCCCCGGGGCGCGCCCAGGCCCGCGCGGGCGCTGAGCAGCGTGGAGGGATAGACGAAGCGCTCGACGCCCGCGGCCTTGGCCGCCCGGGCCAGCTCCCCGGAGCCGGCGACGTTCACCGCGTGCAGGCGCGCGACCTTGACCGGCCGGGTCTCGGCGCCGAGGTGCAGCACCGCCGCGCAGCCTTCCACGGCCGCGGCCAGCGACTCCGGCGCGGCCAGGTCGCCCTCGACGAACTCGCAGTCGAGGTTTCCCAGGACGGAGCGGTCGGACTCCGGGCGCACCAGGCAGCGCACCGCCGCGCCGCGCTCGGCCAGTTCGCGCGCGGCGATTCGCCCGATGAATCCGGTGGCGCCGGTGACCAGGACCTTCATTCTTTCCCTTCGGTCTCTTCCCGCGGACGGTCTCCGCGAGATCTCCCGGGTGGCGGCTCTTCGCGGAGGACGTGCCCGGCCGCTATCACCCGCCCGCACTCGCACTTCACTTTCCTGCCGAACTCGAAGAGCGTGGCGTCGAGCTGGGCGCCGCAGTGCGGGCAGCGAAAGGCCATGGCGCTTTCTCCGGGGGCATCATAGCGGGGCCCCGGGCGGAGTCAAGCGGGAGGGGCGGCAAGGTGTTGACAAACAGCGCCGGGGGCTTCAGACTGATCCGTAGGAGGGCGGCCATGTCCAGGGAACGGCGTCTCGTGCTGGGGATCGCCGCGGGGGCAGCGGTCATACTCCTTGTCGCGGCCGGGGTTCCCTATCGGATATGGAGCAGGCGGGAAAGGGACCTGCTCGCCGAGCACCGCCTGGCTGATCTGCCGGGGAGGGTCACCGTGTCCTTTTTCGGCGAAAAGAAGGAAATCGAGATAACGGACTTCGCCGAGCGCGCCGAACTGGCCTCGATGCTGGAAAAGTGCATATACGTGCCCCGCCGCGGCAAGCCGGGGCTCCCGCTCGCGATGATCTTGACGGTCAACTTGGGGCTGGACGAGAGCGAAGCCGGCTAGCGCTCGCGCGTGCGCATCCCGCCCAGCCGGCGCCAGGCGCCTGCATCGTAGCGTTCGATGCCTATGGCCTCTTCGGTGATCGTCGCCCGCAGCGTGCCCAGCTCGTTTGTTGACAAGGGCGCGATCCCCGCGCGGCGCAGCATGGCCAGGAGCTCCTGCCCGGACGGCTCGGAGCTCTCGAAGGCGCTCAGCGAGACCAGGGCCAGGCGCGCGCCGCAGAGCTTCAGCAAGCGCTCGCTGCCGGCCGCCGGGCGCCAGGAGAAGCCCACCACTACCAGGTCGGCAGTGAGGCCCCGCCCGGCCATCGCGTCGGCCGCCGCGCGCACCGCGGGGCCATTCGAGAGATCGGCGAAGAGCACCGCCCGCTTCTTCCAGCGGGCCAGGAGCAGCGCCGGCCGCGCGTACCTGCGCGCGCCCCGCTCGGCGCCCAGGGCCAGCATCTCGGCTTCGCCCAGCCTCGCCCGCCAGCCGGGGCCGAACCTCTCCGCGCCGCGGGCCAGCTCGGCCAGCGCGTCGCTGCGCAGCTCCCCGGCGGGGGCGGCCAGGCGCCCGCCGCGCCCGGCGGAAACCAGGTAGCCGGCCCCGGAGGCCGCGCTCTCGTCCCCCGAAGTCAAGAACGTCCGGTCCAACTCGCCCAGCCGCTCGGCGCGCAGGAGGTCGACCACCTCCCGGCCGCTGCCCCCGGCCCACACCGCGCACTTCTTTCCCGAGGGTTCTTCCAGCACCGCGGCGCGCCCCCCGCCCAGCGCCAGGAGCGTGACCCGCATCCCCTCCGGCGCCGGCGCGCGGAAGAGCCCGCTGGCGCTCACCGGCACGGCCAGCGCCAGCACGGCG
>CAZONU010000551.1:0-2403 GCA_964581145.1 uncultured Planctomycetia bacterium
ATCCGAGGTCGTCGCTCAAGAGCTTCTCCGCTTCCGGGCCCTTCCCTGCGCCGCGATTCTATCTCCGGCGGAGCGATTGTCCAGGCTTTAATATCCGCGTTCGCCGCTTGCCGGAGGCCCCTGCCCGCCGCTAGAATACCCCCATGCCTCAAGGAGCCGTGGCCCGCCGCAACCGCCGGCTGAAGATCTACGGGATCGTCCTCGTGGCGGGGGTCGCCTGCCTGGCCGTCTACTGCGCGACGCGGCCGGGCTTCGACCTTTCAACGCCCAAGAAAACTCTGGACACCTTCAAGGAAGCCATGGACGAGAGCCGCTGGTCGGTCGCCGAGAAGTGCCTCACCATTCGCTGCCGGGAGCACTACGCGGAGCCGCTCGCCGACCGGACCCTCTTCGACTTCTACAGCCCGGACGGTTACATCGTGGCCGAGGGCCAGACCTTCAGGCCCAAGTGGGAGGTCGGGAAGATCGAGGCCAGCGGGGACACCGCCCGGGCGCGGGCCTCCGCCAAGCTGCCGCTCTTGGGCGGCGAGCAGTTCGGCTTCTGGCTGGAGCTGGTCAAGGGCGGGGACGGCCTCTGGCGGGTGGACGGCCCGCGGGTGGAGTTCAAGCGTGAGTACCAGCGGCTGATCCCCGAGGTGGCCAAGGGCTGGGGCAAGCGCGTCGAGGTGCGCTGAGGCCCGTGGACTCCCGCGAACGCGTCGAGAAGTGCCTGGAGCACGAAGAGCCCGACCGGGTCCCGGTGGACTTCTGGGCCGCCAAGGAGGTCAAGGCCCGGCTCATAGAGCACTGCGGCGCGCGGGACATTGAGGAGGTCCTGGAACGCTTCGGCGCCGACTTCCGCTACATCCCGGGCCCGCCCTACGCGGGCCCCGAGCTCGCCGTCCGCGCCGACGGCGCGAGAGAGGACCACTTCGGCGTCCCCCGCCGAGTGGTGAGCTACGGCGCGGGCCCGGAGGCCGGGACCTACAGCGAGGTTTCCGAGTATCCCCTGGCCGGGGCCGAATCTCTTGACGAGGTGGAAAGCTACGCCAAGTGGCCGGACCCCGACTGGTTCGACTACGCCGCCGCCGGCGAGCAGGCCAGGCGCGCGCGGGAGAGCGGCAAGGCCGTGGTCTTCATGGGCGACCGCCTCAACCGCTGCGCGCAGCTCAAGCCCGGCATGTACCTGCGCGGCGTCGAGCAGATCCTGGTGGACGTCTTCATCAACCCCGAGATCGCCCGGGCAATATTCAAACGCATCGCCGACTTCTACGCGGAGTGCGCGCGGCGCACGCTCTCAGCCGCGGGGGGGAACATCGACATCCTCTTCACCGGCGACGACTTCGGCATGCAGGAGAACCTGCTCCTGCCCCCCGGGAAGTGGCGGGAGTTCCTGCGCGACGGCTTTAAGCGTTTTATAGACGTCGGCCACGAGTTCAGATGCAAGGTGGCGCATCATACATGTGGCTTTGTCACGCCGCTGATCCCCGACTTCATCGACTGCGGGCTGGACGTCCTCAACCCCCTGCAGCCGGAGGCCCCCCGCCTGGACATGGCCGCGGTCAAGCGCGAGTTCGGCGAGCGCATGTCATTCCACGGGGGCATCTCCATCCAGAAGACCATGCCCTACGGGACCCCCCAGGACGTGCGCGCGGAAGTGGCCGACCGCGTCCGGACGCTGGCTCCCGGCGGCGGCTACATATTCTGCACCGCGCACAACATCCAGGCGGACACCCCGCTGGAGAACATCCAAGCGCTCTTTGACGCCTACCGGGAGCTGGGCGCCTACGCCTGAGCTCCCAGCGCGCCGCCCAGCAGCCGGAAGGCGAAGCCCATCCCGATTATATACAGCGCGTAAACCGCCAGCCAGGCCAGCGAGCCCAGCGCCGGCCTCCCGCGCGGCGCGGCCAGCTTGAGAATCGCGAAGAGCGACAGCGCCGAGAGCGCCGGCGCGGCCAGCAGGGCCCAGAAGGGCATCCAGCCGTTGACGTGCGTCGCGACGCGCTCCAGGCCGTCCTCGTCCGGGCCGGCCAGGACCTCCGCCGCGAAGTTTGCCGCGGCAAAGCAGATGTGGAGCGTTTTGCCGGCCGCCGAGCGAGGAATGGGGATCGTCGCGCGGTATGTGCCGGCGTCGCAGTCGTAGCCCTGCGCCCGCCAGCCGCCGGCCGGGACGGCGATCCGCTTCCACTGTCCGCCCTCCGGCTTGAACTGCCAGTTGATGCCCGCATCGCTCGAGAGGTCTTCCACCACCGTCTTGGCAGCCATGGTCGTTTCTCCGTCCGTAAGGGGTTTTGTCGGCTCGGGGGAAGTATAACGACCGGCGGTCGGCTTTCATATCATTCGAGCCGACGGTCTTCGAGGAGGAGCACGACCTGCCTGGCCCGTGCGGGAGGGGCGCGGCGATCCTGATCGCTGCGCCCATGC
>CAZONU010000552.1:0-2403 GCA_964581145.1 uncultured Planctomycetia bacterium
GGATCATGGACGTGCCCCTCATCCTCCACGCGGACCACGGCATGAACGCCAGCACCTTCGCGTCCATGGTGGTGGCCAGCACGCTGAGCGACATCTACTGGGCGATCGGCTCGGGGGTCGCCGCGCTCAACGGCCCGCTGCACGGCGGGGCCAACGAGCAGGTGCTCCACCTGCTGCGCGAGATCGGCTCGCCGGAGAACGTGGGGGAATGGTACGGGCGCGCCCGGGCCCGCAAGCGCAAGATCATAGGCTTCGGCCACCGGGTCTACAAGGCCTACGACCCGCGCGCGCGGGTGCTGGGCCCGCTGGCCAGGTTCCTGGTCAGGGGCAACAAGGAGGCCGGCAACCTCTACCGCACCGCGCGGACGCTGGAGAGGGAGGTGGTCGCCACCCTGGGAGAAACCAAGGGCGTCTTCCCCAACGTGGACTTCTACTCGGGCATCGTCTACAACGCCATGGGCATTCCCGCGGAGATGTTCACGCCCATCTTCGCGGTGAGCCGCGTGGCCGGCTGGAGCGCGCGGGTGCTGGAGTACCTGGGCAACAACCGCATCTTCCGGCCGCGGGCCATGTACGTGGGCGGCTTCGGCAAGGAGTACGTGTCTCTCGCCCGCCGCGGCCAGCGCCGCTCGGGAGGCAAGTAGGGGCCGAAGCCCGCGTCGCTCCGCCCCCCCGAGCGAGCTTTCTCCCCGAGGCGGTCTTGCGCGCGGGAGCGCTGGCCCTTATGGTTTGAGGCACCTTAGCGGAACCGACACGGGGCGACTCCATGGAAGACGGCGAGACCGGGCCGGACGAGGTGCCCTCTACCGGCCTCGAGGGGATGGACGAGGCGCAGCTCGCCCGCATAGTGAGCGCCGCGCAGGCCGCCGCCCGGGAGGCAGAGCTCGAGGAGCGGCGCGAGATCCTGGCCGGGGTCGAGAAGCTCAGGAAAGAGAAGTCCGGCTGGCTGCACAATCTGGTAATTCTGGTCGTATCGCTGGCGGCCTTCTTCTATTTCGGGCGCTTCGCCTGGGGATGGAGCGTCCTCCTGCTGGTCATCCCCGTGGTCCTGATTCACGAGCTGGGCCACTACGCGGGCATGAGGGCCTTCGGCTACACCGACGTGAGGATGTTCTTCATCCCGCTCTTCGGCGGGGCGGTTTCCGGCCGGAGCGCGGACGTGCCCGGGTACAAGCGGGCCGTCGTCGCCCTGCTGGGGCCGCTGCCGGGGCTGCTGGCCGGCCTGGCCTGCGTGCTGGTCCATTACCACACTGAGCAGAAGCTCTGGCTGCGCCTGGCCGAGGCCTTCCTGCTGATCAATGGCTTTAACCTGCTGCCCTTTTACCCGCTGGACGGCGGGCACCTGCTCAACGAGGTCCTGTTCTGCCGCAGCCGCCACGTCGAGCTGCTGGTCCGCATCGCCAGCGGCGCGCTGCTGGCGGTTTTCGGTTTCGCCTCGGACTTCTGGCTGCTGGGCATCCTGGGAGTCGTCGTGGCCCTCCTGTCCGGCGGGACGTTCAGGGAAGCGGGCGCGGCCGACCGGCTGCGCGGGGCCCTGGCCCCCGGGGAGCTGGAAGGCTCGGCCCTCTCCCCCGAGGCGGGCGGCGAGGTTATCGCCGAGGTCAGGCGCACCTGGCCCCGGACCGAGGACCCCAAGGTCATCGCCCTGAAGGCCGACGGCATCTGGGAGCGGCTGCAGGCCCGGCCCCCGAGCTGGCCGGCGACGCTGGCCCTGCTCGCGGTCTACGGGCTTTCGCTCCTGGCGGCCCTGGCGGTGTGGATAGTCCTGGCCATGGCGGTTGCGGGCCCGGCGCCGCAGTAGACCGCCGACAGGGGAGGCGGCAACCCGCGTTGACACGCTGACTCGGGCGGGCTATACTGCTTACGTTGCGTAGCCATGCTCCGGTGGCCGTGGGCGGCTCGGGGGGAAGGCCCATGCCTGAGGACGGCACCCAGCAGCAGCTTGGACGGCTGGCCGTCGAGCGCGGACTTGTCACCGCCGAGCAGCTCCGCGAGGCGCTGGAAGAGTTCCGGGTCCGCCGGGCGGCGGGCTCGCGCATGCCCATCGGCGAGGTGCTTATAGAGCTGGAGTTCATCACCAGGCCGCAGCTGGAGTCGCTGCTTGAGGCCCAAGGCGGCAGGAAGGGCCCGCGCCAGCAGATCCCCGGCTTCGAGCTGGTCCGCAAGCTGGGCGAGGGGGGCATGGGCGCGACGTATCTGGCCCGGCAGGTCAACATGGACCGCCTGGTGGCCCTCAAGATCCTGCGCAAGAACTTCTCCCGCAACAGCGACTTCGTGACCCGCTTCCAGCGCGAGGCCCAGCTCGCCGGCAAGCTCGATCACGTGAACATCGTGCAGGCCATGAACGTCGGCGAGGCCGGCGGCTTTCACTACCTGGCCATGGAGTACGTGGAGGGCAAGAAC
>CAZONU010000553.1:0-2402 GCA_964581145.1 uncultured Planctomycetia bacterium
GAAGAACGTCCGCCCGCGCGCCATCGCCACAGGGAAGGCCTTCGAGAACGCGGTGCGCGTCGATATGGCCCTGGGCGGCTCGACCAACACCTGCCTGCACTTGGTGGCCATCGCCCGCGAGGCCGGCGTGAAGCTGAAGCTGGCCGACTTCGACCGGCTGAGCCGCTCGACGCCGCGGCTCTGCTCGCTGCGGCCCGGGGGTGATTACTTCATGGAAGACATCCACTGGGCCGGCGGCATCCCCGCGGTTCAGAAGCAGTTGGGCAAGCTGCTCCATAACGTGCCCACTGTCGCGGGCAAGCGCGTCGCGGAGATCGCCAGGAGAGCGAAGGTCGCCGACGACGATGTAGTCCGCCCCGTCGGCAATCCTTACGAGGCCGAGGGCGGCATCGCCGTGCTGCGCGGCTCGCTGGCGCCTCGGGGCTCGGTGGTCAAGCAGTCGGCGGTGAGCGCCGGGATGCGGCAATTCGAAGGCCGCGCGACCGTCTTCGAGTCCGAGGAGGAGGCCATGAAGAAGATCATGGCCGGCAAGGTGAAGCCCGGAGATTTCGCGGTGATCCGCTACGAGGGACCCCGCGGCGGGCCGGGCATGCGCGAGATGCTGGCGCCCACCAGCGCGATAGCCGGCATGGGTCTGTCCGACTCGGTGGCGCTGGCGACCGACGGGCGCTTCTCGGGCGGCACCCGGGGGCCCTGCATCGGGCACGTGAGCCCCGAGGCCGCCGCGGGCGGGCCCATCGCCCTGGTGAAGAACGGCGACCGCATCCGCGTGGACATCCCCCGGCGCCGGCTTGACTTGCTGGTAAGCCAGGCCGAGCTGGCCCGGCGCGGGAAGAAGTGGAAGTCCCGGAAGCCCCCCGTCACTGACGGATACCTGGGGCGCTACGGCCCGGTAGTCGGCAGCGCCGCCGACGGGGCGGTTTTCGAGTAGGTCCGAGGAGGAACCCTCGTGGACAAGATGCGACTGGTTGCCGGAAACGCCCACCCGGAGCTGGCCACGGCCATCAGCCGGTATCTCGGCCAGCCGCTCACCGAGTGCGAGGTGGGCCGCTTCCCGGACGGCGAGACCAAGGTGCGCATCCTGGAGGACGTGCGCGGCAAGGACTGCTTCGTCATCCAGCCGACCTGCACGCCGGTCAACGAGAACGTCATGGAGCTGCTGATAATCATCGACGCGCTGCGCCGGGCCTCGGCCGAGCGCATCAACGCGGTGATTCCCTACTTCGGCTACGCCCGCCAGGACCGCAAGCACGAGGGCCGGGTGCCGATCAGCGGCAAGCTGGTGGCCAATATGCTGGCCACCGCGGGCGTGGACCGGGTCCTGGCGCTGGACCTGCATGCCACCCAGATACAGGGCTTCTTCGACATTCCCGTCGACCACCTCTTCGCCGCGCCGGTGATGATCGAGTACATCCGCTCGCTGGGCCTCGACGACCTGGTGATGATGGCCCCCGACGCGGGAGGCATCAAGATGGTCAACGCCTTCGCCAAGCGCCTGGGCGCGGACATGGCCCTGGTCGACAAGCGCCGCACCGGCGACAGCGAGGTCGAGAGGGGCTACGTGATCGGCGAGGTCAAGGGCAAGCACGCCTTCATCATCGACGACATGATCACCACTGCGGGCACGGTCAGCCAGGCCGCCAAGGTCTGCCGGGATGAAGGGGTCCAGTCCCTGCGGGTGATGGCCACCCACGGGCTCTTCTGCGGGCCGGCCGCCGAGCGGCTGGCCGCCGCGGACGTCGACGAACTGGTGGTCACCGACACCACTCCCGTCAGGGAGATCAAGGGGGTCAACGTCAAGATCCTGTCGGTGGCCGAGCTCCTGGGCGAGGCCATCCGGAGGATTCGCACCAACGAGTCGGTAAGCCGGCTCTTTGTTTGAGGAGGTAGGCGCAGCATGGCCAAGCAGCTGAGGGTGGTCAAGGCCGAGCCGCGGACCGAGAAGGGCAAGGGCCCCGCGCGCCGGATGCGGGCCGCCGGGCGCGTGCCCGCGGTGATCTACGGCCGGGGCACCGAGAGCAGCCCCCTGTCCCTGGAGCGCGGCGACATGGAACGGGTGGTGGGCCGCGGCGAGCGCCTGGTCAAGCTGGACATCGACGGCAAGAAGCGCCAGGCGATGATCAAGGAGATCCAGTACGAGCCGGTCAGCCGGCTCATCGCCCACGTGGACTTCCAGGAAATCAGCGCCACCGAGACCATCACCCTGGAGGTGCCCATTCGCTCCAAGGGCACCCCCG
The DNA here is from genome assembly GCA_964581145.1 of uncultured Planctomycetia bacterium. GTDB lineage: Bacteria > Planctomycetota > SZUA-567 > JAKLDR01 > JAKLDR01 > CAZONU01. Next base: position 2,238 of record CAZONU010000553.1, read on the forward strand.
CGGGCGCCAACGAGGGCGGCGTGCTGGCCGTGGTCATGCACGCCATCAGCGTGGAGGCCCGCGCCGCCGACGTCCCCGAGGAGATACGCGTGGACGTCTCGGGACTCAACATCGGCGAAGGGATTCGCGCCGGGGAAATCGAACTGCCCGCGGGGCTCAAGCTGG
>CAZONU010000554.1:0-2391 GCA_964581145.1 uncultured Planctomycetia bacterium
CCAGCTCTAAAGTGTAACTCTAGACCTGGACCAGTTCCAGGGGGGCACACCAACCGGGCGGCGCGGATCAAGGAGGGTATGGCACCCGCGACCGTCAACCGTGAGGTCGGTTCGCTCCGGCAGGTTCTGAACGAAGTCTCTGACACGTTCCCAGGCTTCGTTAACCCGTTGCTGGGGTTGAAGCATCTCAGACTGCCGCGAACGTCGCGGCGGGCACTCTCGAAGGCCGAAGTGGTCCAAGTGCTGCGGTCGCTCAAGACACCCGAGGAGCGTTTGCGATTCGGGCTGTTCGTCTTCACGGGCATGCGTCGCGGGGAGGGAGCACACTTGCGTTGGTGCAGCGTTGACCTCGCGGGTGGCGTTCTGTGCATTGAGCCCCACGATGGCTGGCAGACCAAGAACGGCGAGGCCCGGGTGGTACCCATCTGCCTGGAACTGGAGAAGATACTCCGGGAAGCGCCGCGGCGGTCGATCTACGTGCTGGCCAAGAAGGATGATCGGCCGTTCCATGCTGCTGGTGGCAGATCGCTCTTGCACTGGATGCGCAGGCGTTACAGGCGCGCGGGCCTGGCCGACTGGCAGCGTTTGGGGGTGCACACTCTCAGGCACACGTACTGCTCCCGCCTCGCTGAGTTGGGCGTGCGTCGCGAACTCCGCGCCAAGGTTGCGGGTCACCTGACTCTAAGCCAGCAGGATCACTACACGCATGCGAACCCAAAGGAGGCCGTGGACGCGGCCCGGAAGCTTCGGTACTCATGAGCACTGCGCAATCACTGCACTGCCCTTTTGCGTGTGCCCGGATTGTGCCCAAACGCGGTCACAATCCTGTCATTTCCTGTCGCGAGAGCCATTTTCTGTCGCGAGAGTCGCGACGCAGAAAGACGCAGGAGGACGAGCAGTGAGCGTGCGCAAGTCACTACGTTGCAGGCATGACCACTTGACAGAGGCACTTGCCGCGAATACTATCGCGGTCAGTGCCAGGGTAGCTCAGTTGGTAGAGCACTGCACTGAAAATGCAGGTGTCCCCAGTTCAACTCTGGGCCCTGGCACCAGCTTAGAGATCGATTTCCGGCCGCCGGACCGCTAGCCCGCCCCGCGCTCCTGTTTCTTTCGCCGCCAGCGCGCGAAGAGTATTGCGCCCAGAGACACGCCGAAGAGCGCGGCAATCGCCGCGGCCCCAAACCCCCGGCGGCGCTCTGTTGCGGAACTCCTGCAACAGAACACTAGCTCTCCTTCTTCTTCAGGAGCTCCCGGCACTTCGCGGCCACGCTCTCGGCGGTGAGGCCGAACTTCTCGAAGACCTGTTTGTAGGGCCCGGACTCGCCGAAGCGGTCGATGCCCAGAATCAGCCCCCCGGGCCCCGCGTAGCGGTCCCAGCCGAAGCTGACCCCGGCCTCCACGACGACGCGCGCGGTCACCTCGGGAGGCAGCACCTCCCGGCGGTACTCCCCGGGCTGGGCCTCGAAGAGCTCCCGGCTGGGCATGCTTACCACGCGGATACTGACGCCGTCGTCCTCGCAGAGCTTCCCCCCGGCCTCCAGGACGAGAGAGACCTCCGAGCCGCTGGCGATCAGGATTATCTCGGGACCGCCGCCCTCGCAGTCGGCCAGGATGTAGCCGCCGCGGGCCAGGCCCTTGGCCGAGCCGTACGTTCCCCGGTCGACGGTGGGCAGGTTCTGGCGGGTGAGCGCCAGGGCCACCGGGCCCTCCACGGTCATGGCCGCCCGCCAGGCCTCGGCGGTCTCGTTGGCGTCCGCCGGGCGGATCACGGTCAGGCCGGGGATGAGCCGGAGCGCGGCGACGTGCTCCACCGGCTGGTGGGTGGGGCCGTCCTCGCCCACGCCGATGCTGTCGTGGGTGAAGACGTAGATCACTTTCAATTTCATCAGCGCCGCCAGGCGGATGGCGGGCCGCATGTAGTCGCTGAAGACCAGGAAAGTGGCCCCGTAGGGAATCAACCCGCCGTGCAGGGCCAGGCCGTTGAGCACCCCGCCGATGGCGTGCTCGCGGACGCCGAAGCGCAGATTGCGCCCGCCGGGGCTTTCCGCCTGGAAGTCGGCCTCGTCCTTGATCAGCGTCTTGTTGGAGGGGGCCAGGTCGGCCGAGCCTCCCAGGAGATTCGGAACCCGCGCGGCGATGGCGCCCAGCACCGTGCCGGAGGCCGCGCGCGAGGCCACGCCCTTCCCGTCGGCGGCGAAGGTGGGAACGTCCGCGTCCCAGCCCGCGGGCAGCTCGCCGCTCATGCAGCGCGCGAACTCGGCGGCCAGTTCCGGCTCGGCCTTCCGGTAGGCGGCCAGATTCTCCTCCCACGCGGCCTGCGCCGACTTCCCGGCATCCAGCGCCTTTCTGAAATGCCCCCCGGCCTCCTCGGGCACGTGGTAAGCCTCTTCG
>CAZONU010000555.1:0-2390 GCA_964581145.1 uncultured Planctomycetia bacterium
CCTGGCCGAGACCTTCGGGAAGGCCTGCGCCGAGGCGGTGCGCATCCAGTACGGCGGCAGCGTCAAGCCGGCCAACGCCAAGGCCATCCTGGCGCAGCCCGACGTGGACGGCGCGCTGGTCGGCGGGGCCAGCCTCAAGGCCGCGGACTTCGCGGCCATCGTGCGCGCCGCGTAGGCCCTCGGGAACTGGAGGCAACCTGAAGTGAAAATGTTTCTGCTCATCGCCGCCGGGGTCATCTACGGCATCGTCGCGCTGCTGATGCTGGGCGCGGTGCTCCTCCAGGAGTCCAAGGGCGGGGGCCTGGCCGCGCTGGGCGGCACCCGCGCGGAGTGCGCCTTCGGGGCCTCCAACCCCCTGCGGCGGCTCACCGTGGGACTCTCGATAATCTTCTTCCTGCTGGCCTCGGTCCTCTCCCTGGCCCTGGCGCCCGAGGACAGCGTCACCAAGAAGGGCGGGAAGGAAGATAAGCCCCCGACAGCCGGCGCCGCAGAGGAGGACGACAAGGACGAGGAGGACAAGGACGGGAAGGGCAAGAACGGCGTCGTGGAAGAGACGGACATCAAGCCCGGCGAGAAGAAGCCCGACGTCAAGGAACCCGGCCCCGAGGCGCCCGAGAAGGACGGCGCCAAGGGCGAGGGCGAGCCCGGCGAGAAAGCCCCGGCCGAAAAGCCTCCCGCCGACTGATCCTCCGTGGCCAGACGAAAATCCCGACCCGGCAAGTCCCGTCCCGTCGAGAGCATGACCGGCTTCGGCGCGGCCGGCGCCCGCGCCGGCGGCTTCCGCGCCGAGGTGGAGATGCGCGCGGTCAACGGCCGCTACCTGTCGCTCAAGGTGCGCCTGCCCGGCGAGTACGCCTCCCTGGAAGAGGACATCCGCCGGCAGCTCGACGGGCGGCTGGGCCGCGGCAACGTGGAGCTCCGCGCCGAGATTTCCCCCGAGCGCGCCGCCGCCTCGGTCCAGATCGACCCCGCGCGGGTCGAGGCCTACGTGGCCAACTGGCGCAGGCTGGCCCGCCGGCTGCGCCTGGAGGGCGAGCTCCGCCTGGAGGCCCTGGCGTCCATGCCCGAGGTCTTCGCCCCGCCCCGCGAGCGCGCCGCCGCCCGCCGGGCGCGCCCCGCGCTCCTGGCGGCGACCGCAGGAGCACTTGAAAAGCTCAGGGCCATGCGCCGCCGGGAGGGCGCCGCCCTGGCCCGCAGCCTGGGGCGCGAGCTGGCCGCCCTCGAACGGCTCCGCAAGAGAATCGCCAGGCGCGCCCCCCGGGCGGTGAAGGAGCTGGTGGCCCGCGCCGCCGCGCGGGTCGAGAAGCTGCTGGAGCGCGCCGGACCCGCGGCCCGGACGGTCCGCGAGGAGGACCGCGCCCGGGAGCTGGCCTGGTGGGCCGACCGCTCCGACGTCTCCGAGGAGCTCGACCGCCTGGCCAGCCACCTGGCCCAGTTCCGCGCGGCGCTGGCCGGCGGCGGGACAGTGGGCAAGCGCCTGGACTTCCTGGTCCAGGAGATGCACCGCGAGGCCAACACCATCGGCTCCAAGGCCGCCGACACCGAGCTCTCCGCGCTGGTGGTGGAGGCCAAGCTCTACGTCGAGAAGCTCCGCGAGCAGGTCCAGAACCTGCTCTAGGAAGGAAAACGTTGTCAGCGGAAGAAACCCGGCCCGCCGACGGGCTTCTCCTGGTGGTCTCCGGACCGGGGGGCGCGGGCAAGAGCACCCTCTGCCAGCGGCTGGCCGCCGGGGGAGAGGGCGTCGCGCTGAGCGTATCGGCCACGACCAGGGCGCCGCGCGCCGGCGAGGTCGGGGGCCGGCATTACTTCTTCGCCACGCGCGAGGAGTTCGAGCGCGAAGCGGCCGCCGGGCGCTTCGCCGAGCACGCCGAGGTCGCCGGCGAACTCTACGGCACGCCCCGGGCCTTCCTCGACGAGAAGCTGGCCGCGGGCATCGACGTGGTCCTGGACATCGACGTGCAGGGCGCCGCGCAGGTGCGCGCCGCCTGCCCGCAGCGCGCGGTGGCGGTCTTCGTCCTGCCGCCGGGCCGCGCGGTCCTGGAGGAGCGGCTCCGCGGGCGCAGCACCGACAGCGAGCAGCGCATCGCCGAGCGCCTGGCCCTGGCCGAGCGGGAGATCGCGGCCGCCCGCTCCCAGGAGTACCACTACCTGGTGATCAACGACCGCCTGGAGGACGCGCTCGCCGAGCTGGCAGCCATCCGGCGGGCGGAGCACGACCGCATCGCGCGAGAGGGGAGCAGAGCAGCATGGGCTTTGAGAACCTGGACATAGAGCTCCTGGCCGAGAAGGCCGGGGGGCGCATCAAGTCCGCGACGCTGGTCCAGAAGCGCATCCGCGAGCTGGAGCGCGGCTGGCCGCCGCTGATCCTGACCACCGAGCGGGATCCCATC
>CAZONU010000556.1:0-2380 GCA_964581145.1 uncultured Planctomycetia bacterium
GGGGGCCGGTGCGGGGGCGCGGCTTCGGCATCAGAACTTTTGCGGACCGACTTAGCGGTCGATCAGCCGCCCGCCTCCCTGAGCAGGCGGGCCATCAGCACGATGTGCTTGCGCTCCTCGGCGACCAGTTCGTAGAAGGCCCTGCGCACCTCGTTGCCCCGGGCCGACTCGGCGCACAGCGAGTAGAAGAGCACCGTGTCCTTCTCGGCGAGCAGCGCGAAGCGCAGCGCGTCGGCCGCCGAGGCCATGCCCGCCACCGCGCCGGCGGCGAGCTCCGGCTTGGGGAACACCTTCTGCGAGACCACCGCCCGGACGTAGGCGTCCACCTCGGGGTCGTCCCAGTACTCCTCGGTCTTGTGGCGGGCCAGCTCGCCGGCCATGTCCTCGAAGGTGGCCAGGTGCTCCTGCTCCTCGCCGGCCAGGGTCCGGAAGGTGGCGGCCAGCCCCTCGTCGCTGACCGAGCCGGCGGCGGCCTCGTAGAAGGCCAGCCCCTCCTTCTCCATGCCCACGGCCATCTTGAGGGCCTCGAGGTCGCTGAAGGCTCCCGGTGTCGCTGCCGTCACGATTGCGCTCCCGCTACCCGGCCAGGGCCTGGACCTTCTCGATCAGCGCCGCCTTGCTCTGAATGCCGACCAGCTTGTCGGCCATCTCGCCGCCCTTGAAAAAGGCGATGGTCGGCACGCTCATCACCCCGTTGGCCGCGGCGGACTGGGCGCACTTGTCCACGTCGGCCCTGGCCACCTTGACGCCCTCGGGGGCCTCGGCGGCGAACTCCGCGAGGATCGGATCGAAGGCCTTGCAGGGCCCGCACCAATCGGCGGAGAAATCGACCACGGCCACGCCGCCGTGCTTGAGTATCTCTGACTCGAAGTTCTCGTCGGTCAGTTCGATCTCTTCGGCCATGATCGGCTCCTTTCTGCTGCCGGGTCTAGTTCTCGCGGTAGATCACGTCATCGTAGAAGCGCTCCAGGCGCAGCTTGTGGGCCTTCTCCTGGACGGCCAGGAAGCGGCAGAGCTTCCTGATCCGGGGGTTCTTGACCGCGCGGGCCATGGCGGCGTAGGCCTCGATGGCCTGGGCCTCGCGCTTCATGGCGTAGATGAGCACCTCCTGGAAGGAGGCCCGGGCGCTCAGCTTGGTGGGCTTGAGGTACTCGGTGATGTGCAGGTCCGCGGCGATGCCGGTGATCTTCTCGCCGGCGGACTTCCTGCCCCTGGCCGCGTCGGAGACCAGCTTGATGTGGCGCTTCTCCTCGACGGCCAGGTCCTTGAGCAGGGCCCGGGCGGCGGCGTCATCGGTCGTCTTGGCGAAGCCGGAGTACAGCCTGTACGCGCCGCGCTCCTTGGCCGCGGCCTTCTGGAGGACGGTCTTCACCGACAGGCCCCTGCGGGCCGGCTTCTTCCGTTTGGCGCTCTTCCTGGTGGACTTTCGCTTGGCCATGCTCTTCCCTCCTCGCCTCCGGCCGTCCAACTATTATACCAGGTTGCGGCCACGTTTCTTCCCGGAACGCACCGCGCGCAGGAAGCGCCGCTCCAGGCGGCGGCCGGCGCGCAGACCGGCGCGCAGGCCCGCGACCGGCAGGGCCCCTCCCGCGCTCATGGTGTGCCCCCCGGCCGGGCCCTCCCCGCCGGCGGCGGCCTTGGCCAGGTGCCAGGCCTCCCGGCCGGGCCTGAGCGAGCGCACCGAGAAGACCTGCCGCCGGTCCCAGTACCCGTGGGCCAGGGCGAAGGCGGTGCCCTCCAGGCGGACCAGCAGGTCCACGGCGGCCGCCGGGCCCTCCCGCCCGGCGAGCCTGCCCATGGCGCTGATCACCGTCCGGCCGTAGGTGCGCGCCCCGTCCAGGGCATCGTTGAGCATCCGGTAGGTGTAGTGCTGCAGCCGGGGGCGCTCGATGCGCGCCAGCAGCCGGTGGTCCACCAGCGGGAAGAGCCAGCGGTAGGCCTCCTCGTCGGCGCGGGCCGCCTCGCGGCCCAGGGCCTGGGTGTCGGTCTTGATCCCGTAAAAGAGGGCGGTGGCCAGCCGCGCCGGGGGCTTGCGGCGGACGGCCAGGAGCAGCTCGGCGGCCATGGTGGAGGTCGCCCCGCAGGCGCGCTTGAGCCGCGAGCCCAGCCCGGCGGTGGAGGCCCCGTAGTGGTTGTCGAGCACCGCGGTGACCCGGTCGCCGGACTCCAGCGGGCTGTTGCCGCCGCCCGGCGAGGCGTCCACCAGGACCACGACGGGGGCCCGGGCGAAGTCCAGGGCGGAGAGCTCCCGGGCGGGCACGCCCAGGAGCTCGACCATGGCGCGGTTCTCGGGGCGGTCTATGGCGCCGGCGTAGGCCAGCCGGGCGGTCAGTGATCAACCGCAAAAAGCTCAAAGTCAAAATAAAGGGAAGGATGGTTC
>CAZONU010000557.1:0-2374 GCA_964581145.1 uncultured Planctomycetia bacterium
AGGAGCTGCCGCGCCGCGCCCTCCGGCAGCCGGCCGGCCAGTTCTCTGCACGTAATAACCAGGTCGACCTCGGCGTGCGCCATGATGGCGGCCAGCTCGTCGGGCGCCAGAAACAGGTTGAGCGGCACGGCCGCCCGGCCGGAAGCCAGCACGCCCAGAAAGGCCGCCAGGAACCCCGCGGAGCCCGGCAGGTAAACCGCGACGTGCTCGCGATCGGTAGCTTTATCGATGCGCGCGGCCGCGCGCCGGGCCAGCGCGGCGAGCTCTCCGTAGGTCAACGAACGTTCGCCGTCCTGGACGGCGATGCTCTCCGGGGAGCGGGCGGCGGTTTCCAGGAACGCGCGCGTTATCGACATGCGGCCCTCTCCGGAGATCAGAACTCCGTGGCGCCGGTGAAGCGGAAGTCTCTTATCTTGAGCGCCGGGCAGCGGGTCTGGCCCGCCCCCCAGTCGCCGCCGACGCCGACCAGTTCGGAGCCGACCATCTCCACGCTGCCGAGCGCCTCCAGGACCGACTCGGTGAAGCGCAGGTTGCAGACCGCCCGGCGGAGCTTGCCCCTGGTTATCAGAAACAGACCGTCCCGGGTCATCCCGGTGATCACCGCGTTGGCCGGCTCGGCCACGTTGGTGTACCAGAAGCGCGAGACGAAGAGGCCCTTCTCGGTGGAGGCGATCATTTCTTCGACGGAATGCTCCCCCGGCTCCAGGACCAGGTGCATGGGCAGCCCGCCCATGGTGGAGGTCGGCCCGAAGGAGTGGCCGGTGAGCTCGGCGCCCATCTTCTTCGCCGTGCGCGTCGAGTGGGGCAGATCCCGGGCCACGCCCTTTTCTATCAACGTCAGCGACCTGCGGGGCACGCCCTCGAAGTCGAAGGGCAGGGGCAGCCCCTCGGGGGCCAGCCCGTCGTCGCGCAGGGTGATCTTCTCGCTTACAACCTTGGTGCCCATCTTGCCGGCCAGGCACGAGCGGCCCTCGACGTGCGCCTGGGAGTTGAAGCCCAGGTAGGACAGGAAGTCCAGCATCTCGGAGGTCGCGCGGGGGGCCAGCACCACGGTCCACTCGCCGGGCTTGACGCTCTTGGGCCTGCGGGCCTTGAGCGCGGTCTTGACCGCCGCCGCGCCGAACTTGCCGAGCCGGGCCTTAAGCGCGCCGGCCGAGCCCGCCGACCAGCTCTCCGAGCCGGCCGCGCCCTCGATCATCGCCGTCGCGGCCGCGCCGAAGCCGCTCAGGACGCAGTACTGCACCGTCCCGGCGCTGTTGGCCACGGCGATCTCCGTGCCGCTGGAGGAAACCTTGCCGGAGGCCTCGGTGCCCCGCTTTTTGGAGCGCCTGGTGGCCCGCGCGACGAGGCGCGCCCGGCCGGCCGGGCTCATCCGCGCGGTCCTGGCGTTGAAGCCGCCGGCCACCTCCGGGGCCGGTCCGGAGGCGACCATCCCCGGGAAGTCGGGGTCCTCGGCGGACTGCCGGGCGATGGCCACCGCCTGCCCCGCGCAGGCGGCGATGCCCTTGCGGTCCAGCCGGTTGGTGCCGGCGCTGCCCAGGCGCTTGCCCACCGCGGCCACCAGGCTCAACCCCGCGTCGCTCTCGCTGACGTTCTGGTGGATGTAGTTGCCCGCGAAGCGGGTCAGGCCCTGCTCCTCGACGAAGAGGGTGGCCTGGGCCTCGCCGGCGCCGGCGCGCTCCAGGTCCGACAGGGCGCCCTCCAGGACCTTCTCGGCTCTCGTCCGACCGATCATTTCACCACCCCCACCCGGACGTTCCGGAAGCGGGCCGGCGCGGTGCCGTGGCCCACGTGGGCGCTCTGGCCCGGCTGGCCCTTGCCGCAGTTGGGCGTGCCCCACATCCGCCAGAAGTCCCGCGAGCAGACCGCGTCGCAGGAGTTCCAGAACTCCGGGGTGATGCCCGTGTAGGTGGGGTTCTTGTACATCTGCCCCAGCCTGCCGCCGGAGATCTCCCAGGCGATCTCGGTGCCGAACTGGAAGTTGAGCCGGCGGTCGTCGATGCTCCAGGAGCGGTTGGTGGCCATGTAGACCCCGCCGTCGGTGTCGGCCAGCAGGTCCCCCAGCTTCCACTCGCCGGGGAGCAGGTTGATGTTGGTCATGCGCACGATGGGGATGCGGTTCCAGCTCATGGCCCGGGCCGCGCCGGAGCTCTCCAGACCTAACCGCGCGGCGCTCTCCCGGTCGGAGATGTAGCCCACGAACTTCCCGTTCCTGATGACCTCGGCGCGCTTGCCGGGGACGCCCTCGTCGTCGTAGCCGAAGGTGCCCAGGCCCAGCGGCTCGGTGGCGTCGGCGACCACGTTGACGTGCTCCGAGCCGTACTGGAAATTATTGAGCTTGTCGGTGGTCAGGAAGCTGGTGCCCGCGTAGGAC
>CAZONU010000558.1:0-2350 GCA_964581145.1 uncultured Planctomycetia bacterium
GCCAAGGCGAGAGTCGCGATTCCCTCGTTCGCGAAGCAGGCCGAGCGCATCCTCGGCCTGGGAATCGAGACGCGCATCAACGAGCTGGGCGGCTACGGCCCGGGCGGCGAGGTCATCTACGAGGCCCACCCCCGGGGCTGCCCCTCGGTGCTGGTCGACAACTACCGGGACGCCACCGCGACCTTCACCTCCAACGGCTCCACCGCCTTCACCGTCAAGCTCCCCGAGGGCATGGAGGTCAACGTCCTGGCCGGCAGCTTCGACGGGGTCGAGAAGCACGAGACCGGGGTGCCCTCCACCAACGTCTGGCTGGAAGCTTCCGCCGGCAAAAGGCGGCACGTCGCCTCGCTGCTCAACCCCCACGCCAACATCGACTGCGACCCGCAAGCGGTGCGCATCGTCAAGCTCGGCGACCCGGACCGCTCCATGTGGTACTGCTCCCGGTTCCGGCCCGGGAGAGGCCTGGCCTGGTGCGCGGCGGTCAAGCACTGTATGAGCTACACCTCCAGGGGCCCGGCGGTCCTCCGCCAAGTGTACATAAAGAACACCGGCCGCAGGAAGCTCCGCGGCAAGCTCTGGAACTCGTACAACCTGCACGGCACCCAGCTCTTCGTCTACAACAAGGAGATCTGGTACGACCGGGGCATCCCCGTCTCCGCCGGCGAGATGGTGGTGGCCGCCACGGTGCCCTACAGCGAAATCGTCCAGATCAAGCGCGTCTCGGCCCGGCCCCGGGGCATGAGGGCCGTGGAGGCCACCTGCGACTACACCGACTTCGTGGGCGACTCCGCCGCGCTCTCGCTGGTCCCCGAGGCGGTGCGCCGCGGCCGCCTGCTGGCCGGCGGCGCGGGCCGCAAGATGAACCGCTTCGCCACCGCGACCATCGCCGCGGACCGCTTCGACTTTGAGCTCTCGCCGGGCGGGAGCGCGGTCCTGGAGCAGGAGCTCCTTTACGTCACCGACCCGAAAGTCATCCGCCGCTTCCGCCGGCTCTCGGACTGCTCCACGCCCACCTACCGGGCGATAGCCGCGGCCTTCCTGAAGGCCGCGCGGGCGGTGGTGCGCGGCACGCCCGGCGTGCGCGAGGCGGTCGCCGCCCGCCTGGCCCCCACCGGGAAGCAGCCCTGGCCCTACTTCGAGTTCGTCCTGCCCGACCAGCGCGCCGTCTCGGAGTACGCCAAGAGCGTCTGGACCGGGGTCAAGGAGCTCTACGAGAACTGCCGGGCGCACGGCGCCAGGCTGGCCGGGGGCATCGAGCTGGGCACCCGCGACCGCGCCCAGGACATGTGGCCCAAGATGAAGGAGGACCCCGGCCGGGTCCGCGCGGACCTGGTCCACGCGCTGAGCTTCATGTACGTGACCCAGGAGCTGCCCCTGCACCTCTCCCGGCCGCTGAAGCTGATCCAGAAGCTCCACGGCATGTTCCCCCGGCAGTACCCCAGCCGCTGGGACGACCGCTCGCAGGAGGTGATGAACGACAACCGGCCCTACGCCGACAGCCCCCTGTGGCTGATCAACTCGCTGAACATGTACATGCGCGAGACCGGCGACACCAGCATCCTCGGCGAGCGGGTCAAGACCGTGCAGCTCACCAAGCCGCACCACCCGGAGAGCTCCGGAATCATCGGCTGCGAGGTGGAGTACAGCATCGCCGAGGCGGTCTTCGAGATCTTCGCCTCCTACGCGCGGATGGTGCGGGACACCCCCTACGGCATGGCCCAGATACTCTACGGCGACTGGTGCGACCCCATCGACATGTTCGGCACCTCGGCCGTCGGCGACGCCGGCACGCGCGGCCAGGGCCGCGGGGTGCAGACCCGGCTCTCGGCCCACCTCTTCGAGTGCCTGGTGGAGACCGTCGACGTGCTGGAAGCGCCCGGGGTCGCCGAGAAGATCGAGGCCATGCACCTGGCCGCCCACATCAGGGGCCTCAAGAACTTCGCGGGCCGCCTGCGCGGCAACATCGTCAAGTGGGCCTGGGAGGACGGCGAGCACCCCGGCTTCATCGACTGCATCCACGAGCTCGGCAAAGACGGCTCGCGCCCCGACTACAAGAAGGGCGGGACCGGCTACACCCTGGGCTCCATGGAGGGCCGGGACTTCGACGGCATCAGGCGCCGGCAGCTGGCCAGCCAGGCCTACGGCCTGAAGATGCTGCTGACCGACCGCCCCTGGCTCAAGCAGGTCCGCCGCGCGCCGGAGAAGGTCCGCAAGCTGCTGGAGACCACCGACCAGCTCTTCTACGACCGGTCCCTGGGGCTGATGATGTTCTCCACCCCGGTGGCCAACGACCGCCGGGCCCGGCGCTACGTCGGCCGGATGGGCGTGGTGCCCCCGGGCTGCGCCGAGA
>CAZONU010000559.1:0-2349 GCA_964581145.1 uncultured Planctomycetia bacterium
AGGGCGGCTTGTGCCTTTAGCCCTGCCCGCCGGCCGGCGGCGTTCCCGCCTTCGTGGTCGATCCGGTTTCGGTGGACGAGTACGACGAGATTTCACGGGTTTCGGGCCTGCCCGAGCTGCCGCGCAGGAGCCTGACCCACGCGCTTAACATGAAGGCCGTCGCGCGCCGCCATGCCGACGAGAGGGGTTGCAGTTACGAAGAACTCAACCTCATCGTCGCCCACCTGGGCGGGGGCGTCAGCATCGCGGTGCACTCCGGGGGGCGCATGATCGACTCGGTCGACGCCAACGGCGAGGGGCCCATGAGCCCGGAGCGGTCGGGCGCGCTGCGCGCCGACGACCTGGTGGACCTCTGCTGTTCGGGGGAGCACTCGCGCGAAACACTCAAGCGGCGGCTGACCCGCGAGGCGGGGCTTCTCGCCCACCTGGGCACGGCGGACGCGGTCGAGATTGAAAGGCGCATCGCGGGCGGCGACGAGAAGGCCCGCCTGGTCTACGAGGCCCTGGCCTACGGGGTGAGCAAGCACATTGCGGCGCTCTCCGCAGCGGTGGCCGGCAAGGTCGACGCGGTGATCCTCACCGGCGGCCTGGCCCGCAGCGACTACCTGGTAGATTGCGTGCGCCGGCGGGTGGAGTTCCTGGGCAAGGTGGCCGTCCACCCCGGCGAGGACGAGATGCGCGCGCTCTGTGAGGGCGCCGAGCGGGTGCTCTCCGGCCGGGAGAAGGCGCGGGTCTACCCCGGCGGCGAGGAGGAGTGATGAACCACAGAGACACTGAGACACGGAGAGGACCTGGGGTTTTGGGTTTGGGCTGCGGTGATGGCAGTTCCCTCCTCAATTCCTAAACCCCAGACCCTAGACCCCAAACCCCTGGGAAGAGTCCTCCGTGCCTCTGTGCCCGCCACGGCGGGCAAGCCTCTGTGGTGAGGAAGAGTGTAATGCTCAAGTCTTTCGCGGAGATCCGCGAGCGCGCCGTGGAGAAGGGCCCCCGCCGGCTGGCCGCGGCCGGCGCCGCCGACCCCGACGTCCTGGCGGGTCTGGCCGAGGCCCGGCGCCTGGGGCTCATAGAACCCTGGGCGGTGGGCGAGGCCAAGGCCGTCGCCGGGGCCGCCGCCGCCGCGGGCGCGGACCTCTCGGACTGGGTGCTGGTCGACGAGCCCGATGACGCGAAGGTCGCCCTCGCCGCCGCGGGGCTGGTGCGCTCCGGCAAGTGCGACCTGCTCATGAAGGGGGGCACTTCCACCGCCGCCTTCATGAAGGCGGTGCTGGACGATGACAGGGGCCTGCGCGGCGAGGGCCTGATGAGCCACGTCTTCGTGACCGAGTCCGCGCGCTTCGGCCGGCTGTTTCTGGTGACTGACGGGGGCATCAACCTCGCGCCCACGCTCGAAGAGAAGGCCCAGATAATCCGCAACGCCCTGCCCCTGGCCCGGGCGCTGGGCTGCGATGCGCCCCGCGTCGCGGTGCTCGCCGCGGTGGAGAAGGTCAACCCCAGGATGCCCGAGACCCGGGAGGCCGCCGAGCTCGTGGAAATGAACCGCAGCGGCCGGATCGCCGGATGCACCGTGGCCGGGCCCTACGCGGTTGATAACGCAGTAAGCGAAGAGGCCGCCGCCAAGAAGGGCCTCTCCGGACCCGTCGCCGGGAAGGCCGACATTATTCTTGTTCCGACCGTCCTGGTGGGCAACACCTTCTGCAAGGGCATCGCCTACTTCGCCGGCGAGCCCTGCGGGGGCTGCGTGGCCGGGGCCGCCGCCCCGGTGGTCTTCCTCTCGCGCGCCGATGATGTTGACACGCGGGTGAACTCCATATCCCTGGGCGTGCTCATGGCCGGGAGCGGTTAGGGGAGCAGTCATGGCCGGGAAAGCCAAGCGGCAGTTGATGTTCGGCAACGAGGCGGTGGCCCGCGGCGCCTGGGAGGCCGGCTGCACCGTGGCGACCGCCTACCCGGGCACGCCGGCCACCGAGATCACCGAGTACTGCGCCGCCTACCCGGAGATCGACGCCGAGTGGGAGGCCAACGAGAAGGTCGCGCTGGAGGTGGGCATCGGGGCCAGCTTCGCCGGCGCGCGCGCGCTGGTGAGCATGAAGCAGGTGGGCGTCAACGTGGCCGCCGACGCGCTTTTCAGCCTGGCCTACGCCGGGGTCAACGCCGGGCTGGTCATCGTCACCGCCGACGAGCCCGGGCTGCACAGCTCCCAGAACGAGCAGGACAACCGCTTCTACGCCAAGTTCGCGCCGGTGCCCATGCTGGAGCCCTCCGACAGCCAGGAGGCCCGGGACCTGGTAATCACCGCCTTCGAGCTGAGCGAGGAGCACGACACCCCGGTGTTCTTGCGCATGACCACCC
>CAZONU010000560.1:0-1330 GCA_964581145.1 uncultured Planctomycetia bacterium
CCCCGAGACCCAGCCGCAGATGGTGCGCATCAAGAGCGACCTGGTCGAGCTGCTGACCGCCACCATCGAGGGGCGGCTCTCGGAGTGCAGCATCGAGATCGAGGCGCGCCCCTCGGTCTGCGTGGTGATGGCCAGCCCGGGCTACCCCGGCAAGTACGAGAAGGGCAAGGCCATCAGCGGCCTGGATGCGGCCGCCGCGCTGCCCGAGGTCAGCGTCTTCCACGCGGGCACGGCGCTGAAGGGCGGCGAGGTGGTCACCTCCGGCGGCCGGGTGCTGGGCGTCACCGCGCTGGGCGAGGACGTCCGCGCCGCGGCCGACCGCGCCTACGCGGCGGTCGGCCAGATCGAGTTCGAGGGCGGGGCCCACTACCGCCGGGACATTGCCGCCCGCGCGCTGGCAGGCCGTTGAAAAATGGGGCCGTCGTGATTGGGGCCAGAATGGTCCAGATTCGAGGAGGGGTTCCGAAGTCGATGCCCGAGCATCGTCTTCGGGTTCTCGACGAAGAAGATGGGCCGTTATGGCCCAACCCGAAGGGCGGCAGGCGGTCCCGTCGCGCTGCTTCGTTCTCGGGATTCGCCCGATGCCAGAGGCATCGCGCTCACCCTCGGGCCTCGCATCGCTCGGGAGCGCCTGCCGTCACGACGCCCCATTTTTCAACGGACTGCTAACCAGAGAGGAGAAGTCCAGCCCGGCATGAAGACCGAGGTCCTGCGCCTGGACGGGTCGCCCGAGGACGACGCCAAGATCCGCACCGCGGCGCGCGCGCTGCGCGACGGCCGGCTGGTGGCCTTTCCGACTGAGACGGTCTACGGGCTGGCCACCAACGCCGAGGACGCGGCGGCCCTGCGCCGGCTCTCGGAGGTCAAGCAGCGCGACCCGGCCCGGCCCTACGCCATGATGATCCCCGACGAGGGCCACGTGGAGCGCTACGTGGGCGAGGTGCCCGAGCTGGCCCACAAGCTGATGCGCATGTTCTGGCCGGGCCCGCTGACCATCGTGGTGCGCATGTCCGACGGCCGCACCGTGGGCCTGCGCCTGCCCGACCACCCGGTGGCCCGCGCGGTGGTGGCCTGGGCGGAGTGCCCGGTGGCGGCCCCCAGTGCCAACCGCTCCGGGGCCGAGCCGCCGACCACCGCCGGGGAGGTCCTCCAGCAGCTGGGCGGCCGCATCCACGTGCTCCTGGACGGGGGGACGGCCCACCAGGGGCGCTCCAGCACGGTGGCCCTGGTCCGCGACCAGGACATCGAGGTCCTGCGCGAGGGGCCCATAAGCGAGGGGGAGGTCCTGGCCGCCAGGGACTACCAGATCCTCTTCGTCTGCTCGGGCAAC
>CAZONU010000560.1:1340-2344 GCA_964581145.1 uncultured Planctomycetia bacterium
GACACGTGCGCTGGCGTCCCTTGGACTCCTGGCCGCATCGCTCGGGCTCGCCTCCTCGGTGTCGGCGGGCACCAGGGTGATGCGCGAGGGCGAGGTCAACCCCCTGGCCACCGAGGTCATGGCCGAGAGCGGGCTGGACATCTCCGGCCACCGCAGCCGGCCGCTGTCGGTGGACGTGATCGCCGCGGCCGACAGGATTTACACCATGACCGAGCGCCACCGGGAAACTATAATCGAGATGGTCCCCGAGGCCCGCGACCGCGTCGAGCGGCTGGACCCCGAGGAGGACCTGCTGGACCCGGCCGGCTCGGACCAGGAGGCCTACCGCCAGTGCCGCGAGCGCATCGCCGCGCTGGTCGAGAGGGTGGCGGTGAAGACGTGAAGATCGCGGTGGGCTGCGACCACGCCGGTTTCGTCTTGAAACAGGCCATCCTGGAGGAGCTGCGCGCCCGGGGGGTGGAGGTCGCCGACTGCGGCACGGAGGGGACCGCCAGCTGCGACTACCCGGACTTCGCCGCCCGGGTCGCGGAGCTGGTCTCCGCCGGCGGGGCCGAGCGCGGCGTGCTGATGTGCGGCACCGGCCTGGGCATGTCCATGGTTGCGAACAGGTTCCGGGGGGTGCGCGCCGCGGCCTGTCACGACGAGTTCACCGCCGAGATGAGCCGGCGGCACAACGACGCCAACGTGCTCTGCCTCGGCGGGCGGGTGCTCGAGCCGGGGGCGGCCGCCAAGCTCCTGGGCCTGTGGCTGGAGACGCCCTTCGAGGGCGGCCGCCACGCCGGGCGGGTGGCCAAGGTCGACGCCGCCGGCTGCGCCGGGCGCGAGGGCTGAAGGGGAACCGGGGAGTTGAACGAGCTCGAGGGCGTGCACCTGGGCGGCTGCGAGCTCCTGGAGGAGATCGGCCAGGGGGGCATGGGCTTCATCTACCGCGCCCGGCAGGTTTCCCTGGACCGCATCGTGGCCGTCAAGATCCTCGCCGAGCACCTGGCCCACGACCCCTCCTT
>CAZONU010000561.1:0-2338 GCA_964581145.1 uncultured Planctomycetia bacterium
CTTCTAGGCTCTGGGGCGTCTCTTCCTGGTTCTGGCGACGTCGTGCCGGGTGCCGTAGATGCGCTCGGCGTCGCCGACCAGGTCCAGGTCCACGTCCGCGACCACGATGTCCGGCTTCTGCCCGGCCCGCTTGAGGACGCCGGCCAGCGGCACGGCCACCTGGCTGAGGCCCACCAGCCAGTCCGGCCGGCCCTGCGGCCGGGTGCGGCCCGCGGCATTGCAGAAGGCCATCGCCAGGGAGTTCTCCGCGGCGCGCGCCGGGACGCAGGAGTTCACGAAGAAGTCCTCCGCGCTGGTGAGCGGCGCGGCCCGCCGGCCGCGCTTCGGCCCCAGCCGCCCGAAGCGGTCGCCGGCCTGCCAGTAGGCCGGGCAGGCGGCGATCTCGGCGCCGGCCAGGGCCAGCTCGCGGAAGTGTTCCGGGAAGGCCAGGTCCCAACAGACCGCCAGGCCGATCCTGCCGAGTCTTGTTTTGAAAACGGGCGCCTTCCGCCCCGGGGCGACCTCCGCGCGCTCGGTCCACCACAGGAAGCGCTTGCGGTACCTGCCGACCAGGCGCCCGCGGTCGTCGAAGAGGGCGGCGGTGTTGTAGACCTTGCCGCGGGACTTCTCTCCGACCGTGCCCATCACCAGGTGAACCTTGAGTTTGGCGGCCAGCGCGCCGAAGCGACGCGATATCGGGCCAGAGGGAACCGGCTCGGCGTATAGCCGGGCGAAGTCGATGAAGCATTCGGGCAGGACTACGAGATCCGCGCCGCGTTTTGCAGCGCGGACCACGTAGCTTTCCGCGATGTCGGCGTTCCGCTCCCGACCGCCCTCCTTGAAGGGCGTCTGGCAGAGGGCGATTTTGACGTTGCGCCTGCGGCTAGATTTCACAGGCCCAGATGTAGCCGCTGCGTCTGGGGTTGTCGGTTTCGCCTATGAAGACCACGTCGTCGACGACAGCCAGCTCGTGGGCGTAGTAGAGGTAGGTGCCGTCCTTGTGCTCGACCTTGCCGAGTGTCTCGAAACGCTCCTCCTCGCGGTTGTAGCGTCCCAGCAGCGATCCGTACTCGCGGGCGCCGGAGAGGTACAGCCAGCCGTCCTGGCCGAGGCCCAGGCCGGGCAGGCGCGTGCCCGGGAAGGGCTTGCCCAGGAACTTGATCTCGGCGGTCTCCGGGTCCAGGCGGTAGAGGTCGCCCAGCGGGCTGCCCATGTAGATGTAGCCGTCGTCGGCCTTGAGGATGCTGTCCACCGGGCCGGCGCCGGGGTACATCACGTTGGCGGCCTGCGCCGCGTTGGGAAAGGCGCATCCCTGGGGGAACTCGAACCTGTTCCGGTCCGGGTTGTAGCGGTAGAAGGCGTGCCGGCCGGCGCTGTGGGTGCCCCACACGCCTCCGCGGTCGTCTATGCAGCCGTTGTGCGGGGTGGACTGCATGTTCTCGTAGCGGACGGCTTTTTTCTTCTTCATGTCGTAGACCGCGAAGCCCCCGCGGTCGGTGAACATGTAGGCCTTCTTGCGCTTGAGGTCGAAGCAGGTGCCCTGGTAGTAGTCACCTGGAGTGGGGCTGGCGATCCGGGTGAACTTCCTCTTCTTGCAGTCGTAGCGGACCAGCGCGCCGCCCCTGGTTTCGATGGTCCTGGACAGCGGGCTGAGCGTGGCGGTGCCGAAGTAGAGGGCGTCGTTCTCTTCGTCCAGGGTTATGCCCTGGTGTATCTTGACCAGGTCCGGCGTGCAGAACCCGCTCTTGTTGAACCCGCATGACTTGAACTTGCGCTTCGCCGGGTCGAACTCCACCAGGATGTCGCCGGCCCGGTTGGTGCTGCCCAGGTACAGGGTCTTGCGTTGGGGATGATAGCACATGGCCACGAATGAATAGCGCAGTTTCTTGATCTTGGGGGCGTGTTGCTTGTTGAGGAGGAGTACTTCTTCGTCGCTGGCAGACTCGGTGTCCAGTTGGAAATCCTTGAAGACATGGTAGCTGACCTTCACAGCAAGTTGCACCTCCTTCTATCGGCGACCCCCGCGGCTATCCCGCGAACCCTCCGCCGATAGGTTCGGTCTTAACACGCCCCGGAGGGAAGTCAAGTCTAAATGATGAAATGGACTACAGAGGCTCTCGACGTCGCTTCAGGGCGCGCGCCAGAGTCTAGGAGAGGTGCCGGCTCACGGTTGCGGCCAGCTCCTTGAATTCGGCGGCCAGCGCCGGGTAGAGCGCGCGGTAGCGCGCGTAGTAGTCGGCGTAAACTGGGACATCTGCGCCCGGGGCGGTCCGCCCGGTCTCGCGGACCGTCGCGCGGCAGGCGGCCTCCACGTCGGGGAAGACCTTTGCCATTTCCGTCTCGTCGGCCAGTCGCACCT
>CAZONU010000562.1:0-2329 GCA_964581145.1 uncultured Planctomycetia bacterium
GCGTTACGGGACGGTATTCGAGTTGCGGACGGGTCCGCGGGGGATGGGGTTGGTGTACGACCGCGGTGCGGTGAAGCGGGCGGTGGGGGGTCGGACGGACCCGGAGGGGTTGTTTGCGCGCGCGGAGCTGGCTTTGGGGGAGAGCCGGCTGCGGGAGGCGGCGCGGCTGATGAAGGGGTGCTTGTCTGCGATCAGCTCGGAGGACGTGGATTTCCGGGCGCTGGTGAACCAGCAGTTGTTCAAGGTTCACCGGCGTCTGGCGCGTGGGGGCGTGCGTGCCGGCCGGAAGGACGAGGAGCTGGCCGAGTGCATGGGCATGCGCCGGACGGTGAACACGCTTTCGGAGGAGATCGAGACGCTGCTTGCGCTGTCGGAGGCCTACGAGCGGCGCGGGGACGGGCGCACGGCGGCGCGGCTGCTGCGCAGCGTGATCACCACTTACGGGCATTACGAGTATCCCACGCCGTCGCTGTTCGCGGGGGACCTGAAGCGGCTGGCGGGCGCGGCGCGGGGGGTGCTCGGCCGGGGCGAGAAGTTCGTGGGGGGCACGATATACGGCGGGGAGATGGGCCGGGCGCTGGGGCTGAACAAGAAGGGTCTGCCGCTGTATTTCAGCACGCTTTCGCCTTTGGAGAAGGACCTGATGGTGCGGGCCGGGGAGCTGGCCGCGGGCAGGCTGATCCGCCTGCAGCGGGCCTCGCCGGAGTTCGCGGGGGAGTTCGAGCGCGAGGCGGGGAGGGCTTTGGGGGGCCGGACGGCCCGGGAGCAGCTTTACCGGTTGTGGGAGTTTCCGGCGACGAAGGCCACCCAGCGGATTCTGGACGATCTCTTCGGGAAGGCGGGGAGGGGGGTGCCGAAGACGCCGGCGGCGGCGGCGGCGCTGCGCCGGCGGCTGTGGCGGCTGGCGGACGCGGCGCGGGTGTGCGGGCTGGAGGTGCCGGGCGCTTACAGGTCGAGGGTGCTGGCGCCGGCGGGGCGGGCGGCGGCGGCGGGGCTGTCGGCGCCGTTGGGTGAGCGGGAGGCGGACCTGAGCGACGCGCGGGGCACGGCCTGGCTGGTGGCCGGGCGGCGCGGGGGGCGGGGGCGGAGGCCGGAGCTGGTGTTTCTGGCCGGTCGGGTGAAGAAGAAGTTCGACAACAAGTTTATAGTGGCCTGCGTGGACGGCCGGACCGGCAAGACTTTATGGAAGGCGCGGGAGAAGCGCGGGGAGCGCTGGTTCGACGAGCTGCGTTTGCGGGGCAAGGGCAGCGAGCCGGGGTTTTTCGAGGCTTTTGTGCACGGCGAGGTGGTGGTGGTGCACGGTTTGTACGACGTGCTCGCGTTCAAGTTGAGTGACGGCCGGCTCAAGTGGCGTTACCGGGTGCCCTTCGACTTCGAGATCAAGCGGGCGCTGAGCAGCGGGGACCTCATGGTGCTGGCCGGCAAGGCCGAGACGCTGGCGCTGTACGTGCCCACGGGCGATCCCCGGGGGGAGCTGGTCTGGCAGGAGAAGGAGGAGGGCGATGTTTACATGGCGCCCTATTTCCACGGGGACCGGCTGGTGAGCGTGAGGAAGCTGCCTTTCAGCGTGACGGTGCGCTATCGGGCGACGGGCAAGCTGATCGGGCGGCTTTCGCTGCCGGACCTGTCCCTGAACGACCGGCATCCCCTCGTGGAAAAGGGTCCGCGGGCGCTGCCTGCGGCGCACGACGGGAAGCTGGTGGTGGTATCGGACGGGTGGTATTACATAGCGGTGGACGTGGAGCGCATGAAGGTGGTCTGGAAGCGCTTGATCGACAACCCGGATCCCACGCGGGAGCCGACCATGCGTTTCTGTCTGAAGGGGGACTATCTGGCGGTGGTCAAGGAGGATTTCGACTGGAAGGCGATATACATGCTGTCCAGCCGGACGGGGGAGCTGTTGTGGCAGACGGATCCCAAGGACGCGCGCACGCCGCGGCCGATTCACTCGATGATCATTCGGGGGGGGCGGCTTTACGGGATCAAGCCGCATCCGGGCCAGGGATTTTACTTCGCGGCGATGGACTGCAAGACGGGCAAGCTTCTCTACCGGCCGCGGGAGCAGAAGGGTTACGGGGGCAAGCCGGAGGTGGAGCTTTTCGGGCGGCTTTACGGGGGGATGGCGGTGGCCCGGGTCAAGGACCGCCAGGACTTCGAGCTCAAGGTCTTCGACCTGGCCGGGGGGCAGCTGGTGCACACCGCGAGGGTCAAGGGCACCGGCTCCTTCGGCGAGCACGGCCGGGCCTCGGCGACGGTGCAGAACGGGCAGCTCTTCCTGCTCGGAAAGAACAAGCTCAAATCCGCGCTCAAGAAATAGGACGAGGGGCCG
>CAZONU010000563.1:0-1145 GCA_964581145.1 uncultured Planctomycetia bacterium
GCCTCCAGCAGGACCTTGATGTCCAGCTTCTCATGGGGGTAGTCCAGCTGGCCGACGGCCTGGATGAGCTTGGCGGCCACCCCCTGCTCCCTGTACATGGGCACCAGCACGGTGTAGACCGGCAGGTCCCCGTCGGTAAGCGAGGCGATCTCCGCGGGGCCGATGACGATCTCGCGCTTCTTGACCACCGCCAGGACCACCGTGAAGAGCTTGTAGAAGATCACCGCCCCGTAGGTGGCGCAGACCGCGAAGTTGAGCACGTCGATGGTGATCTCGTAGTAGAGGACCATCCAGATGACGGTCAGGGCGAGACCCAGGTAGCGGAGCTTCTGCCAGGCGGTGGTCACCCGGCAGGCGCAGTCCGCGCCGTGCTTGCGGATGAAGGCCGCGACCGTCTGGTCGGGGTGGTCGGGGCCGGGCGGGAGCTCGCTCATCGGCGGGGGCTCTCAGCGGTCGGGTCCGGGTCTGGGGGGCGCCTTCCGGCCGGGCCAGGGGGCTTTCATACCGGGAATCTAGCGCCGAATCGGGGCAGTGTCAAGGGCGGCTCATTGACAGCGCGGGCGGCAGGATGTATCTATCTTCCCGGGAGGGCGAGCGGTGGCGGCAAAGGGCATTGAGGCGGTGGTCGCCGGGCACATCTGCCTGGACATCATCCCCGCGCTGGGCGAGGGCCAGGCCGGTGCCGGGGAGCTGTTCCGCCCCGGCAAGCTGGTGGAGATCGGCGCGGCGGTGACCGCCACCGGCGGGGCGGTGGCCAACGCGGGGGTAACCCTCGACCGCCTGGGGGTGCCGGTCCGCCTGGCCGGCAAGGTCGGCGACGACCTCTTCGGGCGCGCGATCCTGGACGTGCTGCGCGGCCGCTCCCCCGCGCTGGCCGGGGGCATGATCGAGAGCCGGGGCGAGGCCACCTCCTACTCCGTGGTGATAAGCCCGCCGGGCGCGGACCGGACTTTCTGGCACTGCCCGGGGGCCAACGACACCTTCGGCGCCGACGACCTCCCCGGGGAGAAGCTGGCCGGCGCGCGGCTGCTGCACTTCGGCTACCCCCCGCTCATGCGGCGGATGTACGCGGACGGCGGCGGGGAGCTGGCCGAGCTCCTGGGCCGCGTCCGCGAGGCGGGGCTGACCACCTCGCTGGACATGGC
>CAZONU010000563.1:1155-2321 GCA_964581145.1 uncultured Planctomycetia bacterium
GGAATCCGCCAGAATGACTGCGACGTGCTGGTGCTGGACATGGCCATGCCCGACCCGCAGTCCGGGTCCGGCCGGGTCGACTGGCCGGCGCTCCTGGCGCGGGCCCTGCCCCGCGTGGACGTCTTCCTGCCCAGCCTGGACGAGACGCTGTTCATGCTCGACCGCGCGCGCTTCGAGTCAGGGGCCGCGCCGGCGGACGGCGCGCTGCTGGGCAGGCTTTCGACGAAACTCGTGGAGATGGGCGCGGCGGTCGTGGGCCTCAAGCTCGGCGACCAGGGGCTTTACCTGCGCACGACCTCGAAGCGCGCGCGGCTGGCGGCGGCGGGCGCGTGCGCGCCGGCCGACCTCCGGGCCTGGACCGGCCGGGAGCTGCTGGCGCCCTGCTTCGAGGTGGAGGTGGCCGGCACCACCGGCTC
Source organism: uncultured Planctomycetia bacterium (assembly GCA_964581145.1). Taxonomy (GTDB): domain Bacteria; phylum Planctomycetota; class SZUA-567; order JAKLDR01; family JAKLDR01; genus CAZONU01. Next base: position 1,572 of record CAZONU010000563.1, read on the forward strand.
GGGGGACGCCACCGCCGCGGGCTTCCTGGCGGCCTTCATCAAGGGGCTGGGGCCCGAGGAGGCGGTCACCCGCGCGGTGGCGGTGGGGGCCTGCAGCGTGGAGCGGGCCGAGGCGACGGCCGGCATTCCTTCCTGGGAAAGCGTGGAAGAGAGGATTGGTTCGGGTTGGAAACGGCGGCCGGTGGAGCTGGCCCTGCCGGGCTGGAAGCATGACGCGGAGAAATCTCTCTGGCGGGGGCCGAATGACCGCGGGTAGTCGAAGAAGGAGAAGATCGCATGGCCGACAGCAAGGAAATGAAGGAGGCCCGGGAGCGCGCCGCGGGCATGCTCGCCGAGGCGGGCATCGCCCTGACTCCCGGGGAGCGCGAGAACCTCGAGGTGGTCGAGCTGGGGTTGGGCGACCTGGCCCGCACCGGGCTGGAACTGGTGGTTTACGTCAACAACGAGCGCTACTGCGCCAAGGAGCTGGTGCTCTTCGGCGGGCAGACCTGCCCGGAGCACCGCCATCCCCCCGTGGGGCCTGACCCCGGCAAGACCGAGACCTTCCGCTGCCGGGTCGGGCGGGTGTGGCTGTACGTGGAGGGCCCGCCGGCCGCGAACCCCGCGCGCCGCCCGCCGGCCGGCGACGAGGAGTACTACACGGTTTTCAACGAGGTGGAGATGCGGCCCGGCGACCAGTACACGGTGCCGCCGGACACGCTGCACTGGTTCCAGGCCGGCGCGGAGGGGGCCATCGTCTCGGAGTTCAGC
>CAZONU010000564.1:0-2300 GCA_964581145.1 uncultured Planctomycetia bacterium
GGAGGGCCGCGGCGCCGTCGGGATGGGTCATTGCGTATCCGATGCGCGAAATTACGTCATTGCCGTGCTCGATCTGGGGGTTGAGCCGCGCGACTCGGCCCAGGCTCGCGCCCGACTCCAGGTTCACCGCCTCCACGACGAGCGTTGTGGTCCCCACATCCACGGCCAATCCGGCAAGGACGTCGGCTGCCTCCCCTGCCGGCGAGCCGTCCACGAACGCGGACGCTCCCCGCCTCTCCACGAAGGGCTCGGGCTCAATCTCCATATCCTGCGAGTCGGTGAGAATGCTGTAGTGGCCGAAGGCGCGGATGAGCACCCGAACAGTCCCGGAGGTGTCCTCTACGCGCGCCTGGCACGCCAGCCTCTCGCCCCTCTCGAGTCCCGCTTCACGCTCCAGCGGCGCCGGCGGAGAGAGCAGCTCCTCTCCCGACTCGATGCTTACAACGCACTTGCGGCACTTGCCCTGCCCGCCGCAGTCGGCGGCGACCTCGATCCCTGCCCCGCGGGCAAGGTCGAGGATCGTCTCCCGACGGGATTCCACTCCGTCCCTGCCGCGCTTGAACTGCGGAAAGATGATTTTGCCCATGCTACACCTCACTCTCAGAACTCGAGGATGCCCGTACGTCACCAAGCCCTGGCAGCCTGCCCTTCCCGAACTGCGGCGGGAAGAGCTCTATGTCCGTGTGCGGCCACATATGCCCTCGCCGCCGCAAAGGCCGGATCTCGCAGTCATTGTTAGAGGCAGCTTAGGCGCTCAGCCTTCCGCGCTCCAGGATGGTCTGCCGCGAGGCCCGCCCCGCAACCTGCCCGCTGTGTGTGGCCAGAATGATGGTCTGCCCGCGCTTGTTCTCCTCGGCCAAGAGGTCCATGATCTTCTCGGCGCGTGGACCGTCCAGGTTGCCGGTAGGTTCATCAGCTAAAAGGACCGCCGGTTGGTTGACCAGCGCACGGGCCAGCGACACGCGTTGCTGTTCGCCAGCGCTCAGCTCGCTGGGCAGATGGCTCATCCGTTCCTCAAGGCCCAACCGCGCCAGAAGCTCCTCGGCCCGTTTCCGGAAGTCATCTCCGGTATCGCTCCTAGCCATTCCCGCCGCCCGGACGTTTTCCAGGGCCGTGAGGTAGGGGACTAGGTAGAACATCTGAAATACAAAGCCCACATTGGCTGCCCGGAAATCGGAGCGCTGGGAAGAATTCAGCTTCGTGATTTCCTGCCCGGCAACGGTAACCGTCCCGGACGTCGGCGTTATCATGCCGGCAATGGAGAACAGCAAGGTGGTCTTGCCGCTGCCCGACGGACCGGTCAGCGCCAGGAACTCGCCTTTGGCGGCGCAAAGACTGATGTCCTCCAGGGCTCGCACCTGGGTCTTACCCGGCGAGTCGTAGACCTTGGTCAGGTGGGTTAACCTGATCATCACCGTCTCCTCAGCACTTCGGCAGGATCCGTTCGGGTCGCGATCAGGGTCGGCAGCAACCCCGCGGCCGCCGAAAGAACCAGCGCGCCCAGCACGGACCACAGCGCGGTTGCCCACGCTATCTGGGGTTTGACGACAATTAGGCCCATGGCCGACGGCCCGATCTTGATGGCCGCGAATGTGCCGATCGCGAAGCCAACCACTCCGCCGACCACCGCAATTACCGCCAGCTTGGTCAAGAACATCAGTGCCACCCGCCGCGGCTTCAGCCCCATGGCCATAAACATGCCGACTTCTTCGCGGCGGTCGCGCACGTCGCTGTACAGGTAGAAGCCGATGACAAAGACCGCCAGAGCTGCCAGCACCCAGACAGTCATCTTGCCTCCCAGGCTGGTGGCGTGCCGAGCCTCCAGGCGCGCTTCGGCAATCCGCCGGTAGGACACAACCTGGGTGCCGGGAAGCTCGTTGCGGATTTGCATTTCCACCACGGTCAGGAATCGAACGTCGCCTACCTCAGGTATCGGGCAGAGGCACCCCAGGGCATCGATTCCGCTGATTATGCCCGGTTTACCCATCATCTCCTGGGCGTCCTTTAGGCTCACGAATACGGTGATGTCTTCTACCGGGGCTAGGGCATCGAGGAGGCGCGTGACATTGAACTTGCGGCCCTCGACCTCGAGTTGATCGCCAACTTTCGAGTTAAGGCGCTGGGCCAGGCGCAGTCCCAGGTAACATTCCCCGCGCGGGATGTTGTAAGCCTGCGGCATGGGCTTTTTCTTGCGCATGCCGACCCGCCCGAGCTCCTTCCTGATCCCGCACAGGACCGCCGACCGGCCGCCCAGTTCAATCCGCTTCTGCAGCTTGCCGATGAAGTGGTCGGCCGCGATC
>CAZONU010000565.1:0-1809 GCA_964581145.1 uncultured Planctomycetia bacterium
GAAGGGATGGGCACAGTATCAACTGACGGGCAAGGAGGAGGCCCGGCTGGTCATCTTCCTGGTCGAGAACCAGCTGCTCCTGGCCGAGGCCGCCGGCTCGCGGATGACCACCGACGAGCGCCTGCTGGACGAGCTGGCCGAGGCGGTCGCCGAGCCCGAGCGCCTGGACGCCCTTTACATGTTGACCCTCGCGGACCTGGCCGCCCCGGGCCGGGAGGGGGCGCCCCCCTGGCGGGCCGAGCAGCTCGGGGCCCTCCACGCGCGCCTCTCGGAGCGGCTCTCGGCCCGGCCGGCGAGGAGCCGCGGGCGCCTCGCCGAGGAGCTGGCCGAGGGCCTGCCCGCCGGCGTCTCCCGCGGCGATATGGAGAAGCACCTGGCCCAGGTCCCCGAGCGCTACCTGCTGGAAGTTTCCGTCGAGGACGCCGCGCTGCACCTGGAGCTGCTGGCGGGCATGGCCGGCGCGGAGGCCGCCGCCGTCGACTGGCGCCGGCGGAAGGGCCACGTGCACTTCTGGGTGCTCTCTTCCGACCGCCCCCGGCGGATCAGCCAGATCGCCGGGGCCATCCTGGCCTCGGGGGCCTCCATCGTCAGCGCCCGGGCCTACACCCGCGCCGACGGGGTGATCGTCGACCAGTTCGACCTGGTGCCCACCGCCGCATGGAAGGCGGGCACCGGAAGTCCCGAAGGGAAGCGGCGCCCCTCCCCGGAAGAAGGCGGTCCCGACGAGCTCTGGGAGCGGACGGCCGGGGCCATCCGCGGGGTGCTCTCCGGGCGAGACAATCTCGACGCGCTGGTCGAGGCCGCCCGCGCGCGGGGCGCCCGGGACGCAGCTCCGGGTCCCGCGGAGACCGAGGTTCACGTGGCCTTCGACGACCGGGTCAGCGCCGAGTACACGGTGGTGGACGTGGACTGCCCGGACCGCCCCGGGCTGGTCTATGCGTTAAGCGCGGGCTTCTCCGACGCGGGCGCGGACATCGCCTTCGCCAAGATCAACACGGTGGGCGCCGTGGCCCGGGACGTTTTTTACGTGACGGTCGGCGGGGCCAAGGTCACCGGCCGCGAGGACCGCCGCCGGATCCGCTCGGCGATCAACGCCGCGCTCCGCAGGCTGGCCGGCGGCTGAGGCGCCCTGGAGGCTGCACGTCGGGGCCGGCTCAGCTGCCCAGCAGCTTGAGGACGTTCTGCTGCTGGAAGCCCGCGTTCTTGACGCCGAAGAGGCTGGCCTGCAGGAGGTTCTGGGCGCGCATCTGCTCAATGACCCCCATGGCGAAGTCCAGGTCGCGGATGCCCGACTCCATGGCGGTGACGTTCTCCAGGGCCACGGCCAGCTCGTTCATGGTGCTTTGCAGGGTGTTGGTCTGGAAGGCGCCGATCTCCCCCCGCGCGGAGGCCACCTCGCTGATGGCCTGGTCGATGATGCCCATCGCCGCATTGGGATCCGTGGCCAGGTCGGCGGCCCCGCCGGTGCGCAGGGTCTCCAGCGCCGCGCCGCCCTGGGCAGTGCCGAGTTGAGCCGTGCGCAGGTCGGGGAAGTCCAGCGTGGCGCGGTCCGCGGCGTCGGCCCCGGTGCCCAGCTGGAACTCGCGCGCCGGGGTCGAGCCGTCCAGCAGCTCCTCGCCGGCGAAGCGGGTGGTGCCGGCGATGCGGTCGATGGAGTCGAGGATGTTGTCGAGCTCGGCCTGGTAGGCCTCCCGCTGGGTGTCGGTGGTGGTGCCGTTGGCCGCCCGGACGGCCAGCTCCCGCGCGCGGACCAGGAGGGCGCTGGCCTCGGCCGCGCCGCCCCCGGCGATGGCGGCCACGTTGAAGGCC
>CAZONU010000565.1:1819-2289 GCA_964581145.1 uncultured Planctomycetia bacterium
TCGATGAAGCCTCGCCGCATGGGGATCGACACCCGCATGGCCGCGCCGATGCCCCCGATCTGCGAGCGGAGCATCTCGCTGATGACCAGCGCGGCGGGGGCGTCGGCCGCCTTGTTGACGGCCAGCCCGCTGGAGAGCTTCTCCAGGGCCTTGCCGAGCATGCCCCCGGCCTTGCCCGCATTGTGGACCGAGCCGAGTCCGCCGAGATTGCTGTTGATTCCGAGTGGCATATCAGGCCCTCCTCTGGCTGAGGTAGCGGCCTTCCCTGGGCCGCCGCGAACGCGTTATTAAGTATAGCGCAAGCGGCCCCGAAAGTCAAATCGGGAGGGCTGCGCGGGACGAGCAGGGGCCGGCGGGGCCGAGTGCCGCCCTGTGCCTTGCGGTTTTGGACGCACCTGAGCCCTTCTCCCCCAGCGGCTTACGCCGCCCGAAAAAAAGTTACCACACCGTTTGAAACCGCAGATGGACGC
>CAZONU010000566.1:0-2287 GCA_964581145.1 uncultured Planctomycetia bacterium
AAATTCCGGGATAAAATGGGGGCTACGGTACGGTTTACGGGGTTCTACGGAATGGGGGGGCAGTCACGAAATGGAGGTTTTTGCCGGTCGGGAAACACCTAACCGACGCGTTTTCCAGGAGAAGATTTTCGCATTTTTTCGGCCCATGGACACCGGGGTTTTTCACCAGGTCGCAAATGGGCGCAAATATGCGCTGAAAATCGCAGTTTTCGGTTGCCGGTTTTCAGCTTTCCGGCCACTGAACACCGAAATCTGAACACCGAGGTAACCCTTGACCCCGGGGGTGAGCGGGAGGTATCCTGTTTGCGGGAGGTATGAGGTGACGGACGAGAATCCACCCGAAGCCAGAAAGCCCGGCCCCTCGCGCCGCGCGATCATCGGCTGGACCGTCGCCATGCTGGCAGTCCTGGCGCTGGCCTGGACCGGGGGCACGCTGGTGGTCTCGGCCCGGCGGGTCCACAAAGCTCTGGAGCTGCCCGTAATCATCTACATCTCCAGCGAAGCGGAGTGGCCCCGGGAATACAGAGAGCGGGCCATGGCCAGCCTGGGGGGCGCCGACCGGGCCTTCGGGCCGCTGAGACTCTATGCCCGGCTGCCGCGCTCGGTCGCCTCGCGCCGTCCCAGAGCGGTTCTGCTTCTGGGCGACTGCGGAGCGCGGGCCCGGCCGCTCCTGGTGGATATGTTGAGAGACCGGGACGGCGGCGTCCGCGAATGCGCCATCGAGGGCCTCGCGCGGGTTTGCTCCCCCCGGGAGCTGCCGGTCGCCGCACTTCTGGGGGCTCTGGCGGACGAGGGCGAGCGCGTGCGCCTGCGGGCGGCGGAGCTCATCGGGAAGTCGGGCGCGTCCGGCGCGGAGGTGGTCGCCGCGCTGGAGAGATCGCTGGGCGACTCCTCGGCCTGGGTGCGCATGCGCGCCGCCTCGTGCCTGGGCGACATCGGACCCGCGGCCGGCAGCACGGTGCCCGCCCTGGGCCGCCTGCTCAAGGACACCGACAAGTCCGTGCGCCTGGCCGGGCTCACCGCTCTGGGGCGCATCGGCCCGGCGGCCACGGGCGCCGCGGCGGCCATCGGCGGGGCGCTGCACGACGAGGACCCGGAGGTCAGGCTGGGTGCTCTCCTTCTGCTGAGGAAGCTGGCTCCCGATTGCGGCGCTGCCGCGGCCGACCTCGCCGAGCTCGCCGGCCGGAGCGGGCACGAAAAGGCTGTGCGCATCACCGCCGTCAGGGTGCTGGCCCGGCTGGGCCCGCGGGCCAAGGACGCGGTCCCGTTCCTGACGGGAATCCTCCGCAAGGAGAAGGGCACGCTGGCTGAGGAGGCCGCGGCCGCGCTCGGGTCCATCGGGCCCGGCGCGGGCGAGGCCGTGCCGGCGCTGCTTGCTTTACTGAAGAGCGGCGGCCCCGAGATGCGCGGGGCGGTGGTCCCGGCGCTGGCCGGCATCGGGGAGCCCGTCGAGCAGGTGGTTCCCGCGCTGGCGGAGGCGCTCTCCGACCCCGACGCGGCGGTGCGGACTTCTGCGGCCGCCGTTCTCGCCGCTCTCGGGCCGCGCGCCCGGGCGGCGGTGCCGGCGCTGCTCAGGTCGCTTCGGGACCCGGAGTTCCCGGCCCGGGGCGAGGCGGCCCGGGCGCTGGCGGCCGCGGGCGGCCCGTCAGCGGAGGTCGTCTCCGCGCTGGCCGGGCTCCTGGGCGAGAAGAACACGGTCGTGCGCATGATGGCGGCGGAAGCCCTGGGAAGGCTGGGGGCGGGGGCGAAGCCGGCGCTCCCGGGTCTGGTCGGGATGCTGAAGGACTCCAGCTGGCTGGTGCGGACCACGGCGGTCACCGCTCTGGGCAGGATGGGGCGGGGCGCCCTGGAGGCGGTGCCCGCTCTGGAGGAGTGCGCGGCCGATTCCGACGCGGGCGTCCGCGGGGCCGCCGCCGCGGCGCTGAAGAAGATCAGGGCCGCGGAGAGGAGAAAAGACCCGCGCAAGTGACCGGGGGTTTTTCCGGGGACAGTGTACCTATTTCTGACACCCCTTGACCGCGCGAAGCGACCGAAGTGAGTTACCGCGATATGAACCCGCCCGCGCCACCTCGATGGCGGCGCGGTAGCTGGCTTCTGCTTTGGCCTCATCGCCCCGCAGCAGGTGCAGCTCTCCATTCAACCGACGGATCTCCGCCTCGTAGTACCGCTCATCGGTCTTCTCTACAAAGCCCATCGCCTCTGCGAGCAGGGCGAGCCCCTCGTCAGTCCGTCCCATCTTCGCGCAGGCCTCGGCCAGCCATGTAAGCCAATCACCTCTGTTCCACTC
>CAZONU010000567.1:0-1912 GCA_964581145.1 uncultured Planctomycetia bacterium
GCAGCCGGCCACCCAGCCGCGGGCCAGCTCGCCCAGCCCGGCCTCGCGCAGGGCCCGGTTAACCCCCTCGCGCTTCCAGGGGTTGGCCTCGGGACTGCCCCTGTCCAGATAGGCCAGGCGCCGGTGGCCCAGCGACAGCAGGTGCTCGGTCACGATGCGCATGCCGGCCACCGCGTCCTCGCGGACGCTGTGAACGGAAACGTCGTCGAAGTGGTGGTCGAGGATCACCTTGGGGCACCGAAGCTTCTCGACCACCGCCTGGATGAAGAGCTTGGAAGTGTACAGCGGTCCCAGGAAGACCACGCCCTTGTAGAAGCCGGGCGGGGTGTGCAGGAAGTGCTCTTTCTGGTACTCCTGCAGGCACTGCACCGGCCGCAGGAAGAAGCCCTTCTCCATGAGGCCGTCGCTCAGGCCCTGGAGCATGGGACCGTAGTACAGCTTGTCGTCCAGCAGCGCCTGCGACTCGGGCACCAGCCCGGCCACGAAGCCCGCGCTGGGGCTCGGCTTGTCCGCTTCGGCCACCTGGTTTCCTCCCCGGCTCTCCCCCGACCGGCGATTCTAGGCGGGCGGCCGCCAGCGTCAAGAATGGAAGCCCGGCGTGCCCGGTCCCGGTTGACAGCCCGCCCCGGAGCGGTTAAAGCTGCCCCGGATCGAGCCGGAGGAGGAAACGCCATGTTCGAGGAATTCCTGGGCCGCAGGCAGGGAGACGTCTTCGAGGATCCGGGGACGCGCAGGGGCTGCCAGCTGTGGCTGGAGCGCGTCCTGGCCTACTACGGCGACGGGGAAGAAGGCGGCGTCGACATCCAGATCATCGACGCCCAGCTGGGCCTCTGCGCCAAGACCGCCGAATACATCTACTCGGACTTCACCCCGACGGAGATCGAGTACGTCGCCGGCTCGCGCCCGCTCCTGGAGAAGACCCTGGCCGAGGTCGTGAAGCCGGGTATGCCCGAGCGCGAGAAGGCCCTGGCGATCATGCGCCGCTGCCGGGACAACCGCGACCGGGGCTTGGCCGGGCGGGGCTGCGACTGGTGCGGCGGAAGCGAGGAGGACCTCCTCAAGCGCGGGGCGATCATGTGCAACGAGATCTCGCGCGTTTTCGTCTGCCTCTGCCAGATCGCCGGGCTGGTCGCCCGGGTGCACTCCTCGCACATCAGCGGGCACATGATGGCCGAGGTGCTGACCGGCGGCAAGTGGGGCTGGATCGACCCCATGAAGGGCATCGCCCCGGTAAACGAGGAGGACCAGCCGGCCAGCGCCTGGGAGCTCTTGCAGGACCCGGAGCTCTTCGAGCGCCAGCCCAAGAGCGTCTGGGACGACATTCGCCCGCCGGAGATCACCTTCGGCAAGGAGGAGCGCGATCCCCGGAACCTGCACTTCTCCATGGCCCGCAACCGGGACTGCTACTTCAATCCCAAGGAGGCCATGGCCCTGGGCAACTACTTCGTCTGGGACTTCGCAAAGTACAACTACAACTGGCACATCGAGGGCGTCGACCCCCTGCGCATCAAGGAGGCCAGGTACCGGAACGCTCTCAACAAGAAGGAAATGGGCTGGCCGGAGTACTACTTCAACCCGCAGCTCTTCAATGAAGAGCTGCCCGTCAGGTAGACGAGCCGGCTACTTCTTCCCGAAGCAGCGCAGCTTGCCGTCCTGCGTGGCGAGGTAGAGCCTGCCGCCCGCCGCGGCCATGCCGTCAAACACCGGCGGGGAGTCCAGCTTGAGCGCGCCGAGCTTCTTCCCGTCGGCCGCCGCGAAGGCGCGGAGCTCCGCGCCCTTCTTCCCGTCGAAGGCCGTCCAGTATTCTTTCTCGCCGGCGACGTCCGGGGGCCCGGCGGCGAAGACCACCTCGCCGGCCAGGACCATGGCCCGGACCCGCAAGGGAACCGTCACGGACCAGGCCTGCTTCCCC
>CAZONU010000567.1:1922-2279 GCA_964581145.1 uncultured Planctomycetia bacterium
GATCGACACGAAAGAGCCGGCACTCCCCGCCGCCGGGAGTGCTCAGCGCGTTCTTGCCGGCGCGCTTGAAACTGGTGAAGCCAAACGTGCGTTTGCCGCCACAGACCAGCAGTTCGGCGGAAGCAATGGCGTTGCCCCAGCGCTTGCGTCCGGCATAGGTGCCGTCAAGCAGCCCCGACCTGGCGTTCACGTAGCGGTGGGTGGACTTGCCCCGGTTGGCGCCGGTCTTGGGGTTGAACTCCCGGGTGCCCATGTATATGCCCCGCGGACCGCGGACCATCAGACCGGCGATCATCGGCGCGGGCTGCTTCCAGACCACCTTCCCGCTGGCGGGGTCCACGGCATAGGCGATCACCC
>CAZONU010000568.1:0-2278 GCA_964581145.1 uncultured Planctomycetia bacterium
CGACGGGGGGCTTCTTGGTGACGATGGGCGGCTTCTTGGCGACTGCGGGGGGCTTCTTCGTCTCCGAGGCGGGAGGTTTCGTCTTCGGGTGGTCGTCTCTCAGGATGAAGACCGCGGCGACGACGAAGATCAGCACCATGACCGCGGCGCCCACCGCCCAGACGCCTATCGGCCGGGGGGGGCGCGCCGCCGGCAGGCGCCGGGAGGAGGCCCGCTCCCTGGGCCGCGGGGCGGAGCGCTCGGCGATGACCTTGTCCATGTCGGCGGTGCCGTGCTTCTCGACTATCCTGGTGGCCGGCGTGTCCCGGCGCCCGGGGGTGAGCCGGGGGGCGCTGGGCGGCCGCTGCTGCTCCCTGAGCTTGACCGCCGCCTTGAAGCAGTCGGGGCAGACCGGGTCGCCGTCGAGCTCGAAGTACTTGCCCTCCTCGACGCCCCCGGGAGGGACCATCTTGTTGCAGCGCGTGCAGTAGACAACTTCCATGAGCGATTAAGCCTCACACCAGCCCGGCATTCAGGTATTATACCGCTCATTGGCGCGAGGGTCAAGCCGGGGGCTTGACCGCGCCGGCGCGTGGGGCTATGTTGGGCCGGGAAGAAAGGGCAAGGCATGGCCGCGACCAACTTCATCTTCGTCCTGATCGACGACCTGGGCTGGCGGGACCTGGGCTGCTGCGGCAGCTCCTTCTACGAGACGCCCAATCTCGACAAGCTCGCCGCCGGGGGGGTGCGCTTTACCGACGCCTATGCCGCCTGCCCGGTGTGCTCGCCCTCACGGGCCAGCATCCTGACGGGTAAATATCCCGCGCGCCTGGGGCTTACGAACTATATAGGCGGCAACGCCCGCGGCCGCCTCATTGACGCGCCCTACGTGCGGCGTCTCTCGCTCGAAGAAACGTCGCTGGCCGGCGCGCTCAAGGCCGCCGGCTACGCGACCTGGCACGTCGGCAAGTGGCACCTGGGCCCGCGCGAGTGCTGGCCCGACCGGCACGGCTTTGACGTGAATATCGCCGGCTGCGACTGGGGCATGCCCAAGAACGGTTACTTCAGCCCCTACGGAAACCCCAGCCTGCCGGACGGCCCCGAGGGCGAATATCTCACCGATCGCCTCACCGACGAGGCCGTCACGCTCATCAAGGGCTCCGGCGGCCGGCCCTTCTTCATGTACCTGGCCTACTACTCGGTGCACGTGCCCATCCAGGCGCCGGAGGATGACATCGCGCGCTTCCGCGAGAAGGCGGTTGACTTGGAGTTGGACAGGCTCAAGACCTTCGAGGTCGGCGAGGCCTTTCCCTGCGAGCACAAGAGATACCTGCGGGTCATGCGCCGCCTCCTGCAGTCCGACCCGGCCTACGCGGCGATGGTCTGGCGGCTGGACTGGAACATCGGCCGGCTCTTGGACGCGCTCGAGGCCGAGGGGTTGGCGGAAGACACCGCGGTCTTTTTCACGTCGGACAACGGCGGCCTCTCCACCGCGGAAAGCTCGCCGACCTCGAACGCGCCGCTGGCCGAGGGCAAGGGCTGGATGTACGATGGCGGCACCCGCGAGCCGCTGATCGTGAGATGGCCGGGCGCCGCCCGGCCGGGTAGCCTTTCCTCGGTCCCGGTGACGGGCCCGGACTTCTATCCCACAATTCTGGAAATGGCCGGGCTGGAGCCGGTGCCCGCCCAGCACGCCGACGGGGTCAGCTTCGCGCCCGTCTTGAGAGGGGAGAGCGGGGCGGGGCGCGAGGCGATCTTCTGGCACTACCCGCATTACGGCAACCAGGGCGGGACGCCGGGCTGCTCGGTGCGCGCCGGCGACTGGAAGCTCATCGAGTTCTTCGAGGACGGGCGCCTGGAGCTGTATAATCTCAGGGCCGACATCGGCGAGGAGCGAAACCTGGCCGCGGATATGCCCGGTCGCGCGAAGCAGCTTCACGGGATGCTCCGCGACTGGCGCGAGAGCGTCGGTGCGGTGCTCCCCGAAAGAAACCCCGACTGGCGGGGGTGAGAAAGAGAAGCCCCCGGGAAGCTCCCCGGGGGCCCGGAACGGTGCTCTATTGACTAGCGCCGCTTCTTCTTGGCCTTCTTCTTGGCTTTCTTGGCCGTTTTCCTGGCGGGCTTTTTCCTGGCCTTCTTGGCTTTCTTCGCGGGCTTCTTCTTGGGGGCCTTTTTCTTCTTTCCACCCTTGCCGGCGCGCTTGTCCTCAATCGCCGCGTGGGCGGCGGCCAGGCGCGCTATGGGCACGCGGTAGGGCGAGCAGCTCACGTAGTCCAGGCCGGTCAGGTGGCAGAACTCG
>CAZONU010000569.1:0-2278 GCA_964581145.1 uncultured Planctomycetia bacterium
CATTCGTGGGAGATACCGTGCTCGATCCGTTCCTGGGCATCGGCAACACCACCCCCAGCAGCGCGATCACCGCAGTGATTGCCGGGCGCAGCCCGGCGGAGGTCACCGGCCGGGGCACGGGCATCGACGAGGCCGCCCTGGCCAACAAGGTCCGGGTCATCGAGCGGGCCATCGAGGTCAACAGGCCCGACCCGGATGACGCCCTGGACGTCCTGGCCAAGGTCGGCGGCTTCGAGATCGGCGGGCTGGCCGGCGCCGTCCTGGCCGCCGCGGCCCGCAGCGTGCCGGTGGTGATCGACGGCTTCATATCCACGGCCGCGGCGCTCCTGGCCGCGGGGCTGGAGCCCCGCGCGCGGGACTACATGATCGCCGCGCACTGCTCGGTGGAGCGCGGTCACCGCGCCGCACTGGAGAAGCTGGAGCTCCGTCCGCTGCTGGACCTCGACCTGCGCCTGGGCGAGGGCACCGGCGGCGCGCTGGCCATGGGGCTGGTGGAGGCCGGGGTGAGGATAATCAACCGCATGGCCACCTTCGGGGAGGCCGGCGTCTCCGAGAAGAGCGAGGAGATCGGGGAACAGCAGTGAAGCGCCTCCTGGTCGCCCTGCAGTTCCTGACCCGCGTGCCGATTCCCTTCTGCGGGGACGTCGAGCAGTCGGACCTGGGCCGGTCGATGCTCTGCTTCCCGCTGGCCGGGGCGCTGCTGGGGCTGGTCTCCGCCGGGGCCTATTTCCTTCTGGCGATGATACTGCCGCCCCTGGCGGCCAGCGTCATCGCCGTGCTGCTCGTCTCCGCCCTGACCGGCGGCCTGCACCTCGACGGCCTGGCCGACACCTTTGACGGGTTCTACGCGGGCCGCACCCGGGCGAGAATCCTCGAGATCATGAAGGACAGCCGCGTGGGGGTGATGGGCGCGGCGGCCGTCGCCGGCGACCTCCTCGTCAAGTCCGCGCTGCTGGCCGGAATTCCCCGGGAGGCGGCGCCCTGGGTGCTGGTCGCCGCGCCGGCGCTGGGCCGCTGGGCGCTGGTGCTCGGCGCGCACGGCGCGCGCCCCGCCCGCGGGGACGGGCTGGGCAGCGACTTCATCGCCGGCCTGGGCCGGACCGAGCTTTTCGGAGCCACGGTTATCGCCGCACTTCTGGGCGGCGCGGCGCTGCTGTGGATCGATCTCAAGCTGTGCCTGGCGGCCTGCCTGGCGGTGCCGCTCCTGACTTACCTCTGGTCCAGGTTCGTCGAGCGGAAGATCGGGGGCATGACCGGCGACACCCTCGGCGCGCTCAACGAAATCGCCGAGGTGGCGGTGCTGCTCGCCGCCTGCGCCATGCTGCAGTGAAGAGGGGGGGGGACGCGATGCTGGAGATCTTCAACCGCGGCGGCCCGGTGATGTGGCCGCTCCTGGCCGCCAGCCTGGTGGGGCTGACCTTTCTCCTCTACAAGGCGATATTCTGGCTGCGGGTCGGCGCCGGGCGCGACCGCGCTCTGGCCGAGCGCTTCCTGCGGCTGGCCGAGGAGGGCAGGTACTCGGAGGCCGCCGAGCGCGCCCGCGGCTCGCGGGACTTCGTGGTCCAGCTGCTGCACTGCGGGCTGGTGCACCGCAACTACTCGGCGCCCGAGGCCCTCAAGATGGCCGCGGCCGACACCCTCAGCCGCATGCGCCGCTACCTGACGGTGCTGGACACGGTGGTGACCGTCGCGCCGCTGCTGGGCATCCTGGGCACGGTGATGGGCATAATCGCCAGCTTCAACCTGCTCGGCGGCGCGGGCGCCACCGACCCGCGGGCCGCCACCCAGGGCGTGGCTCAGGCGCTGGTGACCACCGCGGTGGGGCTGGGCATCGCCATTCCCACGCTGATCTTCTCGAACTACTTCGGGCGCCTGGCCGAGCACGCCGCCGTTGAGATGGAAACGGTGGGCACCTGCCTGGAAATCTGCCTGGCCCGCAACGCGGCCCACGAGGTCGGCGGGGCCGCGGGGGGCCAGGGGGCCCATGGCCCCGCCCCGGTGCGCCGCCCGGGGGAGGCCGGGCCGTGAAGATCGCGCGGGCCGCCGCCCGGCGGCGGGGCATTGAGCTCCTGCCGCTCATCGACCTCATCTTTCTGCTCTTGGCCGCCTTCATCTACGCTACGCAGTCCATGACCGTCCACCGGGCCCTGCCGGTGGAGCTGCCCGGCGCGGCCACCGGTCGGGTAGAACGCCGCGAGTACGTGACGGTCACGGTCACCCGCGCGGGGGCCATCTACTTGAGGGGCGAGAGCGTTTCGGAGGAAGAGCTCACCGCGCG
>CAZONU010000570.1:0-2275 GCA_964581145.1 uncultured Planctomycetia bacterium
CACGACCGTGAACCACGCGGTCGTGATCCTCGGCTTCAGCCGGGTGAAGAACATAGTCCTGGCCGCCAGCGTCTTCGGGCTCAAGAGCGAGAACCAGCCGGCCAGGTTCGACGCCCCCGCCTTCTGGCGGCACTCGCTGGGGACCGCGGTCTCGGCGCGGACTCTGGCCCGGGTGTTCGGCCGCGGCGAGGCCGAGGAGAGCTTCGTCTGCGGCCTGCTCCACGACATCGGCAAGCTGGTGCTGGCCCAGGTTTCTCCCCAGGACTACGACCGCTGCCTGGAGCTGGCCGCCGAGCGGCGCTGCACGATCCGCGAGGCCGAAATGGAGGTCTTCGATCTGGACCACGCGGAGGTCGGCTCCTGGCTGGCCGAGCGGTGGAAGCTGCCTCCCGCGGTGCAGGCCGCCATCCGGAGGCACCACAGCCCCACCTCCTCCCGCAGGGACCGCGACGCGGGCTACGTTATCCACGCGGGCGACATCATGGCCCGCGCGCTGCAGATCGGCTCGGGCGGCGACCCCGCCATCCCCAGGATCGACCCCACGGTGGCCCAGGATCTGGGACTTTCCGGGGAGGTGCTCGACTCCCTGGTGGGCGACATCATGGCCGATCTCCGCAAGGCCCGGGACTTCTTCGACATGATTGAGGGTTGAGGCCGCCGTGCCCGGCGATTTGCGAGTGCCCAGAGAATCCGGCAAGTGGCGCAGCGTGGCCGGCGACCTCAGCGAGCTGCGCGCCTTTCTGCACAAGACCAGCCGGCTGATGACCTGCGAGTCGCTGGCTGAGACGCTCGACGCCTCCGACGAACTGCTCCTCGAAGCCGTGGACTTCATCTTCTACCGCTTGTACCTGGGCGCGCCGCTGGCCATTTCCGGGCAGCTCTCCGGCGAGGAGGAGCACGGGATGCGCCTGGTGCGCGCGGCCTGCCCGGAGGGCCTGGCCGTCGACTGGGACCTGATCTCCTGGGCGCTGGAGAGCCGCGAGGTGGCGCTGCTGCCCGCCGGCGAGGCGGCCGGCGCGGCGCGCAGCCTGCTGGTGGTGCCGCTGGTGGGCCGCACCGCGAAGCTGGGCGCGGTGCTCCTTTGGGTGGACTTCGACGAGGCCGGCTTCACCGGGCAGGCCGCCGACCTGCTGGGAGCCTACGGCCGGGGGCTCTCGGCGGCCCTGGAGAGCCTGGAGCTTTCCGCCCAGCGCGCGCGCGCCCAAGCCTTCGTCCAGCACGTCCTGGAGAGCGTCCCGGTGGGCATCTTCAGCCTGGACCGCCGCGGGGCGCTGACCTTCATCAACGGCACCGCCGAGTTCATGCTCGGCCGGCCGCGGGACGAGGTGCTCAATCGGGATTACTCCCAGGGCTTCCGCAGCGAGGTGAGCGGCCTGGTCCGCCAGGTGGTCGGCCGCCTGGACCGCAGCGAGGACCCCGGCGAGGAGGAACTGGAGTTCGGGGGCGCGGGGGAGGGCCACTTCGTCCTGGGCCTCAGCGGCACGCGCCTGGTCCTGCCCGGGAGCGACCGGCCGGCCGGTTACGTCTTCGTGGTCCGCGACCTGGAGGTCACCAAGGAGGTCACCCGCCTCCGCGAGCTGGACACCATGAAGGACGACCTGCTCAGCCTGGTCAGTCACGAGCTGCGCACCCCGCTGGCCTCGATCATGGCCTACGCTGAGGCCCTGCTCATGGAGGGCATGGTCGACAGCGAGGAGGAGCGCCGCGAGTACCTGGAGGTCATTCGCGGCGAGGGCGAGCGCCTGGGCCGCCTGATCAACGACGTGCTGGACCTCACCAAGATGCAGGCCGGCAAGCTGGAGTATCACTTCGAGGAGCACGACCTCGCCGAGGTCATTCGCCACGGCGTCAACGTGGAGTCCGCGCTGGCCGAGAAGAAGGGGGTGGTCGTCACCGGGGATCTCTCCGACGAGGTGCCGCCCATTCGCATCGACCGCGACCGGATCATCCAGGTGATCTGCAACCTGCTTTCCAACGCCATCAAGTACACGCCCGAGGGCGGGAGCATCACGGTGACTTCCGAGCTGGTGCGCCCGGAGGGCGCCGGCGCCTCCAGCGTGGAGGTGCGCGTGGCCGACACCGGCCAGGGCATCCCCGCGGGGCAGATCCACAAGGTCTGGAGCCGCTTCGAGCAGGTGGAGAGCACCCGCCACCACACCGGGGGAACCGGCCTGGGCATGCCCATCTGCCGGCAGATCATTGAGGACGGCCACGCCGGGCAGATCTGGCTGACCAGCGAGGTCGGCGTCGGCACCACCGTTTACTTCAGGCTGCC
>CAZONU010000571.1:0-2270 GCA_964581145.1 uncultured Planctomycetia bacterium
CTCATGGGCAGCTTGTGCTCGGCGACCTCCTCGGCGCACTCCTTCATCTCGGTGGGCTCGATGTCCTGCTCGATGCTCCGCTGGCGATCGAGGTCCCCGGTGCTCGCCGCGCGCAGCACTTCCCCCGGCCGCTTCTGAAGCTCGGCCAGGTTCGCGCGCCGGGGGCTGGCCACGATGGCGGCCATCTCCGTGCCGCGCTCGGTGCGGGCCAGCACCTTGCAGCCGTGGGGGAAGCCCTCCCGGGAGGGCGCCGAGAAGTAGTCCACCCGGCTCATCTTGCCGTGGAGCGCGGTGCACAGCCAGCCGGGCCGCGGGCGGCGCGGGCGCGGCGCGGAAGGCTTGCCGTCCTCTTCTGGTTCCGGAGCCGGCTGCTGGCCTTCCCCGGCCTCCCCGGCGGGCTCGGCGGCCTCGGGCTCGGCGGGCTGCGCGGCCTCTTCCTCGGGGGGCTTGTTCTCTTCGTCGGGCATTGGGGGCCTCTCTTCAGCCGGAGGTCAACTTGCCGGCGAGCACGCGGCAGACCAGGTCCGGGGAGGCGTAGCCGCCGACCGCCCGCTCGGCGGAGAGCAGCGCTCTCAGGCGGCGCCGGAGCGGGTCCGGGCCCAGCGCGGCCAGCCGCTCGGTGGCGCGCTCCTCGAAGGCCGCGCCGGCCGGGTCCGCAGCCTCCAGTGACCGCCACAGCGCTTGGCGGTGGAGCTCCGCCACCGTCCCCCAGAGCGCCAGCAGGCCGCGGCGAACCGGCTCCAGCCCCCGGCCGCCGTTGGATTGCTCGCGGGCGAAGTTCATCATGCTTTCGGCCAGCGCCAGCGCACCGCCGTTGCCGGGAGCCCCGAGGTGCTCCGCGGCGAAGTCGCGCGCGGCGCGGACTTCTTCCAATGAGGCTCCCAGCGCGGCCCCGATGGAGCCGCCGGCTGCCGCGGCCAGCTCCTTTGCCTCGGTCTTCTTCACCCCCGCCTCTTCGACCAGGTGGGCGGCGACCTCTTCGGCCGACAGGGGGCGCAGGCGCACCCGGGCCAGGCGCGAGACCACCGTGGGCAGCAGCGCCTGGGGCTGGGAGGTCGTAAGTATTAACAGCCGCGGGCCGGCCGGTTCTTCCAGAGTTTTCAAGAGCGCGTTCTGGGCCTCCTCGTTCATGCGCTCGGCGCGGGGGATGAGGCATACCCGGAAGCGGCCGGCGGTGTTCTTGAGGCTGAAGGCCCGCTCCAGGGCGCGCACCGAGCCCACCTTGATCTCGCGGTCGGGGTCCGCCACCGGGCGGGCCTGGCCCTTGGAGTCCTCGACGGACAGGGCGAAGTAGTCCCAGCTGCTGTCCTTGTCGATGGCCCGGCAGGTGAGACACTCGTCGCAGGCGTCGTCTTCCTTCGTCGTGCAGAGCACCGCCTTGGCCAGCTCCTTCGCCAGCTTGCGCTTGCCGACGCCGTCGGGCCCGGTGAACAGGTAGGCGTGGGCCAGCCGGCCGGCGGCCAGCGCCGCGCGCAGGGCCTCGACCGCGCGGTCCTGTCCGCGCAGGCGGCTAAAGGACACGGCGGACCTCCCGCCAGACCGCCTCGGCGACCTCCGCCTGGCTGGCGCTGCCGTCGACGAGCGCCGAGCGCCCGGCCAGGCGCATCTTTCTGGCGTCCAGAAACCCGCGGCGCACGCCCCGCGCGAAGGCCAGCCCCTTGGCCTCGATGCGGTCGGCCCGGGGGGTCTTGCTTCTGGAGCGGCTCAGCCCCCGGCCGGCGGGCAGGTCGATTATCAGGGTGAGGTCCGGCAGCCAGGCGCCGAAGGCCTCGCGGGCCAGGCGCAGCACTCTTCGCGCGCCGACCTCCCCGACGACGCCCTGGTAGACCACCGAGCTCAGCACGAAGCGGTCGGAGACCACCGCGCGGCCGGTCGCCAGCGCGGGGGCGATGACCTCCTCGACCAGCTGCACGCGGCTGGCCATGAACAGGAACAGCTCGGTCCAGGCGGTCATGGACTTGAGCCTGGGGTCGAGCAGCACCTCGCGGACGCGCTCCCCGGCCGGGGTGCCCCCCGGCTCGCGGGTGCGGGTGACCCGCCAGCCCTCCCGTTTCAGGCGCGCGGCGAGCAGCCGGGCCTGGGTGGTTTTCCCGGAGCCATCAATGCCCTCGATGGTGATGAATTTACCTGCCATCTATGTCTCCAGAGCGAGATCCAGTTGGGTTTCTTCCTGCTCTACCACCGCCCGGCCATACTTGCCTCCCCCTCCCGGTTGAAGGGGAAGAGTTCCCTCTCGGGCCAGTATGATGCTTTCCGCCAGACCGGTGCCC
>CAZONU010000572.1:0-2267 GCA_964581145.1 uncultured Planctomycetia bacterium
GAGAACTTGTAGCCGCGGCGGTACTCGTACTTCTCCACGGCCTTCATCAGGCCGATGTTGCCCTCCTGGATGAGGTCCAGGAAGAGCAGCCCGCGGTGGCGGTACTTCTTGGCGATGGAGACCACCAGGCGCAGGTTGCCGGCGGACAGCTTCTTCTTGGAGTCCTCGTAGTCCGCGTAGCGCCGGGCCATGAGCACCACGCGCAGGAGCAGCTGGTCGGGGCTCTCGTGGACCGTGGCCAGCACCGAGGCGGTGCGGCTCCTGATGCGCTCGCGGCGCAGCTGGATCTCCCTGGTCTTGACCCCGGCGGTGGCGCGGAGCTCGCGGCGGCAGGCCTCCACCCGGGCGCAGAGCCGGCGCAGGCCGTTCATCATCGGCAGGAGCTTCTTGCTGCGCAGGCCGACCTCCTCCAGCAGCCTGGCCGCCCGCCGGCGCCTGGCCATCAGCATCCAGCGCAGGCGGCGGCGCTCGGCCGCGCCGGTCGAGCCGGAGCTGAGGCGCTTCCAGTCGGTCTCGTTCTGGGCCAGGACCGACCGCACGGTCTGGAGGTTCTGCTGCAGGCGCCGGAAGAGCTCCTCGCGGCCGGCCTCCTCCTGGCCGGCCACCGTCCCGCTGATGCCCGGGGTGGCCCGGTCCATGGCCAGCTCGCTCTGGCTGAGGCGCTCGAGCTGCTTGACCGCGCGGGCGATGGAGTAGTCGCTCTGCAGCACCCGCCGGCGGTAGCCGCGCGCGGTGATCTCGATGGTCCGGGCCAGGCGGATCTCCTCCTCGCGGGTAAGGAGCGGAATCGACCCCATCTGGGAGAGGTACATGCGGATGGGGTCGTGGATCTCGCGCTCTTCCTCGGCGGGCTGGGCCTCGACCTCGGCCAGGGCGGCCTCCGGCGACGACTTGGTGCGGTGCATGGGCAGCTCGGTGACGTCCACCAGGTCTACGCCGTTCTCCTCCAGGCGGTGGAGCACCGCGTCGAGGTCCTCGGTCTTGCAGAGCGCCGCGGGCAGCATCTGGTTGAGCTGCTGGTAGCTGATCACCCCGCGGTCGCGGCTCTTGTCGACGATCTCCTGGACCGTGGCGATGAACTCGGGCCTGAGCTGCAAGGGCTAGCCCTCCGTGGGTTCCGGCTCGGCCACGCCGGCGGGCCGGCGGGCCATTTCCTCAAGCTGGCGCTTGGTCTCGTCGATGCGGTCGGCGATGACCACCTGCCGGTCGGGCTCGGCGCCGCGCAGCTCCCCGGTCAGAGCGGCCAGCTGCTCCTCAAGATCGATTCTCTCCAGGTCGAAGAGCACCCGGGAGACGTTCCCCGCCGGGTCCGAGGGCCTGCTGGCTTCGGGCCGGGAGGCGAAATCGGCCACCAGGGCGACCGCCTCCGGGCGGGTCAGCGTGGTGGCCACCTCCTCCAGGTTGAGCTCGCCGAGATCATTGTAGACCTTCAGGGCCGCGCCGAGCAGCTCGGCGGCCGCAGGGTCGCTGAGGTCCGAGAAATCCTCCAGGGCCTTGGAGGCCTCGAACAGGCCCGGCGGATAGGCCACCAGGGCCCGGGCCAGCTCGCGCTCGGCCTTCTGGCGGCGGGAGAGTCCGCTCGGACCCGTCGGACCGGCCGGAGCGGCCGGACCTTTCCGGCCGCGGCCGGCCAGCTCCGCGGCCAGCACCTCCTCGGGCAGGCCGAAGGCTTCGGCCGCGCGGCGGCGGAGCTCGGCGGCCATGATCGGATCGGCCACCCGGGCCACCGTGTCCATCAGCGCGCGCACCGCGGCCCGGCGGCCGTGGGCGGTGCCCAAGTCGTGTTGGCTCCTGACCGCCGAGAGCTTGAAGTCGAAGAGGTCGGTCGCGGCGGCGAGGCGCTCAGTGAAGGCCTCCGGCCCGCGTTTGGTGAGGTAGTCGCAGGGGTCCAGGCCCTCTTCGAGGGTCACCACCCGGGCGGGCAGCTCCTCGGCGAAGAAGAGGTCCAGCCCGCGCTCGGCGGCGGCCAGGCCCGCGGCGTCGGAGTCGTAGACCAGCAGGGCCGATTCGGCGAAGCGCCTGAGCAGGCGGAGGTGGTCCGACGTCAGGGCGGTCCCCAGGGTGGCCACCGCGGCCGGGAAGCCCTTCTGGACGGCCATGACCACGTCGGTGTAGCCCTCCATCACCAGCACCCGGCGGTCGCTGCCGATGGCCTCGCGGGCCCGGGAGAGCCCGAAGAGCAGCCGGCCCTTGCTGAACACCGGCGAATCCGGGCTGTTCAGGTACTTGGGGTTGTCGGTCTCGGCCAGGGCCCGCGCGCCGAAGCC
>CAZONU010000573.1:0-2222 GCA_964581145.1 uncultured Planctomycetia bacterium
GGGCCCGCGCCGGCCGGGGCGGTTCGGAGAGAACCATCAGCGCCTCGGCCAGGAGCAGCTCGGCGGCGCGGACCCGCCCGGGCAGTCCTCCCCGGCCGATGCGGCCCATGCGCCGGACGAGATCGGCGATCTCGGCGCAGCGCTCGTGGCGGAAGAAGCGCCCGCCGCGGGAGGCGCGAATGCTGGCGGCCAGTGAGAGCGCGTAGCCGCCGGCGAAGCGGCAGTAGTAGTGGTCGTAGGGGTCGGCCGGGTCGGCCAGCAGGATGCCGGGATTCTCGCCGGGGACCAGCCCCACCGTGCCGGGCTCCACGACGCTGCGGCGGCGGTCGAGGATGTATAGCCCCCGGCCGGCCAGGAAGACGGTGAGCATGACGTCGCCCTCCCGGCTGCCCGGCGTGGAGTGGTGCGGCCGGCCGGAGATGTGCCCGGCGGTGCGCACCCGGTAGGGAGGAGGGGGCGGAGAGGTGGGTACAGGGCGCCTTCGCGGCATGGGCGGCTCTCCCGAAGCTTGGAGTTAGTGTAAATATTATCCAGGTATTTGCAACTATCTTCTATTCCCCGATTGGGCCAGCCGGTGTATATTCCGCAGGAGATACGCTCGACATGGGGTGAGGCCGCAAGGCGCTCCCGGAACGGATGAAAGGGGAATGACAATAATGTCCAGAAGCGGGAAAGGTCCCAGAATCGCGGTGATCGGCGCAGGGAGCATGTTTTTCGGCCGCCAGGCGATCAAGGGGGTGATGGCCAGTCCGGTGCTGAAGGGCGCCACCTTGGCCCTGGTCGATACCCACGAGCCGACCCTCAAGAAGATAGTCGCCCTGGCCGAAAGGGCCAAGAAAGAGGCCGGCGCGCCGGCGGCGATAGAAAGCTCCACCGACCGCCGCGAGGTATTGCCCGGCGCGGACTTCGTGGTGCTCTCCTTCGCGAATGACGGCATAACCTGGCGGGGGGTGGACACGCAGATAGCCGCCAGGCACGGGGTGCGGATGTGCTCCAGCGACACCATCGGGCCGGGGGGGATATTCCGCACGCTGCGCGAGACCCGCGAGGTGCTGGGCGTGGCCCGCGACGTGGCCGAAATCTGCCCCGGGGCATGGCTGATCAACTACATCAACCCCACGGCCTGCTTCGGGATAATGCTCATGCGCCACGCGCCGAAGGTGCGCAGCTTCGCGCTGTGCGACGGCCTGCACGAGCCCCACTTCCGGCGGAAGATGCTCCGCGCGGTGGGCAAGCTCGGCGCGGACGAGAAGAACCCCGAGCTGGAGGCCGCCGCCGAGCTCCGCGTGGTGGGCGTCAACCACTTCACCTGGCTGACCGGCTTCGAGGTCGGCGGCGAGCCCTGCCTCCCGGCCTACTACGACTACATGCGCGAGCGCGCCGGCGACGAGGACGAGTCCGCCTACTCCAAGGGCCGCAAGAACGGGCGCTACCGCCTGACGCTCAGCGAGATCTTCGGCGCGGCCTCCCTGGTGATCGGGCACACCAAGGAGTACGTGCCCTACTGGCAGGGCTACTCGGCCAACCCGCCGGACATCGAGCCCATCACCCTGTTCGACGCCGAGGAGCGCGCCGCGAAGCGCGCCGGCATCTACGAAGAGATCGACGCCTACGCGGCCGGCGATAAGCCCATGAGCGAGTTCTTCGAGAAAGTCCCCACCGACCATGCCACGGACATAATCGAGGGCATGTGGGGGAATCTCGGCAAGAGGTTTTACATCAACCAGCCCAACCGCGGCGCGGTGAGCAACATGCCCGATGACGCCTTCTTCGAGCTGCTCAGCGACATGGACATGGACGGCCCCCGCCCAGTCCCGGTCGGCGAGATGCCCCGGGGGCTGCGCGGCCTGACCCACCAGGTGCTGGACACTCACGAACTGACCGTGGAGGCGGCGGTGACCTGCGACCGGAAGCTGCTCCGCCGGGCGATGCTCACCGATCCCATCGTCAACTCGATTTCGGACGCAGACGCGATCATCGAGGAGATGCTCGCCGCCCAGCGCGAGGCCCTGGATCCGCGCTGGTTCGACTAAGCGGGGCCGCAGAAGTTCTCAAAGAGTGCGCATGTCCCGGAGGGCCGGAGGCGGGGCGCCGGGGGCCGCCCTCCTTCTCAAGTAGAGGGAGGCCCCCGGCTGTTTCTCTTCGGCACGGCCGCGCCCTCGTGCGGCGGCCGGCGGTTTTTTGAGGAAAGCACCGGCCCCCTTCATAAGAAAGTGAGGGGG
>CAZONU010000574.1:0-2220 GCA_964581145.1 uncultured Planctomycetia bacterium
GGGGGCCGGTGCGGGGGCGCGGCTTCGGCATCAGAACTTTTGCGGACCGACTTAGAGCCTGACTTCCAGCCCCTTCCCGCGCAGGAACTCCTTCACCTGGCGGATGCTGAAGGTCCGGTAGTGGAAGACCGAGGCGGCCAGGAGCACGTCGGCGTGCCCCTCCGCCACCGCCTCGTAGAAGTGCTCCAGCGTGCCGGCCCCGCCGGAGGCCACCACCGGCAGGTCCACCGCGTCGGCTATCGCGCGGGTGAACTCCAGATCGTAGCCGGCCAGGGTGCCGTCGCCGTCCATGCTGGTGGGCAGGATCGCGCCGGCGCCGAGCTCCTGGCACTCGGCGGCCCAGGCGACGGCGTCCTGCCCCACGGGTTTGGTCCCGCCGGAGACCACCAGCTCGAAGCCGGAGGGCATTTCCGCGTTGCGCCGGGCGTCGATGGCCACGGTGACCCTGGCCTCCCCGAACTTCTCCGAGGCGCGCCGGACCAGCTCCGGGCCCCGGACCGCGGCGCTGTTCATCGAGACGCGGTCGGCGCCGGCCGCCAGGACCATCTCGGCGTCGGCCAGCGAGGAGATGCCCCCGCCGACGGTCAGGGGGATGTCGATGGCCGCGGAGACGCTGTGGACCCACTCCAGGCGGGTCTTGCGGCTCTCGACGGTGGCGGCGATGTCCAGCATGGCCAGCTGGTCGGCGCCTTCTTTCTCGTAAAAAGCAGCGTTCTCGACGGGGTCGCCGACCTCCTTGATGTCCACGAAGTGGACCCCCTTGACCACCCGGCCGTCCTTCATGTCCAGGCAGGGCATTATCTCGATGAGGGGCATGGCCGCTCCTTTCCGCGCTTTCCCGGGGCGGCCATGTTACGGCCCAGGCGGGCTTTTCGCAACTTGCAGGCGGTTCTCCCCCCGGTAGGATTGCGTCTCATTCGGGGGAGCGGTTCGCGTTTGACGCGGGCAGTCAAGGGCACCGGTAATGACCAGGCGCGTCGGTTTCGACAACGAGAAGTACCTGGAGGAGCAGACCGCGGCCATCCTGGAGCGCGCCGGGCGCTTCGACAACAAGCTCTATCTGGAGTTCGGCGGCAAGCTCATCTACGACATGCACGCCTCCCGGGTGCTGCCCGGATTCGACCCCAACGTGAAGGTCCGCCTGCTGCAGGGGCTCAAGGACAACGCCGACATCATCCTCTGCATCTACGCCGGGGACATCGAGCGCAAGAAGATCCGCGCGGACTTCGGCATAACCTACGACGTCGACGCGATGAAGCTCATCGACGACCTCCGCGACTGGGGCATCAGCGTCACCGCGGTGGTGGTCACCCGCTTCGAGGCCCAGCCCTCGGCGGTGCTCTTCAAGAACAGGCTGGAGCGCAGGGGCGTTCGGGTCTACACCCACTCCAGGACCAGGGGCTACCCCACCGACGTGGACCTGATCGTCAGCGACCGGGGCTACGGGGCCAACCCCTACATCGAAACCGGCAGGCCGCTGGTGGTGGTCACCGGCCCGGGGCCGGGCAGCGGCAAGCTGGCCACCTGCCTCTCGCAGCTCTACCACGAGCACAAGCGCGGGGTGCGCGCCGGCTACTCCAAGTTCGAGACCTTCCCGATCTGGAACCTGCCGCTCAAACATCCCGTTAACGTGGCTTATGAAGCAGCCACCGTGGACCTCAAGGACTTCAACCTGATCGACTCCTTCCACCTGGAGGCCTACGGGGAGACGGCGATCAACTACAACCGCGACGTGGAGGCCTTCCCGCTGCTGGAGCGCATCCTCGAGAGGATCTCCGGGGCGGAGAGCGTCTACAAGTCGCCCACGGACATGGGCGTGAACCGCGCCGGCTTCGGAATCGAGGACGACGACGCGGTCAAGGAGGCCGCCCGGCAGGAGATAATCCGGCGCTGCTTCCGCTGCAGGTGCGAGTACGCCATGGGCCTGGCCGACAAGGACGCGGAAGAGCGGGCCGAGCTGCTCATGACCGAGGTGGGCGTCAAGGCCGAGGACCGCCTGGTGGTCACCCCCGCCCGGCGGGCCGCCGCCGGCGCCCGGGAAGCCGGCAAGGGCAACCAGGGCATCTTCTGCGGCGCGGCCCTCGAGCTCCCCGGGGGGGAGATAGTCACCGGCAGGAACTCGCCGCTGATGCACGCGGCCAGCGCGCTGACCATCAACGCCATCAAGCAGCTGGCCGGCATCCCCGACGGCATCCACCTGCTCTCCCCGGCCACCATGGA
>CAZONU010000575.1:0-2206 GCA_964581145.1 uncultured Planctomycetia bacterium
TCAAAACGAGAGACCATGGGATTATTTTACAGCGTCCTCTTCCAATGCTGCTGCCGCTGCTGCTGATGCTGCTGCTCCTGCTGGCCCAGCCAAGATTGTGAGTGGTTGTTGCATTCCTCTTGTAGGTTTGAGCACCAGCAGTGCTGCACCTACCTCGCAAAAATCAAACAACTGTAAAGAGACCCCAAATTAGTATCTAAACCTCTTCCTCCCCGCACCACCACCACCTCCCGCGAGAGAGAGTACACTCTCTCTCTCGCAGGGTTACTCTCTCTATAGAGAGAGTAATGCGCCGGGATTCAAGCGCCTACAGGCCGAACACAGGCGCGGAAATCTCGGCGTCTACAGCCCCCCGTTCGCCCGATTCCTGTAGGCCCCAGGATTCAAGCGCCTACAACCCCCTAAGAGGGACCTGATTCTGTAGGCGCCTGATTCTCGGCAGCCGCCCCCATGCCCGGTAGGCTCTCGGATGCTGGCCCTGGCCATTGAGGCCAGACGTGGACGCTGGAGACGAAAGCGCCGCCCTGGTGCCTGGTCCTCTGAGACCGCTTCACCAGGCCGCGCTGCTCCAGCTCGGCCAGCGCCTCGGTGATAGTCGACGCCGAGCAGCCGCAGGCGTCGGCCAGCTTGCCCCGATTACCGGAGTAGCGGTAAACCGTCTTACCTTTCGCCCCCTTCTGGTACTTGCGGCAATGTCCCAGGACGGTGACGAAGACCTGGGCGCCGCGCGGTGACAGGGCGGCCCATGTGGCCGTCGCCTGCCAAGCCTTGATGCAGGACCACCAGCCGACGCCAGGCCGGCGGCGGCCCCTTGGGGCGCGGGCCTTGCCCCCGTCCTTCGCCGCGCCGCCGCGGACCCTGGCCAGGATTGCTTCCCTTTCTGCTTCCAGCTCGGCTCGGCGGTTGTCACCGGAGGTCACTGAACACCCCCTCCGTGTCCAAGACCAGGAAGTCCGTGCGGCTGCCCTTCGGCGTCTTGACCTCTTGCCCCGCGATGAGCTTGTGGTCGCGGAGGATGATCAGCAGATCCAAGACGGCCAACTCCGAAAGCCCCGTCAGCCTGGCAATAGTGCGGGGGCTGCCCCTGGCCCGGCCGGTGCCTTCCCGCGCCCGAGCCAGCAGCACGCAGTAAACGTCGATCGATCCAGGCGGCAGCCCCCGAAGGGTCCCGCCCTCTACAAGATGGTGAATTAGTGCTCCGATTTCCTCAGTGTACACGCCTCCATTCCGATCTAGACCCCCTGATTCCCGGTGGCGCCGGTCGCCACTCTGTAGACAACGACTTGACGAAAAGAGCACAAGCGCCCACCGTCAGGCCGGATAGCCCAGGAGGCGACTGTTTTGTATTGACTCCGCCGGTCGCAAGGGGTAGATTTAATAAGGATTACGGACGCGCGGCCCGCGGTGCTCGGGTCGCGCCCGCGGCGGCGGCAAGCGGCGCAAAGGAGAGCTGCATGGCATCCAAGGGCGAGAAGATTCTGCAATCGGTGTCCAAGGCCTTCGACCAGTCGAGCTTCCGCGACCGACACTGGGCCGGCTCTTACCAGGACTACCTGGACCTGGTGGTTTCGGACCCCAAGGTGGCCCGCAACGCCTTCCAGCGGCTTTACGACATGATCGTCTCTTACGGGAGCGAGGAGTACACCCGCCACCGGGAGAAGCTGATCCGCTACAAGTTCTTCGACGATCCCATCTCCGGCGGGCGCGACGCGATCTTCGGCCTGGACAAGGCCCTGATGCACTTCGTCCAGAACCTCAAGGGCGCGGCGCTGGGCTACGGCGCGGAGAAGAGAATAATGCTCCTGCACGGCCCGGTGGGCTCCTCCAAGAGCACCATCGTCCGGCTGCTCAAGAAGGGCCTGGAGGTCTACAGCCGGACGCCGGAGGGCGCGCTGTACACCTACGCCTGGAAGGTGGAGGGGGACGACTCGCCCCATCCCTGCCCCATGCACGAGGAACCCCTGCGCCTGGTGCCCGCCGAGCTCCGCGACAAGGTCGCCGCGGAGATTAACGCCGCCGCCAAGAGCGACTACAAGGTGACCATCGAGGGCGACATCTGCCCCTTCTGCCGGCAGTTCTACAGCGAGTTCACGGCCAAGTACAACGGCGACTGGCAGAAGATGGTCGCGGAGCACGTCCAGGTCCGGCGCCTGGTCTTCAGCGAGAAGGACCGGTCATTCGCCGGTGAAATCAAGGTGAAGGCCCC
>CAZONU010000576.1:0-2203 GCA_964581145.1 uncultured Planctomycetia bacterium
CACGGAAAGGGGCGCGGTCTTCAAGGTCGTCCCGGTCAACCCCTTCGTGATGACCCGCGCCGACCGCCTCTCGACCTTCGCCATAGACGTGGACACCGCCTCCTACTCCATAGCGCGCAGGTACATAAGGGGCGGCTACCGCCCGCCGGTCGGCTCGGTGCGCATGGAGGAGTTCGTGAACGCCTTCGACTACAACTACCCCCGCAAGACCCGTGGGACCTTCACCGTGATATCGGAGGCCGCGCCCGCCCCCTTCGGGCGGGGGCTGGTGCTGCTCAAGGTCGGGGTCCGCGGCAGGGTGGTCGGACGCGAGGGGCGCAAGCCGGCGCACCTGGTCTTCGTGGTGGACGCCTCCGGCTCCATGGATCAGCCCGACCGGATGCCGCTGGTCAAGTTCGCGCTCAAGTCCCTGGTGGGCCAGCTGCGCCCCGCCGACCGGGTGTCGCTGGTCTCCTACGGGACCAAGGCGCGCCTGGTCCTCGAGGCGGTCGGCGCCGCAGGGAAGGCCAGGATCGCCTCGGCGATAGACGCGGTCCAGTGCGGCGGCTCGACCAACCTTCTCGAGGGCCTGGCCCTCGGCTACCAGATGGCCGCGCGGGCCTTCCGCAGCGGGGGGATAAACCGCGTGATCCTCTGCTCCGACGGGGCCGCCAACATCGGGCTCACCGGAGGCGAAGAGATCGTCGATGAGGTCAAGGCCTTCCGCGACCAGGGCATAACCTTCACCAGCGTCGGCTTCGGCACGGGCACCTACAACGACGTCCTCCTCGAGAAGCTCGCCGACAGCGGCGACGGGAGCTACGTGTTCGTGGACTCCAAGCGCGAGGCCCGGCGGGTCTTCGTCGAGGAGATGGCCGCGACCCTGCAGACCATAGCCAAGGACGTCAAGATACAGGTGGAGTTCGACCCCCGCCGCGTCCGCAGATACCGGCTGATCGGCTACGAGAACCGCGACATCGAGGACGCCAAGTTCCGCGACGACACCGTCGACGCCGGCGAGGTGGGCAGCGGACAGTCCGCGACGGCGCTGTACGAGCTGGAGCTCCACGGCCCCGCCGGGCACTGGAGCGCGGGGGACATCGGCACCGTCTACGTCCGCTACCGGAATATCGACAGCGGCCGGGTCGAGGAGATATCGCACCGCCTGGAGAGGTCCGCGATAAGGCGGCGCACGCCGGAGACGGCCCCGCGCTTCTTCCTGGCCGCGTGCGCCGCGGAGTTCGCCGAGCTGCTGCGCGGGAGCGAGCACGCCTCCGGCGGCTCCTTCGACGCTCTCCGGTACGTCCTCGAGAAGGTCGCGGTGCAGCCGGCCCTGAGGCGCGACCTGAGGGTAAGGGAGCTCCTGCGGCTGGTCAGGCGCGCCAAGGGACTGCCGCGGGCCAAGTGACACGCGGGGACCGCTGAGGAGGATTCGGACGATGAAGGCCAAGACTTTCGCAGCCGCGGTGATGGCACTCGCGATCTGGTCCGGGGGGGCGCCGGCCGGCGAGAAACCCCTGAGGGCCAAGGACCTGAGCGTGAAGGGGGTCATCACTGGTGAGAACATCACCTTCACCGTGAGCTTCACCGTCGAGCCCAAGAGAGCCGGCCGGGAGCTGCCGCTGGTGACCGGCGACCTGGCCCTGGAAACCGTGGCCGAGCCCAAGGAGGGCCGTCGGATCAGGTACGATAAGGCCACCTCTACTTACTACGTGCGCTTCGCGCGAGGCGGCAAACACAAGATCACGGCGACCTTCGCGGCGCGCCCGAAGATCGTGGCGGAGGGACCCTGGCGGGAGGCGACCTTCGCCATACCGGCCTCCCGGGTCAGGGAGCTTGAGGTCGCCTGCGACAGGAGCGACCTGGAGATCCTCTTCCCCGGCGCGATGCGGCTCGAGCGCGAGGTCAAGGACGAGAAGCTGACGGTGAAGGCCGTCCTGGGCCCGGGCCGGCCCTTTGCGGTGAGATGGAAGCCCCAGGTCCGGGAGATGGACGCTGCGCTGGTGCTGGCGAGCGAGGCGAACACCATCGCCACCGTGAGCGCGGGTGCGCTTCGCATCGATACGCTCTTCGTCTTCGATATCTCCCAGGGCAGCCTGCGGGAGGTCTCCTTCGCGATCCCGAAGTCCCTGAGCGTGACGGGGGTGCGGGGGGCCTACATCCGCGACTGGCACGTGCTCGCTGAGGGCGAGGCGCGCTCCCTCAAGGTGATCCTCGCCCGGCC
>CAZONU010000577.1:0-2185 GCA_964581145.1 uncultured Planctomycetia bacterium
GCCTTGCGGGCCCGCTTCATCTCCTCCTCGGACTGGCCGAAGGTGGCCCGCACGCTGGGCTCGCCCCTCTCCCGGGCGCGGCCGCGCCGGGCGCGGGGCTCCGCGTCGTCTTCGGCGGGCCCCGCGCGGCGGAAGCGCCCGGCCAGCGCGCGCAGGCCGCCCATCGCCGAGTGCCCCACCCCCACCAGCGCCCACTCCACCGAGCGCTGGGCGGCCAGCACCAGGGCCAGGAAGATCACCCCGGCGACTATCAGGTAGATGCCCACCGGCCCGAAGGGTTCGCGCAGCACGCCGGCCCCGAAGTAGCCCAGGAGCCCCCCGGCCCGCGGGGCGCCCTCGAAGGGGGTGGGCACGTTGAGCGCGCCGACCCGCTCGTAGAGCCAGCCGCCGCCGGCGGAGAGCGCCCCGGCCAGGGTGCTCAGGGCGATCATCAAGAGCGCCCCGCCGGCCAGCTTGCGCCAGGGCGACTCCAGCTTCTTGCGGACCAGCACGTGAAAGCCCCAGAAGAAGAGCAGCACCGGCAGGGCGAACCCGGCCAGCCCGTAGGTGCTGATCAGGTGATAGGCCACGTTGGCGCCCACCGCGCCGCAGCAGTTCCCGGCCGCCGCGCCGGGGGGGTGCTCCGGCAGGAAGAGGTTGGGATCGCCGGCGTGGTAGTCGCAGACGCTGACCGTGGCGAAGGCGCCCAGAGCCAGGATGATCAGGCCCAGGACCAGCGCCTTGGCGCTCCCGGTGCGCGCGGGCTCGTCGCCGTTCTTCGGGGGGTTCTTGGCGGCCATGGCTGGCTAGCTCCAGATTGTGCGGGCGATCTCGGCGCCGATGACCAGCAGTCCCAGCGCCAGGGTGTAGAGTCCGAAGGGCAGGAGGTTCCTGCGCTTGATCAGCCGGGCCAGCAGCCACACCGCCACCAGGCCCGAGAGGAACGCGGCGATGAATCCGCCGACCAGCCCCGTCCAGGAGGCCGAGACGGCCAGCTTCCCGATGCTGCTCAGCTTGTAGGCCGCCGCCGCGGCGATGATGGGCATGCCCAGCAGGAAGCTGAAGACGAAGGCCTCCTTGCGGCGCAGGCCGCAGATCAGGCCGCTGGTGATGGTTATCCCCGAGCGGCTGATCCCCGGGGTGATGGCCACCGCCTGGGCCAGCCCCACCAGGATGGAGTCCGACGGGCGCAGGTCCTCCAGGCGCTTGGTCTCGATCCCGAAGAACCTGGAGGCGACCAGGAACAGCCCGTTGACGATGAACGCCGCGCCCACGATGTAGGCGCTGGCCGCCAGGCTCTCGAACCACCCCTTGAAAAAGAAGCCGGCCAGTCCCGCGGGGATGCAGCCCAGCACGATCAGGCCGATCAGCCTGGGCCGCTTGGTGAAGAGCGCCACCACCTCGTCCCGGAAGTAGAGCAGCATGGCGAAAAGCGTGGCCGCGTGCACGGCCACGTCGAAGGCCCGCTCGGCGGCGAGCTGCCCGGCGGCCCTGGCCGCCTGCGGGCCGCTGCCCAGCCACTGGCGGAGCATGTGCCCCACGGCCAGGTGCCCGCTGGAGGAGACCGGGAGGAACTCGGTGACGCCCTGGAGGAGCCCCAGGAACACGCCCTCCCAGAAGCCGATGCCCCCGGCGACCGGCGGGCCCGTTTCCGAGGCCGCAGCGGCCAGCAGGGGGAGAGCCGCGAGGATGCCCATCGTCTAGCTGCCCTTCACTCCCGAGCTGCCGAAGCCGCCCGCGCCGCGCCCGGTTTCGGGGAGCTTGTCCACCTTGGCCAGCTCGACCTGGACCACCGGGGCGATGACCATCTGGGCGATGCGCATGCCCCGTTCGATTGTAAAGGCCTGGTCGCCCAGGTTGGCCAGGATCACGCCGACCTCGCCGCGGTAGTCGGCGTCGACGGTTCCGGGGCCGTTGAGGACGCAAATGCCCTGCTTGACCGCCAGGCCGCTGCGGGCCCGGACCTGGGCCTCGTAGCCGGGCGGCACCGCGACGAAGAGGCCGGTGGGCACCAGCGCGCGCTTGCCGGGCGCGATGGTCAGGGGCTTCTCGACGGCGGCCAGGAGATCCATGCCGCTGGCGTGCTGGCTCTGATAGGCGGGCAGCGGCAGGTCTTCAGTCCCTGCCTCCCGGGCGACCTCCACTGTCAGCTTCATGGGGCCGGTTCAACCTCGCTTCCAGGTAGTCGACGATGCGGTGTTGTTCT
>CAZONU010000578.1:0-2181 GCA_964581145.1 uncultured Planctomycetia bacterium
GTTGCCTGGTACCTCTGGCGAAGGAGCAGCCAAGGCAGCAAGGATAAGAAGCTCGGCGCGCCAATCACCGCCGAGGTCAAACGCGGTCCCATCCGGCTGGCGGTGGCCACCAGCGGCCGGGTGGTGCCCAGCCTGGAGGTGGAGATCAAGTGCAAGGCCAGCGGCGAAGTGATCAAGCTGCCCTTCGACGTAAGCGACGCCGTCAAGAAGGGCGACCTGCTGGTCCAGCTCGACCCCGTCGACGAGGAACGCTCGGCCAAGCGCGCCGAAGTGGCCCTGGCCGTCTCCCGCGCCCGGCTGGCCCAGGCCCGCGTTAACCTCCAGACCGCCGAGAAGAACCTGAGCACCGAAAGATCTCGCGCGGAGGCGGCAATCGAGTCCGCCGGGGCGCGCGCCGGCGACGCCCGGGCCAAGCGCCAGCGGCTCAAGAAGCTCCTGGACCAGAAGATGGCCAGCCGCGAGGAGTACGACACGGCCTGCACCGCCGACGCGGCGGCCGCGGCGGACCTCACCGCCGCGAAGACCCGCGTCGCGGAGATAAAGACCCTCGAGCTCGGCCTGGAGACCAAGCGGCAGGACATAAAGATAGCCGAGGCCCAAGTGGCCGACGACCAAATCTTGCTCTCCGACGCGCAGCAGAGGCTGGCCGATACCAAAGTGGTCGCGCCGATGAACGGCGTGGTTTCCGCCCGCGACGTCCAGATCGGCCAGATCATCTCCTCGGGGATAAGCAACGTCGGCGGGGGCACGGCGGTGCTGACCCTGGCCGACCTGTCGCGCATATTTGTGCTGGCCTCCGTCGACGAGAGCGACATCGGCAAGGTCCAGGCCGGCCAGCCGGCGCTGATCACCGCCGACGCCTTCGCCGGCCGGCGCTTCTCAGGCGAGGTGGTCCGCGTGGCCACCAAGGGCAAGAACGTGTCCAATGTGGTCACCTTCGAGGTCAAAATCGAGGTCGGCGGACGGGACCGGGAGCTGCTCAAGCCGGAGATGACCGCCAACGTCGAGATCGTCGCCGCGGAGGAGGAGAACGCCCTGCTGGTCCCCGTGCAGGCCGTCTCGCGCCGCCGACGCGACCGCTACGTGGTGGTTCCCGGTCCGGGTCCGGAAGGAAAGCCCCGGGAGAGGGTCGTCAAGGTGGGCATCAGCGACGGCGAGATGATGGAGATCACCGAAGGGCTCAAAGAGGGCGAAACCATCCTCCTGCGCAAGGGCGGCGAGGACAGCCGCTGGCGCGCGGGCGACGGCGAAGACCGCAGCAAGCGCCGCGAGGACCGCATGCGCATGCGCGCGGTGGGGGGCGGCCGGCGGCGATGATGATCGAGACCACGGGGCTGCGCAAGGCCTACCAGCTGGGCGAGGCCACCGTCCGGGCCCTGGACGGCGTGGACATGGCCATCAACGAGGGCGAAATGGTGGCCATTACCGGCCCTTCGGGCAGCGGCAAGTCCACGCTGATGCACATACTCGGCTGCCTGGACAGCCCCGACGCCGGGGCCTACGTCCTGGCCGGCGAGGACGTCTCCTCGCTGGACAAGGACCGCCTGGCCGGGATCCGCAACCGCCGCATCGGCTTCGTCTTCCAGTCCTTCAATCTGCTGCCGAGGCTCTCCGCGCTGGAGAATACGGAACTGCCCCTGCTCTACTCGGGGAGAGGCAGCGTCCGGGAGGTCGCCGAGAAGGCCCTCGAGACGGTGGGCCTGGCCGGCCGCATGATGCACGAGCCCAACCAGCTCTCCGGCGGCGAGCGCCAGCGCGTGGCCGTCGCCCGGGCCATAGTCACTGACCCGGCGATGGTCCTGGCCGACGAGCCCACCGGCAACCTGGACACCCGCACCGGCGAAGAAATCCTGGCCCTCTTCGGGGAGCTCAACGGCCAGGGCCGGACCATCGTGATGGTGACTCACGATGCCCAGGTGGCCGGGCACTGCCGGCGGCGGATCTGCATGAGGGACGGGAAGATCGTGGACCCCGCAGAGGCGGACTGACCCCATGCTGTTCTGGACCATCATCAAGGTCGCGCTGAGGACCCTGTGGGCCAACAAGCTCAGGTCCTTCCTGGCCATGCTGGGGATCATCATCGGGGTCGGCGCGGTGATCTCCATGCTGGCGCTGGCCGCCGGCGCCCGGCGCCAGGTGATGGCCCGGATCACCTCCATGGGCACCAATCTGCTGGTGATC
>CAZONU010000579.1:0-2179 GCA_964581145.1 uncultured Planctomycetia bacterium
CCCTGCCAGGTGCCCAGCAGCATCTGCCCGCGCTCGACCGGGATAGTCGCGGTGAAGCCCATCAGCGAGGCCTTGACGTGCGCGGCGCTGTTGCCCTCGGAGTGCGCGTAGCCGCCCGACCAGGGCACCAGCCTGTCCAGCACGGTCCCGACGTCCTCGCGCACCGAGGGGTCGGCGTTCTCGTTGATGGTCACCCCGGCGGTGGTGTGGGGGACGTAGACGTGACACAGGCCGCTCTTGACCCCGCTCTTCTTGACCACCGCCGCGACGGTGGCGGTGATGTCAACGAGGTCGGTGCGGCCCGCGGTCTTCACGTTAAGCTGCTCGGAGCTCATGCCTTCCTCCTCAAGTCGCTCTCCAGCGGGCAGCCGGCGCAGCACGGCGCGCGCTTGGCGCAGTGCTCCTTGGCCAGCCGGACGAAGAGCGCATGGTACTCATTATATAAGGATGCCCGCCGCGGCAAGTTACGTTCAAAGAGCGCGCGGAGCTCCTCGTAGCCGGCCCTCGGGGCCGCGAGACCGTGGCGCTCCAGCGCGCGGCGGGTGTAGGCGTCGATCACGAAGACCGGGCGATCCCCGGCGTAGAGCAGCATGGAGTCGGCGGTCTCCGGGCCGATGCCCTTGACCGAGAGCAGCGAGGCGCGGACCTCGTCGAGCTCCCCCGAGAGGGCGCGCTTGACCGAGCCGCCCTTATCGCGGGACTCCAGCCAGGCCAGGAAGGCGCGCAGCTTTTTCGCCTTCTGGTTGAAGTAGCCCGAGGGGCGGATGAGTTGGGCGAGTCTCTTGTCCGAGCGCGCGCGCATCCCCCGGAAGGACAGTGCGCCGGCATTTCTGAGATTGCGGACGGCCCTCTCGACGTTGCTCCAGGCGGTGTTCTGTGCCAGTATGGCCCCGACGGCGACCTCGAAGCGGGTCCGGCCCGGCCACCAGCCCTGCGGCCCGAAGCGCCGCAGGAGCGCGCGGTAGATTTCCTTCAGCCGACGCGCCGTGGTCACGTCTGAGCGCTTTCCAAACACCAAGACACAAAGGCACCAAGAAGAGGAATTGTTGAGTGGTCGAACGCGGCGGCGACTTCCCGCGTGGCCAACGACCGTTCCCCGCGGCCATTCTCCTCAGTTCTTCGTGTCTCCGTGTCTTGGTGGTTCATTACGTGCTACTGCGCGTCCAGCCAGCTCTTGAGCAGGATCGCGGCGCTCAGGGAATCTATGACCTGTTTCCTCTCGCGATGGGACAAACCTTTTTCGAGAAGGTGCTTCTCGGCCTCGTCGGTGGTCAGGCTCTCGTCAAAATAGACAACCTGCACGCCTGGCAAGGCGGCCTCGACCTTCCCGCCGAACTCGCGCGCGGCTTCGGCGGCCGGGCCCTCGGAGCCGTCCATGTTGATCGGCAGGCCGATGACTATCACTTCTGCTTCGCGCTCGGCGGCGAGTTCGGCGACGCGCGCCAGCGCCTCGCTCTCGGGCTGGGCGGGGATGAAGGGCAGCGGCCTCACCGCGATGCCCAGGGGGTCCGACGCGGCGACGCCGATGCGCTTGGTGCCGGGGTCCAGGGCTAGGGCGCGGGGCATGGGGGTAATTCTAGGCGGCAGCGACCCGCGCGTCTACATCGTAAGCAATTGGGGGTATCGTAAGCAATTGGGGGTCGCGTTCCTGGAGCATCACAGGAAGGACCAGCTTGCCCTTCTTGAACCGGAGGAGATACAGCATTCCGGAAGGGTGGCCGCCGGTGTCCAGGACGTGTTCCTCCCTCTGAAGCGCCGCCTGCACGCGCTTCTCAATCTCTTCTTGGGGCAGGCCGCCAGGATGAAGTCGGGTCGCGGGCCGCCGCCTCAACCGCATGTAATAGTATAGAGAGTGTATCCTCTCGAGCTTAAGCGGGGCGACCAGCCTTTGGACCTCCTCTATGTCCATGCCTCCTTTCAGGTGGGTCCGCATTATCTTCTCAAAGCCGCGGTTCCGCGCCTTGGGGTCACTGCTGCGCAAGAGGTGCTTGCAGTACGCCAGATGAAACACCTTCCACTTGGCGCCCGCGAACGCCAGGAGCAGCAGCACCGCGGGCACGGCCACCAGCCAGACTATCATCCTACGGGGTTTGCGGGGCGGCGTCTGCGCGTTGTCCCCTGCGTCCGCCAAGCTACAAGAGCTCCGTCCGGCCGCGCCTGCGCCGCTCCTCGACCAGCT
>CAZONU010000580.1:0-2165 GCA_964581145.1 uncultured Planctomycetia bacterium
TCCGGAGATTTTCCGCGGGTGACTAACAGGATTTTTAACCGCCAAGACGCCAAGGCGTGATTAGGGGCAAATTAGCACCGAAAGTTCCGTTTTTCACTCCTTTCCCCAAACCCTAAACCCGAGACCCTGATTGTGGTCTTTATTGGCCGGATGGAACCGCGGAACGCCCGGCCGCGCCAAACGGGAACCCCGGACCTTCACCGTCGCCGGCGGGCGCCCTGGCCCCACCGGAGACGCGAATTACTCCGGTCATTTCCTGCCTTAATCAGTCAGGAATTTCGGGAAGGGGAACAATGTAGCCCTCACGAAATGTTTGAGGCTTTTCCGGCGGAAAGCGGTGGAGCAATTGGCCACGGCCCGGCCTCCCTTTTCCATTCCCCGCTCCACCCGCATTATACCGCCCCGGCCCCGGCGGGGGCAAGGGGCTCGTATCCGAGCCCCGAACCCTGAACCCCAGACCCCAGGTGTCGCCTTGACCCCGCCCCGGGCAGGCGCCGCCTACGGGCCCCGCAGCGCCAGGCAGCAGCCCCGCAGAAGCTCAACCAGTCCGATGCCGGCGGCGGCCAGGGGCAGCGCGCAGGCCACCGGCCCGCCCAGCAGCTCGTGGAGAACCACCGTCCCCGCCGCGCCCATCAGAAAGACGATCCCCCCGAGGAAGATGTGCTTGCCGGCCGCGAGCCGCGCCGCGCTCTTCCTGGCCCGCATCGCCTCGCCGACCACCTGCCCGGCCCGCGCCGGGCCCAACCCGCGATTGAGCAGCACGGCCCGAACCTGGCTCTCGCTGGAGCCGGTGCCGGCCAGATGCACGGCGAACTCCTGGGTCTCAGTAAGCGGATTTCTCCCAAACATGGCTCACCTCCCCGCACTCTGAGGAGGCTTTACGCAACCGCCATGCCACATTGTGCATTCGGTATCATACCTGATAACGAGACTTCCGCATATACCTGGCCGATGCGTCCCGCTACACCTGTGGCTGGCGTCACCAACGGGTAACGCCAGCGGCCCCTTTGCTGCCGACGGTCGCCAGTTGTCACCATAGCGTAACATGAGAGTTATAGAAGAGGCCTGTGGAAAAGCAAGTGGCCGCAGCCGGCACTTAGGGCAGCAGTGCCGGCGCCGCTTTCTCCGGCTCGGGCGCGGGCTTTTTCGGCGCGAGTATCTTCTTGTAGCCGGGGTGGTCGCGCAGGGTATCGAGGTCGGGGTCCTTGCGGATGTGCGCGAAGTCCTTGAAGCCCAGCTTGACCGACTCGGCCAGAGTCTTCACCGCCGCGTCCTTCCTGCCGTTGCGGGCCAGGGCGCAGGCCAGGTTGTAGGCCAGGTTGCTGCTCCTGGGCGCAAACAGCCGCGCGCGCTTGAGGTAGACCTCCGCGCGCTTGTAGTCCTTGCGGCCCATGAGCATCATCGCCCCGGCCATCATCACCCGCCCGGTGGCCTCCAGGCTGGTGGTCACCCGCGCGGCAGCGTCGCTGCCCTTGTTGCCGGCG
The DNA here is from genome assembly GCA_964581145.1 of uncultured Planctomycetia bacterium. Lineage (GTDB taxonomy): Bacteria > Planctomycetota > SZUA-567 > JAKLDR01 > JAKLDR01 > CAZONU01. The sequence continues at coordinate 1,485 of CAZONU010000580.1, forward strand.
ATGAACTTGCGGTAGGCCGCGACCGACTTCCTGAAGCGCTCCTCGTGGTCGGCGATCCCGGCGAACCCCGCCCTGAGCTTCTTCAACTCGTCAGAAAGCGCCTTCTCCTTCTTGTGCTTGGCGCTGCCCTCGACCGCGGCGAGCTTCTTCTTCAGCCCCTCGTCCCCGGCGAGCCCGGCCAGCTCCGCCAGGCGCGCGTGGCCGCGCATGTACTGGCCCGCGGTGCCCAGCAGCGTCTCGGCGGCCTTGACCTCCAGGTCCAGGATGGCCGCGAACTTTTTCGCGTCGCGCTTCTTCTCCTTGAGCTGCCCGAGGAGCTCCATCCAGCGCAGCGCCGCGGCGCACATCTCCCGCGGCGGCCACCGGTGGCCGCCCTTGAAGGTGGCCATGCGCTGGCGCAGGCCCGCGGCCCGGAGGCGGCGCTCCAGGCGGAGCAGCTCGGCGTGATTGAAGTCGTCCTCACCGCACAGCGAGAAGACCGCCAGCGGCGAGCCCTTCGTCGGGGGCTTCTGCCCGCCGCCCATGCCCGCGCCCACGGGGATGACCCCGGCGAACTTCTCCCTGGCCGCGAGGTAGAAGGCCACCCGCGCCCCGCCGGAGAAGCCCGTCGCGTAACGCCGGTCTTTGTCAATGGACAGGCGCGCCGCGGTGTCGGCCATCACCGCCTTGATGGCCGCGGCG
>CAZONU010000581.1:0-2157 GCA_964581145.1 uncultured Planctomycetia bacterium
TGCCGCCTGGACCAGCCCCTGTTCACCCGCCTCGTCCGCCTGGGCACGCCCGCCATCACCCTGGACGCCCAGGGCCGGGCCCGCCCCGGCATCGCCGCCCTGTACAACTGGCGGTACGGCGGGGGCGGAGGGGGGAAAAAGGAGGAGCAGCTCAAAGCCTCGACCGCCCCTCCTCCCGCCCTCCTGGCCGCCCTGCCTGGCGCCCTGGCGGGCGCCGCCCATGACGCCGCGCCCGCCGGCCTGGGAGGGCTTCATCACGTGGGGGCGCACCGTGGCCATCTGCGGGCGGTTGTCGGGGCAGACGATCTCGGCCATGATGTTCCCGCCGAAGGCCGGGCGGGTCTGGAGCAGCAGGCCCTCCGCGGTGATGCCCAGCCCGGTGCAGTCGGCGGTCAGGCCGGTGCGCACCTCCACGGCCACCCGCGCGAGGAAGCTGCGCCCCGCGCTGGTGGCCCCGGCCAGGACGATCTCGGGCCGGCGCTCGCGGACCAGGTCGGCGAAGACCCTGCCGTAGACCTCGGCCTCGAAGGCGGCCAGCTCCGGGCTCTCGACGTAAAAAAGGCGGTCGACCGGGTGGGCGGCGAGGAGCTCCCCGCAGGCCTCCTCCATCCCGTCGCCCAGGACCACGACGCTGAGCTCCGCCCCGCGCGCGTCGGCCAGCTTGCGGCCCTCGCCGGCCAGCTCGGCCACCACGCTGGCCAGCCGGCCCTCGCGCTGCTCGCCGAAGACCCACACGCCCCGGTAGGCGCTCAGGTCCGCGGCCGGCGCGGCGGCGGCCTGCGGCTTCTCCTCTTCCTCGACGATGGCCTCGACGGGGCAGACCTCCCTGCAGGCCCCGCAGAAGTTGCAGCTCTCCTTGAGGACCGCGATCGCCCCGGCCAGCTCCACCCCGTCGTAGGGGCAGGCCTCCACGCACTGGCCGCAGCCGGTGCACTCCTCGGAGATGATTCTGAGCCGGGGCATCAGATCACCTTGGCCTCCTCCAGGGCCGCGACCAGCTTCTCGGCGGTCTCGGCGGGCTCGCCCTCGAATATCTCGCCGCCCTCCCGGGCCGGCGGCGCGAAGATGCGCACCACCCGGGTGGGGCTGCCCTCGGTGCCCATCTCGCCGGCGGGCAGGCCCAGGTCCGCGGCGGTGATCTTCCTGACCTCCGCCCTCTTGGCGCGCATCTTGCCCTTGAGCGAGGGCAGCCGCGGCTCGTTGATCTCCTTGACCACGGTGAGCAGCGCCGGCAGGGGCAGCTTCATGACCTCGATGCCCTCCTCCAGCAGGCGCTCGACGGTGACGTGCTGCTCGCCGATCTCGCGGACCTTGCGCACGTAGGTGGCCTGGGGCAGGTCCAGGTGCACGGCCAGTCCCGGGCCGACCTGGGCGGTGTCCCCGTCGAAGGCCTGCTTGCCGCAGATGACCAGGTCGAAGCCGACCTTCCCGAGCGCGGCGGCCAGGGTCCGGCCGGTGGCCCAGGTGTCCGAGCCCGCGAAGGCCCGGTCGCTGACCAGCACGGCCTGGTCGGCGCCCACCGAGACGCACTCGCGCAGGGCGCTCTCGGCCTGGGGCGGGCCCATGCTCACGGCGACCACTTCGCCGCCCAGCTGCTCCTTGATGCGCACGGCCTCCTCCAGCGCGTAGGTGTCGAAGGGGTTGACGATGCACTCGACCCCCTCGCGGACCACGGTGCCCTTCTCCGGGTCCATGCGCGCCTCGGCGGTGTCCGGGACCTGTTTGATGCAGACTGCGATTCGCAAATCAGGGACCCTTCCGCTCAGCCGGTCCTGCCGGCGGCTTCCTTGATCAGCGCCCTGGCGATCTCGTCGCGCTGGATCTGGTTGGTGCCCTCGTAGATCTGGGTGATCTTGGCGTCGCGCATGTACTTCTCGATGGGGTACTCGCGCATGTAGCCGTAGCCCCCGAAGACCTGCACCGCGTCGGTGGTCACCTGCATGGCCACGTCGGAGGCGAAGCACTTGCTCATCGCCGAGAACTTGGTGGGCCGGCCCTTCTTCATGTCCACGAAGCGCGCGGTGGCGTAGGTCAGCGCCCGGGCGGCCTCGACGCGCATGGCCATGTCGGCCAGCAGGAAGCCCAGGCCCTGGTTGGCCGCCACCGGCCTGCCGAACTGCCGCCGGGTGCAGGCGTAATCCACGGCCAGTTCGAGCG
>CAZONU010000582.1:0-2145 GCA_964581145.1 uncultured Planctomycetia bacterium
GCTCATCGGGAGTCTCCTGGGTCAGGAGCCCCGCGGCGCCTGGCTCACCGAGCGCGTCTGGGAGCAGAACCTGGCCTCGCTGCTGGTCGAGGCCGGCTACCGCTACACCTGCCTGGACGACAGCCACTTCGCCCACGCGGGCCTGGACCCCGCGCAGCTGGGACCCTACTACTGGGCGGAGGACGGCGGGAAGCTCCTGGCGGTCTTCCCCGCCTCGGAGCGGCTCAGGTACCTGATCCCCTTCGGGAGGACCGAGGAGGTCGTCGAGGAGCTCCGCCGGCACCGCCCGGCCGAGGGCCAGGCCCTGGTGGTCTACGCCGACGACGGCGAGAAGTTCGGCCTGTGGCCGGGGACTCATAAACACGTCTACGCGGACGGCTGGCTGGCCCGCTACCACGCGGCGCTGATCGCCGAGGGCGACTGGCTGGAGCCGGTCACGCTCGCGGCCGCCTTCGAGCGCACCCGCAGCGCCGGCCTGGTCTACCTGGGCGACGACGCCTACCGGGAGATGACCGAGTGGGTGCTGCCGGCCGAGAGCCAGGCCGAGCTGCTGCGACTTTCGAAAGAGCTGGCCGGCGACGAGCGCTTTGAAAGGGTCAAGCGCTTCTTCCGGGGCGGTTCCTGGCGGGCCTTCAAGGCCAAGTACTCCGAGCTGCAGCGCCTCTACGCGCGGATGCTGGCCATCAGTGAAGCGGTAAACGCTCTCCCCGCGAAAAAGGCCGCGGGGGCCCGGCGGGAGCTCTACCGCGGGCAGTGCAACTGCGCCTGGTGGCACGGGGTCTTCGGCGGGCTCTACCTTCCCCATCTCCGGGGGGCGGTCTGGAAGCACCTCCTGGCCGCCGAGCGCCTGGCGTCGAAGAAGAAGCCGCCCGGCATCGAGAGGGCCGACTTCGACCTCGACGGCCGCGAGGAGCTGCGCCTGCGCACCGCCAGGCTCTCGGCCTTCATCGCCCCGCAGCGCGGCGGGCACCTCTTCGAGCTGGACTTCACCCCCGGCGACCTGAACCTCACCGACGTCCTCACCCGCCGCTTCGAAGCCTACCACGCGGAGATTCGCGAGCGCTTGGCGCGCCCCGGCGCGGGCGGAGCGGCCGACGGCTCGGCCAGCATCCATGACCTCGATCGCGAGGCCACCGCCGAGCACGGCGAGCACCTGGTCTACGACGAGCGGCCGCTGGAGAGCCTGGCCGACCACCTGGTGCCCGGCGACTGGTCGGTGGAGGAGCTCTGGCGCGCGGGCCTGCCCAGCGAGGGCGGCTTCCGCCGGGGCGAGTACGAGCTGCGGAAAGCGGGCAAGGCCGCCAGGCTGGTCCTCTCTCGAAGCGGGCCGCTCGGCGGGCGGGGCCTCGTCGAGTTGACAAAGACCATCGGGCTGCGCGGCTCGCGGCTGGAGGTCGGCTACCGGCTGGCCAACCGGGGGGAGGAACCCCTGCAGCTCACCTTCGGCGTCGAGCTCAACCTGGGCCCCGGTGCTGGCCGCGCCCGCCGCCGCCGCGGCCGCCTGGCAGGTCAAGACCGTCAGCCAGTCCGAAACCGGCTACGAGATCACCGTCCAGGCCCTGGCGCTTCTGGCCTGGTGGTACGTGGAGCTCGGCCCCGGCGAGCGCACCGAAAAGTCGTTGGCGCTCTCCGTGGGGCCTGCGTAGAATACGCCCCGGGGAGGAGGCGCGCAAGACTATGATAAAAATACTGCTTGTCGAGGACGACAAGAACCAGAGGAAGCTCTACGAACAGGAGCTGGCCGACGAGGGCTACGAGATCAGCAGTGTGCCCGGCGGCCGCGAGGCCCTGGCCGAGATCGACAAGGACCGGCCCGACCTGGTGATCATGGACATCTCCATGCCGGGCATGGACGGCATCGAGGCCCTCGGCAAGATACTGGGCGTGGACAACACCATCCCGGTGATCCTCAACACCGCCTACGCCAACTACAAGGACAACTTCCTCTCCTGGGCCGCCGACGCCTACGTGGTCAAGAGCTCGGACATCGACGATCTCAAGGCCACCATCAAGAAGGTCCTGGCCAAGCGCGCCGAGGAGGCCGAGGCCGACGGGCAGTAGCCGGTGCGCCAGGTGAGCCAGCGGCAGAGCGCGCATTCCGCGCGAGCCACCCGCGAGGCGGGTCTGACCCCAAGACACCAGGAG
>CAZONU010000583.1:0-2137 GCA_964581145.1 uncultured Planctomycetia bacterium
CATCTCGGGAGGTCTGCCGGCGGCCTCCGCGTCGGCATCGACAGCCCTGTGCAGGCCGTTGACGTACATCCGGGCGACGACCCGGTAGAAGGCCCCGCGCAGCTCCGCAGGCAGCCGCGCTCCTTCGGACTTGACGAGGTCCCTGACTTCGGGAGAGTAGACCTCTTCCGAGCCCTCGGCGGCGCCCGACTCGGAGACGGCCAAGTCCGCCGGTTCGCCGGCGGGCCACTCCGGCGCCACGCCGTCGTAGCGGCCGCGGCTTCCCCGTCGGCCGAGCATCCTGTACGTCCGCCAGCGCAGCGAGCGGTCCCACGCGCAGGCCAGGGCCTCGAACGGAGGCGGGGGCTCGTTGTTCCTGCGGAAGAAATCGGCGAATCCCCGAACGAACCTGCGCGAGCGGGGCTCCCCGGCGGCCGCGCGGCGCCAGAGGTCACACAGCCCGGCGGCCCTTGCGGTTCGCGAGTAGTCGGCGACGGCCTCGCCAAGGGTGTTTGCCGGCCGGTGCGGAGCACGCTGCCCGCCATCGTCCAGAAGCCCGCAGAGCAGCTTCAGCGCCGGCTTCCTGGAGTCGCCGTCGAGGTAGTGGATGAACTCGCGGCTGTTGTCGTAGAGAACGTGCATGACCCGCCAGAACGTGCCGTCCGAAACCTCTCCGTGCCCGCGTATCTCCACGAGGTCTCTGAACGCCCCCCAGGGGGGCAGGCCTTCCCTCCTCCAGGGGTCGCGCCGTCCGTAGTCGTCCAGCGCACGCTGGTAGGCGCGCCCCGTGAAATCCCCAAGCATGCGGCAGAGCTCCCTCGCCCCCGGCCACTCGGCTGGGGTTTCCCGGGGTCGAGGGCGGCTCTGCAGGCAGTTCCTGAAGACCCTCTCGGTTTCGCGCCCCTTGCGGTGGAGCGTTGAGAGGTCCTCTGGCCAGCTCATGGAGTCGTATACGGGGCCGAGCTCCCGCCAGGACCTCTCCATCTCCGAGTACCCCGGCTGGGCCCGGACCCGCGAGATTCGCCAGCCGTCACGAAGCCCCCGCCAGTTGGCGCCGGCGAGCGCCGCGGTGACCAGTACCGCCGCGCCGATGAGAAACCCGATCTCCTTTCTGGTATGCGCGGTCATGCTCACTCCCAGTTACGGATTATCTCGGCGATCAGCCGCAGGGTGGGGGAGGGGATGGCCCGGCCGCCGCGGCGCGCGGACTCCTGGAACTCATGGCGGATCTCGCCGTCAGCGTCGCAGTTCCTTATCAGGCGCATGACCGAGCAGAAGGCCCCCTGCAGCCCGGCCGGCAGCCGGCGGGCCTCGTCCGCGGCCGTCTCGCAGAACGGCCGGTACTCCGGTCCGCTTCCGATGATCCTGGGGAGGTCCGCGGGCCGGCGGTCGGACCACTTGACCGGCCAGCGGGGCGGCTTGTAGCGCAGGTCCGAGAAGGAGGCCCAGGCGTTGCGGCGGGTGAGCTGGCCGAGCACCTTGTAGGCCTCGGGCTCGTAGACCGGTTCGAGGAGGCTGACCTCACGCAGGACGAGGCGCTTGGCCACCGCGCGGGCCATCCCGCTGTGGGCGCCCGAGCTGGCGTTGCGCTTCCAGAGCTCGCAGAGCCGGGCCGCGCACCGCGAACGCGCGGCGTCCTCAATGGCTTCCCCGAGATTCGCGGCCGGAGCGCGGGGGACGGGCGGCCCGCCGTCGCCGACCAGCTCGCAGAATATCCGTAGGCCGACCCGCAGCGCGCCGGGGTCGGTGTACTCGTGCAGGAAGCAGTCCCCGTGTCGGGCGAGGATTAGCATGGCCCGCGAGAAGGTCCCCGGGGAGAGCTCGCCGCGCGCGCGCATGGCCAGCAGCTCGCGGAAGGCTTTCTCGCCGCTTTCCCACCCGTGCCCGGTCGCGTCCGCCCACTGCGGGCCGAAGTCCCAGTAGGCCCGCTCCTCGGCCCTGGCGGTCAAGGCGGTCAGCTCCTTCATGAAAGCTTCCGGCCCCTCCCAGCCGGGCCGGAGCTTGAGTTCGGAGACCGTGCCGGCGCCCCGGGGCCGCTTCCGCCGGGTGCCGTCGTCCGGCCAGCAGAGCTCCTCGGTGGCCTTGGCGATCCTGCGCCACCTGGTCCTGAGTTCGCGGTACTCCGGCCGGGCCCGGACCCTCTGGACCCGCCAGGCGT
>CAZONU010000584.1:0-2126 GCA_964581145.1 uncultured Planctomycetia bacterium
CCTCCGGCTCGAAGCCGAAGCGGTTCGAGCGCAGATGGATCTTGGCCAGCAGGTCGCGGCGCACCGCCTTGTAGCAGGTCTCCATGTCGGTGAGGTTCACGTTGGTCAGGGCGTTACTGAGCAGGGTCACCAGGCGATTGCCCAGGTAGTGCCAGAAGAAGAGGGCGCGGTGCGGCCCGCCCAGGAAGCGCGAGCCGAAGACCGCGTCGGCGGCGCCGGACTCAATGGGCGCGATGAGCTTCCCGTACTCGGCGGGGTCGTATTCCAGGTCGGCGTCCTGGACGATCACGATCCGCCCGCGGGCGGCGGCGAAGCCGCGGCGCAGGGCCGCGCCCTTGCCGGCGTTCTTCTCCTGGTAGAGCACCTGGTAGCCGGGCCGCGACTCGTAGGCGGCCAGCAGCTCCCGGCTGCCGTCGGTCGAGCCGTCATCGACGACCACGATCTCCTTGTCGGCGGGCTCGGCCCGCTCCACCCGGGAGAGCAGCTCGGACAGGGTGAGCTTCTCGTTGTAAACCGGCACGATCACCGACAGGCGCGGCGGAGTTTCGGAGCTCTCTTCGCTCACGGCGGCTCCTTCCGTGCGGGCCGGGGCTTCCCGCCCTCCGGCGGGGGCCGGTAGGGGGCGCGCCGGCGGCGCCAGGCGACGATCAGCGCGATGGTGAAGCCGATGAACAGCAGGATGCTCATGTACTGGAAGACGGTCAGGGGGCTCAGCTCCGGCCGCCAGGGACCGCTGTCGGCGCGGAAGAACTCGTTGACGAAGCGCCAGGCCGAGTAGAGCAGCCCGAACGACCAAGCGATCTGGCCGGCGAACCTGCGCCGGGGATAGAGCAGCCAGAGGAGCGCGAAGATGCCCAGCGCGGCCAGCATCTCGTAGAGCTGCGCCGGGTGCACCGGGAACGGGTCGTGGTAGCCGACCACGGCTCCGGCCTGGTTGTGAATCGCGTAGGCGTGGCTTCCCGGCGGGAAGGTCACCGCCCAGGGGACGCCGCTCCTCGCCCCGTAGCAGCAGCCGTTGAGGAAGCAGCCGATGCGGGTCATGGCCAGGCCGACCGCCGCGCCGGGGACGCCGAAGTCGAGCATGTCCACCAGGGGGATTTTCCTGCGCCGCGCGTAGATCCACAGCGCCAGGATCGCCCCGCCGAGCCCCCCGTAGAAGACCAGCCCGCCGTTCCAGGTGGCGATCACCCGCCAGATGCTGTTTCCCGCCCACTTGAAGAAGCCGATGTCCTGGGGCCACCTGAAGTAGAAGTCCAGGTGGAGGAGGACGTGCATGAACCGCGCGCCGACGATCCCGCCGATCACCGCGAAGAAGCCCAGGTCGAATATATGGGCCTTCTCAAAGCCCAGGCTCTTGGCCCGCCGGCGGGCCAGGAACACCGCCAGCAGGAATCCGGTCATCAGCATGGTCCCGTAGGCGGGCACGCCCTTGTCGATGAGCGGGATCTTGAAGAGTTCCGGGTACATGGATTACTTCTTCTTCCCCGATTTCTTCTTGCCCGGCGGCTCGAGCACGGCGTTGTCGATCAGCCGGGCCTCCCCCACGTGGACGGCCAGCGCGGCCAGCGCCGGGCGGTCGAGCTTGCTTATGTCTTCGAACGATTCTGGGTCGACCACCGCCGCGTAGTCCAACTCGCAGAGCGGCTCGACCACGATCTCCTCGGCCATGGCCGCGGCCACCTCGGTGGCCTTGCTCGCGCCGAGCGCGACCAACTCCCGGGCTTTCTCCAGCGCGCGGTAGAGCGAGAGCGCCGCCTTGTGCTCGGCGGGCTTGAGGTACGCGTTCCGCGAGCTCATGGCCAGGCCGTCCTTTTCCCGCACGGTGGGGCAGACGATGACCTCCACGCCGAAGCCCAGGTCCCGGACCATTCCCTTGATGACCGCGGCCTGCTGAGCATCCTTCTGCCCGAAGTAGGCCCGGTCCGGCAGGACGATGTTGAAAAGCTTGGCGACAACCGTGCAGACCCCCCGGAAGTGGCTGGGGCGGCTCATGCCCTCCAGGCGCTGGGCGGCGGGGCCGGGCTCCACGAAGGTGGTCGCCCCGGGCGGGTACATGGCCTCGGCCTCCGGCGCGAAGACCGCGTCGACCTTCTCGGCGGCGCAGAGCTTCACGTCCTCTTCGGGCC
>CAZONU010000585.1:0-2121 GCA_964581145.1 uncultured Planctomycetia bacterium
ACCTTGCCCTTCAACGACATGGACAACACTCCCTCGCCCCGGCCCGGCGCCGGACTCACCGGCCGAGCTCCGTTTTCAGCACGTGAGGGGACGCTCTCCGCGTCCCCCCGCGCGACATGTTACCTGCCCGGGCCCCGGAGTCAACCACCTGCCGGGGCTTTTTTGCCGGCCCCCGCCCCGCGGCCGGCCCGGGGTCGCAAGGCTCTGCGCGGCAGTTACTTTGTCCATACCCCCGGGCCGCTTTGCAGAGCTTTTTCCCGCGGCGGGGGAAAGGCGGCGGCCCCGGGGGAGGCCGCCGCCGGCGAGAGCCCCGCGTGCGGTCTTCGCGGGGCCGGCTGCTTACTTCTTGTTGGCCTCGGCTTTGGCCTTATCCATATTCACCTTGAGCGCCACCGAGGCCGGGGCGACGAGGACCACCTTCTCGCCGACGTGGCCGCAGACCAGGTTCTGGTCGGCGGCCAGCCAGCCCAGGAACTCTTTCATGTTGGGGTTGCCGGCCAGGTCCAGGTCCAGGGCGGCCTTAAAGCGCCGCGCCGCGGGGCTGAGCTCGATGGCCACCCCCCAGCCCTTGCCGGCCCGGGCCAGGACTTCCGCCACCGGCTGGTTCTTCGAGGTCAGGTCCACCCGGCGGCCGGAGACCTTCCTGGCCCCCTGCGGGAGCCCCGGCTTCCAGGCGGCCATGACCGGGACCTCGGCGGCCAGGTCGTCCAGCGAGCCGGTCACGAAGGCCAGCATGCGCTTGGAGACCGGGTTGGACTGCTCGGGCAGCTTGCGCAGCCGCGCCGCCTCGGCGCGGGCCGCCGCCGAGAGCTCCCCGGCGCGGGGCAGCAGCGCCGCGAAGGCCGTCAGCCGCTCGGAGTAGCCGCCCTTGGCCAGGGGCGCGAAGGTCTGCTCAATGTTAATAGCCGGCCTGGTCTTCTTCTTCGCGTCCGTCTTCTTGACCAGCGGCGGACGCGTCACCGGGGGCCGCTTCTCCGCCGCGCCGGCAACTGAGAACGCCAGAACCAGCGCGGAGCCGGCCAGCAACAGCTGCTTGGACATGGCCTCCCTCCCGGGAGCGCTGCTGCGCGCTCCCCTGCTTCTCTCCTGGAGGGCAGGCCTGCCCGTTCTTCCGTCTCCTATCCCCCTAACGAGCCCGGGGGGGGAAAGGTTCACTCGGGTTTGCGATTTCCGGGGGCGCCGGAGCGCCCTAAGCGCCGGGGCCGTCCCGCGCCCGCCAACCTCTTTCTTCACCACAGAGGCACTGAGGCACGGAGATTCCCTTTGGGCCGCGGAGGAGCACGTCCGTCCTGCTGGAGGCCCTCGCCGCGTCCAGGCTCACATCTTCCTCGGTGTCTCTGTGTCTCTGTGGTGGATTATTGCGCGCCCAATGCATGTGGCGTCTGTGTATCAAGAGCGTCCTGCCCGCGCGGGCGGCCAGCGCCGCGTCCGGCCCGGCAACGAGGTCCAGCAGTCTGTTAATGGCCAGCGCGGCGCCGAACTCGGCGGCTTCTAATCTTGCCGGCCAGTAAGCGCGGTCCCAGGCCTTGGCGTAAATGAACGCCCAGCGCGCGATCTCTTCGGCGGCGCGACCGGTCTCCCGGGCGATGGAAGCGGGCTCCTCGCCGAGTGCGACCCCCCGCGCCGCGGCCAGGATGGGCGTCTCCAGCTCTTCGGGCGGGTTGTTTTCACCACAGAGGCACTGAGGCACGGAGAATTCTTCCATCTCGCGGAGGAGCTCGCCGGCATTGCTGGAGTCCCCCGCCGCGTCTAAGCCCTCATCTCCCTCGGTGTCTCTGTGTCTCTGTGGTGGATATCTCTTTCTCCGTCTTTCGATGTGGCGCCTGTGGACCAGGAGCTCGCGGGCGGCCTGCTCGGCGGCGGTCTCGTCTTTGCCCTTCAGTAACGCAGTGAGGTGCGCGAGGGTCCGGCCCTCGGCCTCTTGTAGACGTAATTTCTCCGCGCGGACGTAGAGCGGCCGCCAGGCCTCGGGGTGCTTGATCGCGAACCGGCAGAGCTCGCCGGCGGAGTGCGGCGTCTCCTTGGCGATCAACTCCCAGGACACCCCCCGGGCGCGCTGGCGCGCGGCGTCGATGAGCAGGTCGCGTCCGAAGGGCGGTGTACATTTATCCGACACCTCGA
>CAZONU010000586.1:0-2120 GCA_964581145.1 uncultured Planctomycetia bacterium
CTTGGTGCGCTTTGTGTCTTGGTGGTGAAAGAAGTTGGAGAAGCCGCGGCGGGCCCGGCCAGCGCGGTCGCGGGACTTGCCCTGCTATCAGCTCCCGGCATCCGCGCGGAGGGTTGCTTGAATCATGCCTCCGGGCTGGAGTAGAATCACCCCTGCGACCGACCGGAGGGCGCCCGTGGAGGGTTCTCGTGCTGTGCAGGGCCCGTATGGCGGGGCCCCCCGCCGGGGGACCGTCCGGCTGCCCGGCGCGCTGCTCGCCGCGGCGGCCCTGGCGCTGCCGGCCGCAGTCGGATGCCGCGGGGAGGCGGAGTTGCAGAAGGTCACCGTGAAGGACGGCGCGTGGGTGCTCGCGGAGGGCGAGGACCTGTCCGACCCGAAACGGCGCAGGGCCTTGCGGGCCAGGCGCGCGAAGCTGCGCGCCGGGGTCGGGCCGGTCCGCCGGCCGGAGCAGCTCCGGAAGGCCTTCGTCGAGACCAAAGCCTTCCTCTACGACCGCAGCCTCTTCGATTCCTCGGCGGGCGCCTGGCGCATCGAGGAGTTCCTGGACCGCGGCGAGAAGGAGTTCGGCGGGTACGACCAGGTGATCATCTGGCAGAGCTACCCGCGGCTGGGGCTGGACGAGAGGAACCAGTTCGACTACTACCGCGACCTGCCCGGCGGCCTGGCGGCCGTGCGCAAGTGGGTGCGGGCCTGTCACCGCCGGGGGATTCGCGCGGTGGTCACCTACAACCCCTGGGACCGGCACACCCGGGAGGCGAGACACCACCTGCGCGACCTGACCGCGCTGCTCTCGGCCACCGGCGCGGACGCCGTCTACCTGGACACGCTCCACGCCGTTCCCGAGGGCTGGGCGCGCAAGCTGAGGGCCGGGCTCGGCCGGACGGTGTTCTTCGAGTCCGAGGGGACGCCCGCCGGCAAGGACGTCCCCGGCCTGCACTCCACCTGGGGCCAGGGCTGGCCGGTCCATCCCCCGGCGCAGGTCTTCGAGCTGCGCTGGCTCTTCCCCGCGCACAAGACCTTCCTCACCCACCACCGCCACCGCCGCGACCACTGGGACGAGGTCCGCTGCGCGCTCTTCACCGGGACCGGCGTGCTGGTCTGGGAGAACGTCTTCGGAAACGACACCTCCTGGGTGGAGCGGGACAAGGGGCTGCTGCGCGCGGTGAAGCCCATACTGCGGGGCTTCTGGCGGAACTTCGCGCACCCGGACTGGCAGCCCCTGATCCCTTCCGGGCACAAGGACCTGAAAGTCAATCGCTGGCCCGGCCCGGAGGGCGCGCTCTACACCCTCTGCTGGGACGGCGGCGCGGCATATGAAGGTGGGCTGTTCCCCGCCGCGCGGCGGAAGACATGCGTCGACCTGGTCACCGGCAGGAAGCTGAAGACCGCCGCCGGCATGGTCGCCGGCCGGGTGGGCGCCCGTTCGGTGGGCGCCGTGCTGGAGGTCAACGCCTTGACCCCCGCGCTGCGCAGGAAGCTGGCGAAGATATGCCCGGGACGCCTCCCGGCTTACGTCAAGGCCGACACCGCCAGGCTGCGCCCGCCGGCCAGGCCCGACCGCGCCCGCCGCCTCGGCCGCTGCAGGGGGAAGAAGCCGGCGGAGCTGCCCGCGGGCATGGTCTGGGTGCCGCCCGGCAGGTTCGTCATGAAGATCAAGCACCGCTGGCACGGCGCGCGCTGCTACGATCACCGCGGCTGGGAAAAGAAAGGCCCGGTTGTTCGGATGCCCGGCTTCGCCATCGACGTGTACCCGGTGACCAACGCGCAGTTCGCGAAGTTCCTGAAGGCTTCCGGTTACTCGCCCAAAGAGAAGAAGAGCTTCCTGAAGCACTGGCCCGGCAGGAAGCTTCCGAAGAAGCTGGCCAGTCACCCGGTGGTCAACGTGTCTCTGGGGGATGCCCGGGCCTACGCGGAGTGGGCCGGCAAGCGCCTGCCCACCGAGGCCGAGTGGCAGTACGCCGCGCAGGGGACCGACGGGCGCATCTGGCCCTGGGGCGCCAAGCTCAGCCCCAAGCGGGTCAACGGCAGGGGGGCCACGATGCCGGTGGGCTCTTTTGACGGCGACGCCTCTCCCTTCGGCGTCCGCGACCTCTGCGGACACGTCTGGCAGTGGGTGGACG
>CAZONU010000587.1:0-2104 GCA_964581145.1 uncultured Planctomycetia bacterium
TTTCACGATTGGCGCGCCTCCACTGCCCAGCAACGCAGCGCCCGGCCCGGAAGTTCATGGCAATCGGGGAATTCCTGGATTTCCGGCGACAGCAGCCCTTACCGCCCGCGGCGGAAGTCACGGCTATCCTGAGGGTAACGTTATCAGCGTTTGTCTGACGCGTCTGCCTGCGGTTCCAAAGAAGGCTCTCGACGCCCCCGGGAGCGGTGCACCAGGATGCGGACGATGCCGGCAATCGCCCCCAGCACCGCGGCCCCGGCACAGGCCCAGGCAAAGAGGTCGCCGACCGCCATGTACGGCGTCCGCCGCGCGGGCGGGATGCGCAGGTCCATGCGCACCAGGCCCTTCTCCCACAGCCCCCCGCCCGGGGGCACCGTGATCCGCCCGTCGGGCTCGACCAGCGCGGAGATTCCCGTGTTGGTGGCCCGCACCAGCGGCCGGCGGGTCTCCACCGCGCGGAAGGCGGCCAGGGCCAGGTGCTGGCGGGCCTCGGAGCTGCGCTTGAACCAGGAGTCGTTGGTCAGGTTGACCAGCAGGCGCGCGCCGCGCTCGGCGTCGGCCCGGGCGATATGCGGAAAGACGTCCTCGTAGCAAATGCTGACGCCCAGCGGCGCGCCGGCCAGCCGGGGAAGTGTTTGCTCCCGCCCGCCCGGCGAGAAGGTGGTGCCGATGAGATGAAAGACGAAGCTCGCGCCCGGGAAGCGCCCGCCCAGCGGGACGTACTCGCCGAAAGGCACCAGGTGGCGCTTGTCGTAGCGGCCGGCGGACTTGCCCTCGGGCGAGATCAGCACCGCGGAGTTCCAGTTGCGCCCGGTGAGCTCCCCGGCGGCGCCGGTCTCGTGGACCACCCCGCCGGCCAGGAGCCAGCAGCGTTTCTCCCTGGCGAGGGGGGCGAGCAGCTCCTCATCGCGTTCCAGGAGCTCGCCGGGCACCATGGTCTCCGACCAGATGACCAGGTTCACCTCGCCGGGAGCGAGCCCGTCCATGAGCTTCTTCTGCTCGGCGATCTGCTCCTCGGCCGAGACCTTCTCGGGCCCCACCTTGAAGGGCACCAGCGGCTGCACCGCAGCGACCCGGATTCGCAGGGCGTTCGGCTCCCGGAGCTGGTGGCTGCGGACCAGTCCGTAGCCCGGCCCGGCCCCCAGCGCCAGCGCGGTCAGGAGTATCCGCGCCCAGGACCGCCGGGGCCCGCGGCCCACCGCCAGCGCGGCGGCCAGCACGGTCAAGAAAGAAACCCCGTAGACCCCGGCGAGCGCCGCCGGGCCCATCGCCGGCGGGACCCCCGCCCAGATGCCCCCGGCCAGCATCCAGGGGAAGCCGGTGAAGAGGTAGGCGCGCAGGAACTCCAGCGCGGTCCACAGCGCGGCCACGAGCGGCGGCCAGCCCCACGCCCCCGCCCCGCGGCGGAGGAGCGCGGCGCCCAGCCCGAAAAGGGCCCCGAAGCCCGCGAAGTAAACGGCTATCCCCAGGTAGCCGACCGGGCTCACCGTGTTGACCCAGAAGAGGCCGGCCGCGGCGGCCAGCGCGAAGCCGGCCGCGCCCTGTCCCGCGCCCCTCCGGAGCGAGACCCCGCGCAGGCTCCAGACCATCAGGGCCAGTCCCGCCAGCGCGGGCGGCACGCAGACCAGCCCGACGCGGGGATGGAGAACCAGATTGAAGGCCGCGCCGTGGAGCAGCCCGCCGATGACCAGCGCGGCCCAGCGCTCGGCGTTGCCGCGCGGCGGGCGCGGCCAGCCGCGGGAGTGTCCCTCGGTCCCCTCAGTCATCGGGCTGGATTATATCTCTACTTGTCCCCGGCCGCCAGCGCGCGGAGGTACTCGTTGACGTACCGCCGGTACTGGGGGGCCACCGGGGCCCTGCGGCCCAGGGCCTCGCCGGCCTCCCCGCGCCTGCCGGGCCCGGGCCGCAGCGAGCCGAGGTCCCCGCCCGGGGCGCGGACCTCGGCGGGGGCCAGCGAGCTGCCCCCCCCGCCGCCGGCCTCCCGGCCCCAGCCGGTCGGCAGGGCAGGGGGCGCGCCGGAGGCGGGCCTCTCGCCGGGCTCGATCTCCATGTTCACCTTCTCGGGCATCACCCGCTCGGGGAGGGGCTGGCCGGCTCCCTTCTC
>CAZONU010000588.1:0-2101 GCA_964581145.1 uncultured Planctomycetia bacterium
GCGTTGAGGTTGGCCGCGAAGTCGGTCAGGGAGTCGTCCGCGCCGATGCCGTCCAGGTCGACGGGGATGTTGATCTCGTTGGTCTGGCCGCTGTTCAGGTTGACGATCGCCACGGTCAGCGAGCCGTTGACGATCTGGAAGGTGCCCGGCTGGGGGGTGAAGCCCAGGTTGATCTGGTCGAGGGGCACGGTGGTGTCCACCGCCGCGTGCTCGCTGGTCACCGTGGCGAGCGGTATGGCGCCCACCCCCTGCGAGTGGATCCTGTTCATCTCGAAGATCATGTCGGCGGTGAACTGGTTGAGGTCGTCCAGGAAGCCGGCCAGGACCTGGTCGCGGGCCTGGATGGTGGCCGGCAGCGTGCCGTGGGTGGCCATCAGCGGGGAGCCCCCGTCCACGAAGCGCACCTCCATGGTCGGAAAGCCGCTGCTGTTGACCGTCTGCACCGCCTCCAGGTGGTAGGCGTGGTGGAGCATGACCAGGGGCATGCCCCGCGTGGTCACGTTCATCTCCCCGCTGGGCTGCTCGATGGTGGTGATGTCCACGAGTGCGGAGAGCGCGGTCAGCTTCTGGTCGCGGGTGTCGCGCAGGTCGTTGGCGCTGAGCTGGCCCCCGGCCTCGGCGTTGATTATCTGCCTGTTGAGGCTGGCGATCTCGTCGAGGAGCTCGTTGACCTCGGTGACCTGCTTGGAGATGTCGTCGTTGAGCTGGCTGTGGAAGTCGCGCAGGGCGTTGTAGGCCAGGCTGACCAGGTCGCGCAGGGCCAGGGCCTGCTGGAGCACCAGCCCGCGGGTGGCCTCGGCCTCCACGTTGAGCGAGAGGTCCTGCAGCGCGCTGAAGAACCGGTCGAAGGCGGTGGACACGTCGTTCTCCGAGAGCTCGTTGAAGATCACTTCCATCCGGCTGTAGACCGAGGCGAACACCTCGTCGCCGCGGGCCTGGCTCTCGGCGTCGCGCTGCTGGCTGAGCAGGAACTCGTCGACTATCCGTTCAACCCCGCGGACCTCCGCGCCGCGGCCGATTGCGCCGAAGGGGAAGTACTGGGGCAGCGCGGGGACGATCTCGGCCCGCTGGCGGCTGAAGCCCGGGGTGTTGGCGTTGGCGATGTTGTGGCCGGTGACGTTCAGCCCGTGCTGCTGGGTGAGCAGCCCCTGCAGGACGGTGGTAAGCGCCGTTGATACCGCCATGGCGAGCCTCCTTGCTCAGGCCTGCTGGTCCAGCACCGCGGCCGAGCGGCCGCTCTTCTCCTGGCCGTCGGGACGGTAGCCGGCCGAGTCGCGGCAGGCGCGGGCCAGCGCCGCGAAGAAGCCGTCCACGTGCTCCACCGACTCGCGGATGAGCAGCGCGTTGCGCTCGCCCACCCGGCGGAGCTGGGTCGCGGTGCTCTTCAGCCGCTGGCCCAGGCTTCTGAGGCGCAGCCCGCTCTCGCGCGGGGCGCGCTCGACGATGGCCTTGAGGGTGGGGGCGTTCGGGGCGCTCAGGCCCAGCTCCGCGCCGAGCGCCAGGGCCATTTCCACCCGCCGGGCCTCGGCGACCTCCAGCCGGGCGGAGCACTCCTCCTGCTCGGCCACGATGCCGGCCAGGAGCTCGGGGTCGGCGGAGATGACCGCGGCGCGGGCGTCCTTGGCCAGGTCCAGGAGCTTCCCGGTGAGCTCCAACTCCGCGGCGAGCACCGCGGCCAGCTCCTCCAGTTTGCCGCTCATGGCGACCTCCCTTACTTCAGTTATCGGACCCCTCGGGGGCTCCTTGAGGAGCGGCGCCGGAAGTTCCGGGCGTTTTGTCGTCTTTAATGCGTTGTGGTTCAGCGTCTTGCGTCTGGGGGCGGGCCGCGGCCCCGGCGGCCTGCTGCGCGTAAGCCCTGCGGGCGTCAAGCTGGGCGAAGAGCGCGTCGCCCAGGCCGAAGGCGCCGCGCGCGGCGATCAGCTTGGAGTGCTCCTCGTCGGCCAGCCCCTGGAACATGGACCCCGCGAAGCCGCCGGAGAGCAGGCCGCCGTCGGGCACCGTCTGGCGCGCGGCCCGGAAGAGGCAGTTGACCGCCGTGGCCTCCAGCTGCCGGCAGAGGAACTGCATGAAGCCGCGGCTCTGGGCCGCGTCGGCCGGCACC
>CAZONU010000589.1:0-2095 GCA_964581145.1 uncultured Planctomycetia bacterium
GCCTTGTCGGACACGGTATGGTAGACCAGGGAAGCGACGTCCGCCAGGAGCACCGCCAGGGTCTCCACGGCCTCTCCGCTCATCGCCGGCCCGTGGGTGATGCGAAAAGCCAGTTCGCGGTTGTCCAGGCTTACGGTGCCGTCGTAACCGTCGGACGAGAGTACCGACCGGACAGCCCCCGAGAAGATGGTGGCCAGCCGCTCGCGGTTCTCCACCGTGCAGGGCCCGGCCACGGTGAGGAAGTGGCCGCTGCCGACCCGGGCCGCGCCCACCGGGATGACCGAGCCCTCCGGGTGCAGCTCCCGGGCAGCCAGCTTGTAGGGCTTGAGCACGGGAATGACCTTCTCCACCCCGGGTATGACGGTGAGCGGCAGGTCGCGCAGCACGCTCTCGTCGCCGCGGGCCCCGATGATGGTCCGCTCGGTACCCTTGGAGATGTGCGGGGAGAGCCCGTGCTTCTCGATGCGCTCGATGACGCGGTCGATCTCGGCTTGGGTGGCCCCGGGCTTCATCACGAAGATCATGGGGGTTACTCCTCGGTGGACCGGCTCTCGGGCAGAGGCACGTGCTCGGCCCGCGGGTAGGAGCCCAGGATTTCCAGGTGCCGGGTGCTGCCGGCCAGTTCGGCCAGGGCCTCCTTTACGGGCTGGTCCTCGGCGTGGCCCACCAGGTCGATGAAGAAGTAATAGTCCCAGGCCCGCTTCTTGGACGGCCGGCTCTCGATGCGGGTCAGGTTGACGTTCCGGTCGCTGAAGGCCATGAGCATGGTGTGCAGCACCCCGGGCGCGTCCTTGATGGAGAACATCAGCGAGGTCTTGTCGTTGCCGGTGCGCGGGGCCGGCTGGCGGGAGACCACGAAGAAGCGGGTCACGTTGTCGGGGTTGTCCTCGATGGCCCGCTCCAGGATTCTGAGGCCGTAGATGTCCGCGGCGGTGTCGCTGGCGATGGCCGCGGCGCCCGGCTCCTTGCCGGCGCGCTGGGCCGCCGCGGTGGTCGAGGGGCACTCCACCTGCTGGGTGCGCGGGAAGTTGGCGCCCAGGTACTCGCGGCACTGCCCGAAGACCTGGGGGTGCGAGTAGATGACCCGGACCTCCTCGCGGGGGCACGCGGCCATCAGGTTGTGGTGCACCGCGACGTAGATCTCCGAGCAGACCTTCAGGCGGGTCTCGTAGAAGCAGTCGATGGTCTGGTTGACCCCGCCCTCGGTGGAGTTCTCGATGGGCACTACCCCGTAGTCGGAGTGCTCCCGGCTGACCTCCAGGAAGACGTCGCGCACGCTGGGCTCGGGGTGGTACTCCACCGAGCTGCCGAACTTGCTGCGCGCCGCCTTGTGGGTGAAGGTGCCGGCCGGGCCCAGGTAGGCCACCCGCGGGCAGCGCTCCAGGGCCAGCGAGCCGGACATGATCTCCCGGTAGATGGCCTTGATGCTCTGGGCCGAGAGCGGCCCCCTGTTGAGCGCCAGGACCCGCTCGTAGACCGCGCGCTCCCGGGCCGGGGCGAAGGCCCCCGCGCCCGTCGAGCGCTTGAGCTCGCCGATCCTCTTGGCGCAGTCGGCGCGCTCGTTGATGAGCTTCACGATCTCGGCGTCGAGATCGTCGATGCGCTCGCGCAGCTCGTCGAGATTCTTCTCAACCAATCAGGTGATCTCCTCAATACGGACCCGCATGACGCCCCGGGGCACTTTGATCTCCACCCGGTCGCCGACCTTCCTGGCGATCAGCGCCTGGCCCACCGGGCTGGTGGTCAGTATCCTGTTCTCGAGCACGTCGACCTCGCCGGGACCCACCAGGTGGTAGACGTCCTCCCGGCCGCTGTCCAGGTCCACCACCTTCACCGAGGAGCCGAAGACGGCCGTGCCGCCGGCCGAGGCCTTCTTGGCCTCGTCGATGATCTCCGCGCCGGCCAGCTGCCCCTGGAGCCGGCCGATCTTGGCCTCCAGCTTGGCCAGATCCTCGCGCGCGGCGTGGTAGGCGGCGTTCTCGCTGAGGTCGCCCTGCTCGCGGGCGTGCCCGATGGCCGCGCGCAGCTCCGGGGCCTTGGCCTCGAGTTCCTTGACCTCCTCCTGGAGCTTGCGGTGGCCCGCGCGGCTCATGGG
>CAZONU010000590.1:0-2092 GCA_964581145.1 uncultured Planctomycetia bacterium
CGCCGATATCCGCTCGCAGGAGGCCGACGCCTACGGCCGGGCCCAGGCGGCCAACGACCCCATCGCGATGGCGATCTGGGCGCGCGCCGGTGAGAAGACCCGACGCCTGGCGCTCATCTACGCCTGCAGCGAGAACCACCAGTCCCCCGTCATTTCCCGGGCCGCCGTCGAGTGGGCCTGGGCGGTCGTGTACCACCAGACGCGGCAGATGCTCTATCAGGCCGGCTGTCACATGATCGAAAGCGAATTCCATGCCCGCTGCAAGCGGATGCTCTCCGTCCTCTCTGACTGGCGTTCCAAGCACGGTGACCGCTGGATGGAGGCCTGGAAGGTCTCCCGACGGATGAACTTGTCGGTCCGCGACGTCGAAGACGTCCGCAGGACGCTGATCGACCAGCGGAGAATCGAGTTCCGTGAGCTGCCGACCGGCGGTCGCCCGGCGCGTATGTACCGGCTCGCGGCGGTAAGGAGTCAAGACTCAACCTCTTGCCGCGACAAAGAGTCGGGCGCGCCGGTTCTTGCGCGGCAGGAAGCCCTTGTTGACCCCGGCGAGCAGTCAACAAGTTCGGCCGGGGAAGAGGCGTAAGTCCTATGAATAGAATAGATAAAAGTATCTCTCTCTTCTTATTACCTTATTGCCTACCCCCACACACGCGCCCGTGTACGCACGCGCGCACGGGAGAGGGGGGGCAAAAAGACAAGAAGTCCCGGGTATCTTCACTTCCCCGACACGGTGCCCGGAAAAGCGCGCGCGGGCACGGTTCCTCCCTGGCCAAGGGCCTTCCTGACGGCCGGGGGAACGGTCACGCTCATAGGCATAGTTTGTTTCCCCTGTCCGGTTTTCTGCGCCCTGGGCGCGCTCGGAGCCAGAAGGCGCCCCAGGGGCCAATCCGACCGGAATCTCGCCACGTGGGCCAAACGTGCGCGCCCTGTGGCCGCCCGTGGGGCCGGAACGCGGAGGTGACGTGATGAAGCGGGATACGGCGGCCCGGATACGGGCCAAGTGCCGGGAAATCGCCGGCATGCTGGCGGCCAAGAACCGGGCTTACGGCAACTCGGCCCTGGAGCCCCTGGGCATCTTCGGCCGGGGGGACGCCGAGGCCAACATCGCCGCGCGCCTGGACGACAAGCTGGCCCGCGTGCGCAACGCGCCGGGGGCGTTCGGCGAGAACGAGGTCGTGGACCTCATTGGCTACCTGGTGCTCCTGCTCCTGGCGCGGGAGGACCAGCAGCGGAAGGAGGCTCGGCGATGAAGGTCGAGATGTGGAAGACCGACGATGTGAAACCATACGAACAGAACCCCCGCCAGAACGACGCGGCGGTCGAAGCGGTGGCCCGGAGCATCCGGGAGTTCGGCTTCCGGCAGCCCATCGTGGTGGACGAGGCCGGGGTCATCGTGGTCGGCCACACGCGCTGGAAGGCGGCCAAGGTGCTGGGCCTGGCCGAGGTGCCGGTTCACGTGGCGAAGGACCTCAGCCCGGAGAAGGCCCGGGCCTACCGCATCGCCGATAATCGGCTGGCCGAAACCGCGGAGTGGAATTACGACTTGCTGCCGATAGAGCTGTCGGACCTCCGCGGGATGGACGTGGACCTTTCTCTCCTGGGCTTCGCGCCGGATGAGATGGAGAAGATTCTGGGTGCGGGCATTCACGGGAACGAGGGCCTGACCGACCCGGACGCGATCCCCGAGCCGCCGGACGAGGCGGTCACCAAGCCTGGTGACCTGTGGGTGATGGGCGACCACCGGCTGATGTGTGGGGACTCCGGGAAGGCCGAGGATGTGGACCGGCTGCTCGGCGGCGCGCGCATTCACCTGGTCAACACCGACCCGCCGTACAACGTGAAGGTCGAGCCCCGCAGCAACAACGCCATCGCCGCGGGCCTGAGTTCGTTCGCCGGCTACGGCAACAGTGACCCGGGCAGGGACGTCGTGCGATTCCCCGGCAAGGCCGAGGCGACGCATCGGAAGATGCGCGCCAAGGACCGGCCGCTGGAGAACGACTTCGTATCCGACGAGGAATTCGCCAAGCTGCTGCGCGCCTGGTTCGGGAGCATCCAGCGCGTCCTAGAACCCGGACGGGCCTTCTACATC
>CAZONU010000591.1:0-2081 GCA_964581145.1 uncultured Planctomycetia bacterium
TCCGCGGAGCACTTGGGCGTCAGCACCAAAGCCGTGTCCGCGCCCTTGCCGGCGCCGCCCAGGGCCAGTATCTCTTTGTTGGTGGGCACCAGCCCCGCGTCGGCGGCCATCAGGGCCACCTCCACGGCCACCTTGAAGCCGTGCCCAATCGTGTAGTAGGTGTTGGCCACCATCTTGTTGGGGCTGAGCGTCTCGAACTTGTCCTGAATCGCGCTGTTGATCCCGCCCATGGCGTGGCCAGCCTTGAGGAACTCGGCGCCCAGCTTTTCTGCGGCTTTGACGATGCGGGGCTGGAGCCGGCCCCACTTGGCCGCGTAGTTCTCGGCGTAGCCCACGCCGATGACTTTACATTTAACGCCGGCTTTCTCCAACGCCCTGGCCAGCTCCAGGGCGGTCTTGCCGCTGGTGGTGGCCACGGCCGCGTATTTGATTTTGAGTTCTTTAGCGCGCTGGGCGGCGGCGGCCAGGCACTTGGGGCCCTCCGCCGGCCCGGCCTTGTCCAGGTAGACGATGGTTTTCTTCTTCATTGCGGTCATTCCTCCGTTTTCGGGGACATTCCCCGGGATTGTACGGGCGCCCCAGCGTCTTTCAAGGCGGAGGATTGGGTGTGAACTTTCGGGAAAAGAGAGCGTTATAATACCGGTAGGAGCCGGTTGAGGTGACGGGAAAGCATCTGCGAGCGACGGGGATTCTCTGCGCGGCGGCGCTGGTGGCGTTCTGTGCCCGGGCGGGCGAGGCGCCCCCCGCCGGGAAGGACGCCTTCCTGGCCGGGCACCGCAGGACGCTGGCGGCCAATCCCCCGGGCACGACTTCCAGGCTGAGCTTCAAGGACGGCAAGACCAGGTTCAGGCCCGGCGAGACGATCCGTATCGAACTGGCCTTCGCCAGCAGCAAGCCCGACACCTACCGCCTGGACGGGGCCACCTACGACCGCGGCGGCCGGCTGCACGCCGACACCTTCCACATCAACCCCAAGGAGGGGGCGGTAGATCCCCTGCGCAAGTACTTCGAGTACGGGGCCTTTATCGGCGGTGGGCTGCGCAGCATGCCGACCCTGTCCGAGAAGCCCCATCGCATAACTCTGGCGCTCAACGAGTGGCTGCGCTTCGACAAGCCGGGCAGGTATCGGCTCTATGCGGTTTCTCACCGGATCGAGATGAAGCCCGACAAAGAGGGATCAAGCCAGCCCCGCTATGCCTCGGTGGCCTCCAACGTGATCGAGTTCGAGGTCCTGCCCGCCGACCCGCAGTGGGCCGCGCGCGAGCTGAAAGACATCGTGGCCCAGCTGGACGGCAAGAAGAAGGGCCCCTACGACCACCGCCTGCTGGCGCGCAGCCGGCTTCGCTTTCTGGGCACCAAGGCCGCCGTCCGGGAGATGGCCCGGCGCATCGGGTTCGGGGACGTGAACGCGCACATGCGGTTTGGCCTGATGAGCACGCGGCACCGGAAGCTCGCCGTCGAGCAAATGGAGGCGGGCCTTGCCGAGCCTGAGTGGCCGATCACCGGGAACTATCTCTACACGCTGGCATTCCTGGCTCGCGGACTCAGGGGTCCCCCGCCACCCCGGCCCCCCGAGGCGGGGGGTCGGAAGCAGGTCGAACGGTGGCGCGAACTGATGGACAAGCGGCAGGAAGCACTGCGGAAGCTCGAAGACAGGTACCTGGGTCGGCTGGCCGGGACGGTAGCGAAGAAGCGCGGACGGGCCCGAGCGGTCAGCCTGGTGACGCTGCTGGGAGAAGGTGCGCGCGGGCGCAGGGGCGCCTCGCTCACCCCGGAACTGGTCCGGAAGCTGCCGGACCTGCTGGTCCCCATGTTCGAAAAGCTCCCGCCGCGTTCGCAGCGCTCGACGCTGGCCTACAGCTGGCGGATGCTGAAGAGCCCGAAGATGCTCCCGGTCCTCCGGCGGATATACGAAAGCCCGCCAGGAGATGCCAAGGAGCTGCGCGGCATTGCCCTCAGGCGGCTCTACGAGCTCGCCCCCAAGGAGGGCCGCAGGCTCATCCTCGAGGAGATCCGCCGGCCCAAACCGCGGCTGGGCATCAACGTGCTGGGCGTGCTCCCCGATAAGCCCCTGCCGAAAG
>CAZONU010000592.1:0-2081 GCA_964581145.1 uncultured Planctomycetia bacterium
CGACCACCCTCGCGATCTTGTACAGATTGTGCTCCTCCATGTCGGCGACGATGTAGATGCGTTTCACGTTGAAGTTGCCTCCTAAGCGCCCAGTTCCAGCACCGGGGCCCCGCACTCGGCCAGCCGGCGGTCGAAGCTCAGGAGCAGCACCTGGGTCTGGTCTCCGAGGCGCTCCAGGAGCTCCAGCGCCGCCCGGCGCCGCTCCTCGTCCAGGTCCACCAGGGGATCGTCGAGGACCAGCGGCAGCGTCCGCCCGCCGGAGACAAGCTTACCCATAGCCAGGCGCAGGGCAAGGTACAGTGCCGCCCGGGTGCCCTGGCTGAGGCTGGGCTCGCCCACCCCCTCGCGGCCCGCGCCGGAGACCGCCGGGACCATGCCCTCGGCCTCCAGGCTGACCGCCCGGTAGCGCCCGGAGGTCAAGCCGGCCAGGTTCTCCCCGGCCAGCTCCTCAATGCGCTGCAGGTGGCTCTCCTGGAACTCGGCCAGGCTGTCTGCAAGCTCGCTGCGCGCCAGGCGCAGCGCCCGGCAGCGGGCCTCCTGCCGGGGGATCGATTCCTTGAGCTCCTCCAGGCGCTCCGTGGCCCAGGCCGAGGCGGTCTGCGCGGAGCTCAGCGCGGCCAGCTCGACCTCCAGCTTGTGGACGTCGGCCGCGCGGCGCTCGACCAGCCGGGCCAGCTCCTCCGCGCGGGCGGCCAGCTCGGCTCCGCCGGCGTCCTCGCCAAGTTCGGCGTCGGCCCTCTCGATGCGCTCGTCGAGCACGGCCATCTCGCGCACGGCCTCGCCGGAGCGCTCGCGCAGCCCGGCGAGCTCCTCCTCGTTGAGCAGCCCCGCCTCCAGGGCCCTGGCCCGCGCGGCCAGCTCCAGCCGCCCGGAGTAGCGGCGCATGAGCTCCTCCATGGCCCGCGGCGTGAAGTCCACCCGCCCGCCGGCCTGGGTCATCAGCGCGGCGGTCGCGGTCTTCAGCTCCGCGCGCGCCGCGGCCAGCTCGGTTTCCGTGCGGCGGCCCCCGCCGGCCTCCGCCGAGTCCCGGGCACGCGCCGCGGCGCTTCTCCGGGAGTGCAGCA
Source organism: uncultured Planctomycetia bacterium (assembly GCA_964581145.1). Classification (GTDB taxonomy): domain Bacteria; phylum Planctomycetota; class SZUA-567; order JAKLDR01; family JAKLDR01; genus CAZONU01. The sequence goes on from CAZONU010000592.1 coordinate 1,065, forward strand.
CCAGCGCCGCGCCGACCAGTCCCGCCAACGTCAACGCCGCGCCGGCGACGAGCCCGGGCATCCGGTCGGCAAGGGCGCTGCCCGCGGTCGCCGCCATGCCGATCACCACTACCACCGCCGCGCCGAGCAGCACCGCCGCGCCGGCCACGGCCAGGTTGCGCCCGAAGTGCTGGGCGGCGGGGGGCTGGGGGCGCGCGGGCTCCTGCACGGCATCCACCAGGCGCGCCACCCGGGCGTCGGCGTCGCGCGCGCGGGCCACCAGTTCGGGGAACGCGCTGGTGGCTTGGCCGAGATCCGCGTAGGCGGCCAGGCGGCGCTCGACCTCGGCGGCTTCGGTGGCAATTCGCTCCGCGGACTGCAGCTTCTCGCCCGTGGCGGCCTCGGCGGCGGCCAGCGCGGTCCGGCGGCGGCCCAGCTCGGCGCGCTCGCGGACGCGCTCGGCGAGCTTCCCGGCGCGCTGGGCCTGGGCGCGCAGGCGTCCGAGGTCTCCGGTGCGTTCCTCCAATCGGCCGCGCAGCTCGGAGACGCGCCGCGACTGCGAGCCGCCCTCGCGGAGGCGCGCGCCCAACTCGGCGCTTTCCTCTCTGAGCCCGTCCAGCTCGCCGGGCTTGCGCCGGCCGTCGCCCTCACTGGTCAGCGCGTAGTAGCGGCCTTCCAGCCGTTCGAGCGCGCGGTCGTAAGCCGAGCCGCCCCCGGAGGCCAGCGCGCGCAGCGCGGCGGCGGCCTCGGAGAGGTCGCGCGCGCCGAAGACCAGCTCGTTCTGGGGGACGAAGGTAGAGCGCCGCAAGAGCTTCTCGTCAAAAAAGCCCAGGTGCCGGGCGAGCAGCTCCCGGTAACGCTTAAAAAGCCCGCCGGTCGAGCCCCGCCGGAGCTGCCCGCTCAGCGGCTCGCTGGCCCGGCCGGTGGCCCGGTCGGTCTCCTGGTAGGAGAACTCCCCGCTGCCGAAGTTGCGCTCTATTACGACGCGCGTTTTGCCGCAGTCGAGCTCCAGCCGCCCGCCGAAGCGGCCGCCCGCCC
>CAZONU010000593.1:0-895 GCA_964581145.1 uncultured Planctomycetia bacterium
AGAGATATCGACCAAAGTCCTCACCCGCTGAAACAAAAATGATGGAACACTAGCCGCGTTCATCCGCGTCCATCGGCGGTTTCAAACGGTGTGGTAACTTTTTTTCAGCGGTCGCAAACCACTGGCGTTCAGGGGCTCAGATACGTACAAAGCTACGGGGTTCAGGGTCTGGGGTTCGGGGTTCAGGCCGCGGGTTGACGGCTTCGGCTTACCAGAGTCTCCCGCCGCGGAAAACCATCAGCGCCTGCCCGGCGTCTTGTCCGGCGTAGCCTCGGCGGAGCCGGAAGCCGGGGCGAAGACGCGTTCATCAGCGTCCATCTGCGGTTTCAAACGGTGTGGTAACTTCTTTTCAAACGGCGCAAAGCACTGAACGGGAAGGACTCAGGTGCGTCCAAAACCGCGGACCTCCGTGGGACCGCCCGGGCGGTCAGGGCAGCGAGCACTCGGCCTGGGCGGCGGCCTCCACCTCGCCGGCCGGCGCGCTGCCGCCGGTCAGGATGGCGATCAGCAACAGGGTCCTGGTCTTCATATCCATGGGGCTCCTCCTCGACCGCATTTCCTATTTGCCCAGCTTCTTGCTGACCTCGGCGGCGAGCTCGAAGGTGCGCCTGGAGAGCTCCTGCCAGCCGTGGTGGTTCATGTGCACGTAGGTGTGGGCCCACCTGGTCTGGTTGCGGCTGTGGCAGTACCACAGGTGGTCGCGAATCGCTTTGCGGCACTTCCTGGCCAGGTCGGCGCCCACCCGGGCCCGGGCATCGTTGGCGATGCCCTCGCTGAGGACGATCAGGGCCTCGGCCTCCTGGATTCCCTCGCAGAGGGCTTCGTAACGCACGGTGGTCTCGGCGCCGTCGGGCCCCGGCCAGGCCATCTTCTTGAGGGTGGGCTGGCGCTGGGC
>CAZONU010000593.1:905-2079 GCA_964581145.1 uncultured Planctomycetia bacterium
GCTATGGGGTTCGGGCCCGCCACGGCGGGTAAAGTTCGGGGCCTGCCCGCCGGCAGTTGGGCGGGTTCAGGGTTCGGGCCGCGGATTGACGGTCTCGGCCTGCCGGGAGGCCCCCGCTGCGGAAAACCATCAGCGTTCATCGGCGTCCATCTGCGGTTTCAGGAGGTGAGGAAACTTTTTTTCAGCGGTCGCAAACCACTGAACAGGAGGGACTCAAGTGCGTTCAAGACGGCGAGGGGGAGCCCGGTTGAGCGCGCCGCAAGCGGCTGCGGGGCTACTTCTGCCGGGCGGCGTAGTTCTTCCAGACCAGCTCGATCTGCTTGATCTTGACGCCGTAGGCTTTTTCCAGGGCTTCGGTCTGGTCCTGGCGGTTCTTGACCCCCTTGAGGAACTTCTGGTACTTGTCGGGCCCGCCGTAGATCAGCGCATTGGTCACCGACCAGGACTGCTGGTAGTCCAGGGCCTTCATGTCCGTGAGCGTCTTGCCCATGAGGGTTTCCAGCGGCACGGTCTTGCCGGTGCGGACGGCCTTCCTGACCACCTGCTTCCAGTCCCCGCGGGCGTCGATGTCCTTGGCGTCGTAGTCGAAGTTCCAGACCCCGGGCTTGCCCAGCTCCAGGGTCTCGCAGAAGCTGCCGAAGCCCTCGTTGATCCAGGCGGGCATGCGCCCCTTGTAGCCCCACACGTGGCTGACCAGCACGTGGCCGTAGCCGTTGATGATGAAGTTCATGTAGTCGCGCCCGGTGCGCTCGCGGACGCACAGAGAGTAGCCGCTGCCCCCGTAGATGGTCATGCCGTCGCTCTGGGCCAGGCGCAGGCGCTGCTGGGGCTTGAGCCCCGCGTAGGGCCCGAACCAGCCCACCATCTTCACGAAGGTGTCCACCCGCCCGATGCAGACCACCCGCATGCTCTTCGGCCGGGTGAACCCGAACTCGTCGTTCTTGAAGAGCCTGCGCAGCTTGGCGAGCAGGTTCTCGCAGTGCGCGGCGACCTTGGCGGCCTCCCTGGGGGCGAGGTCGGTGTCCAGGGCGATGTGCCGGGTCTCCCCGTGAAAGAGCCTGCCGGCGGCGGCCTTGTCGGCGCGCTCCCACTCGAGGACCCGGGCGGCCAGCTCCTTGCGGCGCTCCTCGACCCGCGCCTTGGTGCCCGCGTCGCGGCAGGTGGGACACTGGAC
>CAZONU010000594.1:0-2079 GCA_964581145.1 uncultured Planctomycetia bacterium
GGATCACCGAGCGCGGCCCGTCGGCCACCGCCGGGGTGATCTCCACCCCGCGGTTGGTGGGCCCGGGGTGCATGACCACCAGGCCCGGCTTGCCCCTGGCCAGGCGCGCGGAGTTCAGCCCCCAGACCCGCGCGTACTCGCGCAGGCTGGGCAGAAAGCTGGCCTCCTGCCGCTCCAGCTGGACCCGCAGCACGTTGAGCACGTCGAGGTCGGGGAGCACCTCGTCGAGGTCGTCGCAGAGGTCGGCGCCGCACGCGGCGAGTTCCTCCGGCAGCAGGGTCGGCGGGCCGATGAGCAGCACCCGCGCGCCCAGGGCCTTCAGCCCCCAGAGGTTGCTGCGGGCCACCCGGCTGTGGCGGATGTCCCCCAGGATGCCCACGGTCAGGCCCTCCACGTGGCCCAGCTCCTCGCGTACCGTGTAGATGTCCAGCAGCCCCTGGGTGGGGTGCTCGTGCTGGCCGTCGCCGGCGTTGACTATCGAGGCGCGGGTGCGCTCGGCCAGCATGCGGGGCACGCCGGCCGCCGAGTGGCGGACCACGAAGACGTCGGCGCCGATGGCCTCCAGGTTGCGGGCCGTGTCGGTGAGGCTCTCGCCCTTGCCCAGCGAACTGGCCCCGGCCGAGAAGTTGATCGCCTCGGCGCCCAGGCGCCTGGCCGCCGCCGCGAAGGAGCTGGCGGTGCGCGTAGAGGCCTCGAAGAACAGGTTGACCACGGTCCTGCCGGTCAGGTCCTTGAGGCGCGGCTTGTGCCCGGCGGCCACCGGCTTCATGGCCTGGGCCTCGTCGAGGATGGCCGTGAGCTCCTCGCGGGTCAGCCCCTCCAGGCCCACCAGGTGCTTGCGGCTCCAGCTCAAACAGGCCCCTCCAGCACGGCCCCTAGAATCCCGGCGGCCTCGGCGGCCACCGCACCGTTATTCTCCACAGCCGCCCGCCCGGCGCAAGTGTACGCTGCGGCGAGCTTCTCGCGGGTCAGGGGCCCGAGGGCCGCCGCGCCGCCGCTCGGCGCCCGGGGCAGCAGCGCCCGCTCCAGCGCCGCCAGCAGTCCGGGCATCCCCGCGCCGGTCCGCGCGGAGACGCGGAGTTCCCGCCCGCCGCCCAGCTCCGCGGCCAGGCGCATCGCTTGAGGGTTAACGGGCAGGTCCGACTTGTTGACCACCACCAGGGCCGGCCCGGCCCGCTCCCCCGCGAGACTCCCGATCTCGGCGCGGTGGGCTTCGCCTGGCGCCTCCGACCCGTCAAGCACGGCCAGCACCAGTTCGGCGCCGGCGGCGCGCCGGCGGGCCATCTCCTCAGAGCGCCGGGCGAGCTCTCCGTCGCCGGGGGGCCCCAGCCCGGCGGTGTCGGCCAGCTCCACCGAGAGGCCGCGGAGCGCCACCCGGGCTTCAACGACATCTCGGGTAGTCCCCGGGTGCGGGCTGGTGATGGCCCGGTCGGCCCCGGCCAGGCGGTTGAAGAGGGTGCTCTTGCCGGCGTTGGCCGGCCCGGCGATGGCCGCACGGTGCGCGGCCAGCAGCCGCTCCAGTCGAGAGCTCTCTTCCAGCATCCCGCCCAGAAGCGCGGCGGCTTGGGCAGGGTCGGAGAGCGCCTCCCGGGCGCGATCGAGCGCGCCGGGCAGCGCCGCGCGGGCGGCGCACAGCGCGGCGAGCTGCCGCCGGGTGCGGACGGCGGCCAGCGCGTCCCGGAAGTCCCTTTCTATCGCGCCCAGCCCCGGCTCGGGCGGGGGCTCGCGGCGGACCAGGCCCAGCGAGGCCAGGCGCTCAGCGGCGGCCGCGGCCGCGGCGCCCCCCGCGTGGCAGTTGAGCTCGAAGCGCTCGGCGCCGCCCGCGGCCGGCAGCGCGGCGACGATCACCTCGTCCAGCACCGAGCCGTCCCCGGCCAGGAGCTTCCCGTAGGCCAGCTCTCCGGGCGCGAGTTTCCTGATACGTTCGGAATTCATCGCCGCGGCCAGCGCCGCGCGCGCGCCCGGGCCCTCAACCGAAAAGACGGCGATGCCCCCCTCGCCCGGAGGGGTGAGCTGCGCGAAGAAGCTCCTCTCCTCAGCCATTCAGGGTTATTCTGACTCCCGGACCGCGATCACCAG
>CAZONU010000595.1:0-2076 GCA_964581145.1 uncultured Planctomycetia bacterium
TCGCGCCGCGCCGCCTGGGCGGACTTCAACGGCGACGGCAAGGCGGACCTGGCCTCCTGGGACGGGGCGGCCCTGCGCCTGTGGCTCCAGGGGGCCGACGGAAAGTTCGGCGCCGAGAAGGTCGAGGTGCCGGTCAAGGTCGAGGGCGACTGCCTGGGGCTCCTGATCGTTGACGCCGGCGTGCCCGGCCGCCCGGGCCTGCTGGTCAGCACCGCTGGAGCCCCCGTCCTCTTGCGGCCGGGCAAGGACGGAGCCTACAAAGCCCAGGCGCTGCCGACCGGGTCCGAATCCCTGGCGGAGCTCGGGCTGGCCAGCGCGTGTCTCGCGGCCGGTCTCGACGGCGACAGCCTCTTCGACGTCCTGCAGCCCTTCGAGAAGGGCGGCCTCGTCTACAAGGGCAAGGGCGGCGGGGCCTTCGCCCCGGCCCGCAAGGTGGCGGTGCGCACCGGCATGGACCGCGCGGCGGCCTGCGTCGGCGATTACGACATGGACGGGCTGCTGGACGTCTTCATGGTCGGGCAGTCCTGCTGCCGGCTGTGGAGCAACCGGGGCAAGCTGATCTTCGCTGACGCCTTCGGACACAGCGGCGAGATGTGTTACACCGCGCAGCCGGGCGGCGCGGCCGCCCAGACTTGCGACATCAACAACGACGGGCTCCAGGACATAGTGGTGTTCTACGGCCAGGACGCCCCGGAACCGCAGCCCGTGCACATGTACTTCAACCGCGGCTACCGCAGCTTCGGCAAGGCGCTGAGCCTGGTCTGGCTGAACGCGGACTTCCAGGAGGAAACCGGCAAGGGCCAGCAGGCCGGTGTCGTGGCCGACCTCAACGGCGACGGGGCCCAGGACTTGGCGGTGGTGCTCATGGACGGAACCGCGATGGTCTATCTGCTGGAGTCATTCGAGGACGAGCCGCCGCTCAGCGTGCGCGCGGTGCTCCCCGCCGGGGCGCGGCACTCGGGCCCGGTGACCGTCACCGGCTGGAACGACCGGCGCTGCCTGGGCTCCTGGAGCGTGGCCGCCGGCTCGACGGGAGCCGTCTTCGGGCAGGCGTCCCCGGGAGATGTCAAGCTGAAGTGGACCTTCCCGGGCGGCCAGGAGCAGAAGAAAGTCGTCGAACTCGACAAGGAGCGGGTAACGCTGCCCCTGGGCGGCGCGGAAGCGGCCAAGCCCTCCACGGACCCCGGGAAAGAGCCCGAGAAGCCGGCCCCCGCCGCGAAAGGCCCCGCGGAGCCCTCAACCGCCGAGGCCGAAGCGTGCGCCGGGGTCCCCTGGGGCTGGATCGGCGCGGGCGCCGCTCTGGTCGTGGTGGTAATCCTGGTGCTGGTCTTCAGGAAGTCCGGCAAGTCCGAGTAAGCCGGAACGCGGCTCAGCCCCACGGCCCCCAGCGCACCCGGGGTCCGTTTCCATTTCGGCCTCAAACCGCGCCCCTCGGCGGTTACCTCTTGAAATGGACCGATATACCGTTATGATTGAAGCAGATGCGTTCCGCCGACGACGAGCACTTCATGAGCGAGGCCCTCCGTCAGGCGGAGGCGGCGGCTGCGAAGGGCGAGGTGCCGGTCGGTGCGGTGGCCGTTTACGAGGGGCGCATTGTCGGCCGGGCGGGCAACCAGCGCGAGCTGCTCAAGGACCCCACCGCTCACGCCGAGATGCTGGTGCTCACCCAGGCCGCCGCGGAGCTGGGCTCCTGGAGACTGGAGGGGGTCACCGTCTACGTGACCCTGGAGCCCTGCGCGATGTGCGCGGGGGCCATGGTGCTGGGGCGGGTCTCCCGGCTGGTCTACGGGGCCAGCGACCCCAAGGCGGGAGCCTGCGGCTCGGTGCTGAGCGTCGTCGACCACCCCGCGCTCAACCACCGGGTGCCGGTCGAGTCCGGGGTCTTGGCCGAGCGCTGCGGGCTGGTGCTCAAGGAGTTCTTTGCGGCCCGGCGCGACGGCGAAGACTCCTAGTCAAGCGCGGCGGAGAGGTGCCAGAGCGGCCGAATGGGCCGGTTTCGAAAACCGGTGAGCCCTTCGGGGCTCCGGGGGTTCGAATCCCCCCCTCTCCGCCATAGATTTTGAGCTAATCTTAAGT
>CAZONU010000596.1:0-2049 GCA_964581145.1 uncultured Planctomycetia bacterium
CGGAGGAGATGTCCGATGCGCTGATGGGCGCGCGGCTGCTGGCCGTGGGCCTGCGCCGCCCGGTCGCCGAGGAGTTCGCCCTGCGCCTGGTCTGCTTCGGGGGGCTGAGGATGAAGCTCAGGTTCCTGCCGGCCGCGGTGGTCTCCTCGGCGCTCTTCGGGCTGCTGCACTGGCCGGACCCGGGACGGATGGCCGCGGGAGCGATCGCCGGGCTGCTGCTCTGCTGGGTCTACGAGCGCACCCGCTCGATAGCCGCGCCGGCGCTGGTCCACGTGCTCAACAACCTGTTAGGAGTTTAGGGGCGGCCAGAATTCTCTTGCGCCCGCGGCCGGCGGCGGCTACCCTCAGCGGCGGTGCGCTCCCGGCGGGTGGGGCGCGCCGGGGCAGAGACCGAAAGGAGACTCCATGAGTCCGGAAGAAACTCCCGAGAAACAGCAGCAGCAGGAGAAGAAGAAGGGCGGCGCCGGCCGGACGCTGGCGGTGGGCTGCCTGGTGGTCGTCGCGCTCCTCTCCGTGGCCGCGCTGGTCGTGGTGCTCTGGCTCCAGGGCAAGTGGGTGCGCACCACGCAGGAGGCTCTGCAGAAGACCCAGGCCCACGCCGAGGTGGTCGAGAAGCTCGGCGAGCCGCTGTCCATAGGCACCAAGGACGCCCCGGGCCAGGCCAAGTACAACGTGGACTTCCCCATCCACGGACCCAACGGCGAGGGCACCGTGCACCTGGAGCTCACCGGCGAATGGGAGGTCAAGAAGGTCAGCGTGACCATCAAGGGGAGCGACGAGAAGATCGACGTCGTCGGCACGGCGGAGGATCCCGCGGCGTCCAAGAAAAAGAAAAAGCGCTGAGCGCCGGACACAGGGAGGACCACCCGGGCGCGGGGCTTCTTCCCCGCGCCCGGATTTTTTCACGGGAGTGACCCGGATTGGACGACCTGCTCTTCGCCGCCGGCGCGGTGCTGCCGGTCTTCGCCGTAATCGCCCTGGGCGTCGCCGTGCGCCTGGGGGGCATCCTCAACGACGAGGCCGTCGGGCGGCTCTCCCGGCTGGCCTTCGTGGTGGCCATGCCCGCGCTGGTCTTCCAGGTGATCAGCAAGTCGGACCTCTCCCGGGCCTGGAGCGGCCGGGCGGTGCTGGCCTTCTGCGCCGCGGTGCTGATCACCCTGCTGGTCTCCCTGCTGGTCTCGCGGCTGGCGGGCATGAGCGCGGTGCGCAGCGGCACCTTCGTCGTCGGCGGCCACCGGTCCAACCTGGTCATCGTCGGGCTGGCCGTGCTGGGCAGCGCCTACGGCGAGGAATGGATGGCCTGCGCGGGAGTGCTGGCCGCCACCGCGGTGCTGCTCTATAACGTTCTGGCGGTCATCTGCCTGACCCTGCCGCACCACACCGGCCCGGGGGCCCGCAACCTCGTCAAGATCGTCGCCCGGCTGAGCACCAACCCGTTAATCATCGGCGCGGTGCTGGGCATCGCTTGGCGGCTGGTGGCCGAAAGGGTCGAGTGGTGGCGCATGCCCGCGGTGCTCGACCTGCCGCTGACCTGGCTGCGGCAGATGTGCCTGCCCCTGGCGCTCATCGCCGTGGGCGCCTCGCTGCGCCCGGCGGCGCTGAGGAGCGGCCTCGGCCACGTGCTCCTGGCCGCGGGCTTCAAGCTGGTGGTCGAGCCGGCGGTGGCCCTGCTGATTCTCCGGCAGCTGGGCCTGGCGCCGATGTACCTGGCCGCGGTGGTCATCTGCCTCTCGGCGCCCACGGCCATCGCCACCTACACGATGGTCCGGGCCATGAAGGGCGACGAGGAGCTGGCCGCGCAGATGGTGACGGCCAGCACCGGGCTCTCGGTGCTGACCATGGCCGGCTGGCTGCTGGTGTTGAAGCTCGCCGGGGTGGCCCCGCCGGGGGCAGGGGGGTGAGCGGCGCCTGAGCGGGGGAGATATGGATGTTTGCGGGCGAAGCGTATTTGGGGATAATCTCTGACCTCCGGCCCGTCCGGCGGCCATCTTGAACTGGATGGAGGACCACCACCCCGTGAGAGCCCGGACCGACAGGCAACTCCTGGCC
>CAZONU010000597.1:0-2046 GCA_964581145.1 uncultured Planctomycetia bacterium
TGAGCAGAAGGCCATTGACATCGCCAAGGCTGACCCCGAAGTCCAGGAGCTTCTCGATGATGCCCTTCTTGACGGCACCCTTGTAGGCGGTGGCCGAGCCGGGGGTGACGATGACGCGGGTGCCCCTGGCGCGCTTCTTGCCCTCGACTATCTTCGAGAAGACCTCCAGGTCCCCCAGGCGGCCGTTGGTGCAGCTGCCCATGAATATCTGGTGGACCGGCGTGCCGGTCACCGCCTTCAAGGGCTTGACGTTGTCCACGGTGTGCGGGCAGGCGATCATCGGTTCCAACGCCGAGACGTCGAACTTGATCCTCTTCTCGTACCTGGCGCCGGCGTCCGGCTTGACGGCCCGGAACTTGTCGCCCCGGCCCATCTTCTGGAGGTACTTCCTGGTCACGTTGTCGGGGGCGATCAGCCCCACCTTGGCGCCGGCCTCCACGGCCATGTTGCTGACGGTGAAGCGCTCATGCTGCTTGAGCTTGGTCAGCGCCGGGCCGCTGAACTCCAGGGCCTTGTAGGTGGCCCCGTCCGCCGTCAATTGGCCGATGAGCGCCAGGATGAAGTCCTTGCTGAATACTCCCTTGGGCCACTCGCCGACCATGCGCACCCGGAAGGTCTCCGGCACCTTGAACCAGGTCTTGCCGAAGGCCATGGCCACGGCCACGTCGGTCGAGCCCATGCCCGTCGCGAAGGCCCCCAGCGCGCCGCCGGTGCAGGTGTGCGAGTCCGAGCCCACCAGGATCGCGCCGGGGTAGGTGTAGTGCTCGTTGATCACTTGATGGCAGACGCCGGCGTCGATGTCGCAGAGGTTGCAGCCCGTCTCGGTCGCGTATCCGCGCAGGAACTTGTGGTCGTTACTGAGCTCCTTGCGGGGCGAGGGCGCGGCGTGGTCCAGGAACATGACCGTTCCCTTGGGGATGGCCGCCTTGCGCCCGACCATTTTTTCCACTTGCCTGACGGCCAGCGGCCCGGTGCCGTCCTGGGTGAGGATAAGGTCCACGGGGACGACCACCATCTCCCCGGCCTTGACCTCGCGTCCGGCGTGTTCGCTGAGGATTTTCTCGCTGAGTGTCTGCGCCAAGGGGGGAGTTCTCCTCCGGCAGGGGCCGGAAGAATCATCCGGCCGACGCGCGAGATTCTACGCGGGGGGGGGAGGACGTCAACGGCCGGGGAAAGCTTTCTCCTCGGCCTAACCGGCGACGCGGGAGAGGCGTCGGCACAGCTTCCCGCTCGCCCAGAACTGAAGAAGACCGGGGGCCAGCGGACAGCGTTAAGAGGTCCGCGTGAGCGGCGAAAAGCCGGCGGGGACGGGAAAGCGCCCAAGCGCGTCCGATGCGATGAAAGACGGGCGCCCCCGGTTATTCTCTGAATCCGGGTTTCCTCCCCCTTGACGGTACGGCCGTCGGAGGCTAGAATGGCCAATGACTTTCAGGCCGGAAACAGCGGTTTCCGACCCTGAACCTGGCCGGGAGAAGGGTTAGATGGCCAAGCTGATAATCCGCGACGGCAAGGGTGATGCAATCGTCCACGAGATCACCGACGACGTAACCACCTTCGGCCGCTCGAGCATTAACATCATCCAGGTGCAGGACGAGCAGTCCAGCCGTCAGCACTGTCGCATCGAGAAGGCCGGCGACGGCTACCGCCTGGTGGACCTGGGCAGCCGCAACGGCACCACGGTCAACGGGGTCAAGGTCTCCGGCCAGACCCTGAAGCCCGGCGACACCATCAGCATCGGCGAGTACAAGATGATCTTCGACGAGAAGATCGAGGTCAGTGCCGCGGAACTGGGCGCCACCGTGGAAGTCGACCCCGCCTCCGTGGCGGAGGCGGCGGCTCCGGCCCAGAAGACCAGGGACGCGCTCGTCAAGGACCCCCTCGCCGACCAGCAGGTCCCCCAGTTCATCCTGGAGGTCACCGAGGGCTCCGGGCTGGGCACCAAGGTGGAGCTGGGCGTCGACCCGGTGACCATGGGCCGCAACGCTTCCAACAAGCTGGTGGTCGACGACGAGGCCGCCAGCAACTATCACGCCGAGGTCTCCAAGG
>CAZONU010000598.1:0-2039 GCA_964581145.1 uncultured Planctomycetia bacterium
CATCAGGGAGAAGTACGGCACCATCCGCGAGGCTGCGGACGGCGCCACCGGCGGCGCGACCTACGGCCTGATGTGGCAGTTCCATCACCTGTCCTGGCTGGTGGGCTCGTGGCGCAGCGCCACCGACTGGGATGCCGCCAAGTGGATCAAGGAGGAGCAGGGCAACTGGTTGGAGCGCCAGATGCTCTTCCAGATATGGACCACCTATCCCAACGGCTGGTTCTGGAAGGAGGGCGACATCTGGGGCAACAGCCACGCTGACAAGTACGAGGTCCGCGGGCACATCGACGCCATCACCGGCATGTACGGGCACGGCATCGGCCGCGCCTGGGCCGACGACATGGCCAGGCGCTGGAACTACCGCAGCGACTACTACTACAGCTACGTCTGGCAGTTCTTCGTCTTCAACAACCCGGAAGTCAAGCCCCTGCCGCTGGAGCAGCTCGGCCGGGCGGACGTGTTCAGCCCCAAGCTGCACGGCTACGTCTGCTGGCGCTCGTCCTGGAAGCCGGACGCAACGGTGATCCACTTCAGGTGCGGGGACACCGTGGACCACCACGGCACCTGGGACCAGGGCAAGTTCACGATTTTCAAGCACGCCCCGCTGGCCATCAAGAACGGGGCCTACGTCGGCGGCTACCGCGGCAGGATGCACATGTACTACAAGTCGCCCTGGAGCGCCAACGTGGTGATCTTCAACGGCCCGGAGAACCACGGCTGGCAGCCCAAGGTGGACTTCGACGGCACCCCCTCCTGGAAAGAATGGAAAGCCCGGCGCGCCAAGTACAAGCACCCCGCCACCGGGGTTATCCTGGCTCACGAGGCCAGGAAGGAGTACGCCCGGGTCCTGGGCGACCTCTCCGGCTCGACCTGGCCTACGGGTTCCTCCTGGAAGCGCGAGCTGGTATTCCTGGGCTACAAGTACCTGTTGGTGCTGGACAGGGTCAAGCCGGGCCCCGGCACCAAGACGCGCTGGCTGCTGCACAGCATCAAGCCGGCCAGGATCGACGCCGCTGGTAAGCTCGTGATGATCGACAACGGCAAGGGCCGGCTCTTCTGCAAGACCCTGCTGCCCGGGAACGCCAGGCTGGTGGACATGGGCGGCGAGAAGAACAAGTACCTGCACCTCGGCCAGCGCGGGACGGAGCAGAGGATCCAAACCAAGGACGGCAAGCACTACGGCAAGTTCGACCCCGCGCGGACCAAGCCGGAGCAGCAGTTCGGCAGCGGGCGCCTGGACGTGGTGCCCCCCGATGAGACCGCCGCGTGCGTCTACCTGCACGTGCTCTTCGCGGCCGACACCAAGACCGCGAAGATGCCGGCCTGCTCGGTGGAGAAAAAGGGCGCGGACCTGGTCGTCAAGGTCGGCGCGCTGAGCTACACCTTCAAGCCGGGCAAGTAACGGGACAAGGGAGACTGCGTTATGAAGCTCGTGACGTCGATGACTGTCGTCCTGCTCGGCGGGGCGCTCCTGTCCGGAGCGCTGGCCGGCGAGGGGGCCGCGCCCAAAGTTCGTAAAGAGCGGCCGCGCATCTGGTTCCGGGCCAAAGCCTGGAAGGGGCCCTCCCTCGAGAAGCTGCGCGAGTGGATGAAGCGCGACGACTACAAGCTCCGCGCCAGGAAGCTCCCGCGCGACCACGCCGGGGCCATCGCCCAGGCGGTGCTTTATCTCGGCACCGCCGACGCGGCCGTCGGCAGGAAGGCCGCGGAGCGCTTCAAGAAGTTCCGGATCAGCGGGCGCACCCCCAGCTACTCGGGCATCGAGGCCCAGAAGTGCGCGGCGATGTACGACTGGCTGCGCGACCACCCCGACTTCGACGCGGCCAGCCGCAAGGCCAAGGTCGCCCACATGGAGAAGTGGGCCGACGGTTACATGAAGTACCTCAAGAGGGGCGGGCCCACGCCGTTCTACTCGCGGATACCGGGGGCCATTGCCGGGCTGACCGTCATGGGCCTGGCGCTGCACGGGGACAGCCCCAAGGCCGGCGAGTACGTCAGGTACGCGGCCTACTATCTCCGCGAGAAGATCGGCACCATAC
>CAZONU010000599.1:0-2027 GCA_964581145.1 uncultured Planctomycetia bacterium
GCCGCGGTCCCAGATGACCCCCTTGAACCGGTCCCACGTGGACGGCATGTAGTATTTCTCGCGAGGGGCGGCCCGGTCGCGGGTCTCCGGCACCCGCCAGAGCATGAGCACGTCCCCGCCCTTTTCGAGGTGTTTGAAAACCGGCTCGCTGAAACGGTCAACGATTATCAGCTTCTCGGGCCTGCGCATGTTGGTGGAGATGTTCAACTGCGGGTAGCGCTTGACCAGGTTGATGTCTGCCAACGAAACAGTTGCCTTCTTGACCGCCAGCCTCTCGGGGCGGTTGGGATAAAGCCACAGGTTCCAGCTGTTGGCGATCTTCGCGCCGCGGCCGGGCTCGAGCGCAACCTCGAACTCCAGCGCCCGGGGCCGGGCGGCCTTCGGCAGCGCGATCTCAATCGTGGCAATGCGCGCCAGCCCGTGCTTGACCTCCAGGCGCCCGAGCCGCCCGGAAAGCCGCAGGCCCTTTCCGCCTTTCGACTTCAGCGTCCAGCTCAGCGTGCCCTCTCCGCCGACACCTTCCGCGTAGTTGGAGAGCCACACGGGAACTTCCAGTTTTTCGCGTTCAAAAAAGGTCCGGCGGGGCAGGTCGGCGACCAGGACGGCGTCCGAGTTGAACTTCATGTAGTCGGCGGGCTTGACGGTCTTCTTGAGGTCGTCGAAGGGGTCCAAGAGGCCGTTGGCGTTCTCGTAGCGCTCGGTGTCGGCCAGCTGCAGGAACTGGAAGCCGGAGAGGATCGGGCTCCTTCTCACGCTTTCAAAAACCTGCTTGTACCAGACGTACTGGTAGCAGATGCTGGCCTCCATGAGCCGGGGGTAGTCCTTTTCGAGGCCCTTCTTCTTGCGTAACTTGATGAGCTCGTCGATCCACCAGGGCTCTTCGGATTTGCTCTTCGCGAACTTTATCTTCAAGGCGTCCAGGTCGCGGTAGGCGACGTAGTGGCCCACCTCGTGGGCCAGCACCGGGAAGTTCACCGGCACCTCCCGGCGGGTGGCGCCGCCCTTCGAGCGGGCCAGCATGGTCTTGCCCTGGACCGAGCCGAAGATGCCCCAGTTGCGGCTGGTGTCGTACATGCCGTAGTTGCGTCCAAAAGGCGCGAAGTAGCCCATGTGCTGGACGTCGAGGTCGATGTTCGCGCGGTCGAACTCCCCGCGCGCGCAGGTGTCGATGAACAGCCGCGTGGGGTCCAGCCGCCGGAGCTCCGCGGCGCGCTCGGCCACTTGCGGGTTCCGCCCCGGGGTGTTGATCTCGTTGCCCAGGCAGTAGACCATCAGCGAGGGGTGGTTGCGGACCCGGCGGATGGCCTCCTCCCAGTCCTTTTTGCGGACCAGGACCGGGTCGTGGTCCATGAGGTCGCGCTCTTTCTGGTACTTGCCGTAGTACTTGCGGATCTCGACGTGGGTGAGGATCCCCAGGCGGTCGGCGGCCCGGAAGTAGGCCTCGGAGGGGACGCGCGAGTGGAAGCGCACCAGGTTGAAGCCCAGGCGCTTCGCCGCGCGGATGTACCTGGCGTAGAACTCCTCTTCGTCGAGGCCCAGGAGATTCGCGTGGTCGTGGGCCTCGCGCCCGCGGATGACCCCGCGCACGCAGAGGGGCACGTTGTTCATGTAGATGCGCTTCTCGGCGACGTGAAACTTGTACATCCCGAAGCGCTGGACCAGCTCCCGGCGCCCGCGGCCGGTGTTCACGTTAAGGACCAGCGCGTAAAGAAACGGCCGGCGCAGCGTCCAGGGCTCAAACCGGCCCATGGCCGCCTCGAACTTCACTTTGCCGCCCTTCCCGGGCAGGCGCCCGCCGGCGACCCTTTTCCGGCCGGCGAGTATCCGCCAGCTTCCGCCCTCCAAGCCGCGCGGCGCGCTGAAGCTGATTGTCACCCGCGCGTTGTCAAAATCCGGGGCGACGAAGATGTCCTTGAGGACGCTGCTGGCTTCCATTTGAGCCCGTCTCCTGTGCTTCCTCTGCGTCCCCTGCGTCCTCTGCGGTGAACTTCTACTCGAAGAACTGCGGCAGCCATTCGCGATGGGCC
>CAZONU010000600.1:0-1989 GCA_964581145.1 uncultured Planctomycetia bacterium
GGACTTCTCGGAGGGCAGCGCGTCGGGGTAGCCCTTGCCGTCCCAGCGCTCGTGGTGGTGGCGCACCGCCATGGTCACCTCGTCGATGTACTGGTGGCGGATGTTGCGGACGATGTCCGCGCCCTGCGCGGGGTGGCGCTTGATGACCTCGAACTCCTCGTCGGTGAGCCGCCCGGGCTTGTTGAGCACCGCCTCGGGCACGCCGATCTTGCCCACGTCGTGGAGCAGCCCGGAGAGCTCCACGATCTCGCGGTCGCGGACGGGCAGGCCCAGCACGTCGGTGACCGCCAGGCTGTAGGCGGTGACACGCTCGGAGTGGCCGCGGGTGTAGCGGTCGCGGGCCTCGACGGCGGCGACCAGCGCGCGGATGGCGCCGATGAACAGGCCCTCCAGGTCCTCGATGAGCCGGGCGCGCTCGATGGTCACCCCGGCCTGGGCGCCGATGGCCGCCAGCAGCTCGAGATTCCCGTCGCCGAACTTGCGGCGCGCGTCGGTGGTGTCGACGTAGAGGGCGCCCAGCACCGCCTCCTGGCTGGCCAGGGGCACGCACATCACCGAGCGGATCTGCTGCATGATGATGCTGGCCCCGGCCTTGAAGCGGTCGTCGGCGGAGGCGTCGACGGACAGCGCCGAGACCCCCTTGCGCAGGACCTCCTCGACCACCGTGCTGCTCACTCTCAGGCTGGTCTCCCGCTTGCCGCCCCGGCGCTTGGCGGCGGCCGGCTCGATCTGGCCGGTGGCCGGGTTCTGGATCAGCAGCGCCGCGCGCTCCGCGCCGGTGGCCTCCAGGGCGGACTCCACGATGGTGTCCGACAGCCGGCCCAGGTCGTGCTCGGCGTTGATGGCGCTGCCCACCCGGTAGAGGGTCTGCAGCGCCGCGTGGGCCTGGGCCAGGTCCTCGGCCTTGGCGGCGGCGGCCCCCGGCGCGGACATCATCATGGTCTGGTTGATCTTCACCACCCGCTGGCTGTACTCCCCGGTGGGCTTGTCCTTGACCAGGCTGAGGGTGGTGCGCCGCTCGACGCGCTGGGGACGCGCGCCCTGCATCTCCACCTTGATGAGGGCCAGGCCGATGCGGACCTCGTCGTGGTCGTGCAGGTAGCTGGATATCACCGACGCGCCGTTGACCAGGGTGCCGTTGGCGGAGCCCAAGTCGGTGAGGAGCACCCGCTGGCCCTTGTTCTCGATCAGGCAGTGGGTGCGGCTGACCCCGTCGTCGACCACCTGGAAGTCGCAGCTCTCCGCGCGGCCCAGGGTGGCCCGGCCCTCGGGCGGGATCTCGTAGGTCTTGCCGGCGGCCCGGCCGGAGGTCACGGTGAGAGTCACGTTGATCTGCGGCATGGCCGGGGATTATACGCCCGCTGCCCGGCGCGCGTCAAGCGCGCCCGGCGGCGAGCTAGGGCGGGCCCGTCGCGCGCCCGGGGCAAAAACCTTTTCACCGCAGAGGGCGCGGATATGGGAGCCCCGAGCCAGTCTCGAGTGCATCCCGATCCTAACCGACTTGGAGGCTTGCTTCATAGTTTCACAGAGGGCACAGAGGACTACCAGAAATGGAGAAAGGGACAGTTATGAGATGGGCTTTTCTTATTGTGACCGTGGTGGCCGCGACCCTCGCCGCCGGCTGCGTGCCTGCGGCGCAGAGACGACCTTGGAAGCAGGGGTTATACCTGAAGGCGAGCAAGCCGGCGTGGAGCAAAGAGACGGGCGGGCTCCAGTGTACCCTTTGGGCCGTCTACGTTGAAGTGAAAGAGGAAGAAATGCGCCGTCGCTTTGGCAAGGACGGGTTCCCCGAGGGCGTTCCGCGCGAGAAAGTCGCCGAAATGGAAAAGCAGCATCGGATGGCGTTGAAACTCCCACCCGGCTCGGTGTGGTACGGCAAGATTGAAACCAAGCGAATAGCCGTGGCCGTCACGGCGCTCCATTTTTCAACGGACTGCTAGTGTTCCATCATTTTTGTTTCAGCGGGTGAGGACTTTGGTCGATATCTCT
>CAZONU010000601.1:0-1977 GCA_964581145.1 uncultured Planctomycetia bacterium
GCCGAGAAGCTCTACGCCTCCAGCTACAGCCGGGGCGCCGGCGCGCCCGCCCGGAGATTCTACCGCATGGGGGGCCTCATCGATTGGCTCAGCCGGGGCTTCTCGCGCTTCGCGCCCTTCACCTCCCGGCTGGTGGCCAAGGACGTGCGCACCTTCCTGCGCGACCCGGTCCAGTACCTGCAGGTGTTCATATTCTTCGGGGTGCTCTTCCTCTACGTGGCCAATTTCCGCAACCTGGGCTACCACGGCCTGGTCCTGGAGCACATCCGCAGCCTGCGCTGGACCAACTTCGTGGCCTTCACCAACCTGGCCGCCGCGGGGCTGACCCTGGCCACCCTGACCACCCGCTTCGTCTTCCCGCTGATCTCCATCGAGGGCAAGCGCTTCTGGGTGCTCAGCCTGCTGCCCGTGAAGCGCAGCCGCCTGCTGCTCGGCAAGTACGTGTTCTCGCTGGGCGGGTCGCTGCTCTTGATCGTGCCCCTGGTGCTGCTCAGCTCCTACATGCTGCGCACTCCGGGGAGGATGGCCTGGATGCACGTCTTCACCGCGCTGTGCATGTGCCTGGGGCTGCCGGCCATCGCCGTGGGCATGGGCGCCATATTCCCCAACTACCGGGAGGAGAGCCCGGCCAAGATCGTCTCCGGCTTCGGGGGCACGCTGTGCCTGGTGCTCTCCATCGGCTTCGTGGGCCTGCTGGTCCTGGGCGTGGGCCTGCTCTGCCGGCAGTACGTCTTCGCCCAGGCGGGCATCCGCGCCCTGAGCCGGCCGCTGCAGTGGGCCACCTTCCTGGCCCTGAGCCTGAGCGCGGTGGCCACCGCCCTGCCCCTCTGGCTGGGCTGCCGGGCCATCAACAGGGCCGAGCTCTAGCAGGCCGTTAGGAAATGCGGCGGGCCCGGTGACGCGTCACCGGGCCCGCCGCGTTGAAGCCTTCACTTGCGGGCGCTCTACTTCCTCCGCGCTCTCTGCCGGCGCCGCGCCCGGCGCTTGACGGGCTTGGGAACCGGCTTGTGCGGCGCCTTGCGCTTCCTGCGGAAGAACTCGCGATTGAGGCGGTCGCGGCGGTCCTCCCGGCGGTCGCGGACGCCCTCGCGCCGGTCGCGCCGGTCCTCGCGGCGGTCGCGGACATCCTCGCGCCGGTCGCACCGGTCCTCGCGGCGGTCGAAGACGTCCTCGCGCTTGTCGCGGCGGACGTTCGCGCGCAGCTTGAGTATTTTCTTGTTGAGCGCGGCGACCTTGTCCTCCTCTCCCGCGGCGATGGCCGCCTTGCGCTCCTCCAGGAGCTTCTTCATGGCCGCGGCCTTGACCTTGTCGTTGCGCTTGTCGCGCACGTCCTCGCGCCTGTCGCGGATGTCCTCGCGGCGGTCGCGCACGTCTTCCCGGCGGTCGCGGATGTCCTCGCGCCGGTCGCGGCGGTCCTCCCGCTTGTCGAAGACGTCCTCGCGCTTGTCGACGAAGTTCTCCCAGCGCCTTCTGCGCATCTTCAGCCATTTCTCGAAGGCCTGCCGTCGGGCGGCCTCCGGCGAGGCCGCGTCCTCGCCCGCGCGCGCCGGAGCGGCCAGGGTCAGGGCCGCCAGCATCGCGCCTCCGAAAAGAACCTGCTTCAACCTCATCTCTGCCTCCGTGTCGCTTGCCGGTGCCCCCGCAGCCGGCGTCCGCGAAGAAATTAGCAAGAGGTGTGCCGCGCGAGCTATCTTCACGCAAGCGTTTTGTTATCAGTACGTTAAGTGCGGAAAGCGTTTCCCGAGGCCGCGCCGGCCTGTGGGAACCCTCCACATTCATGCCCGCGGGCCGGCACCTCTTTGGCGCCGGCCCGAGGGTTGACACTCAGGCGTGCGCGCCTAGAATCAGCTGACTGCTCAACGAAGCACTTGCCTCCGGGGGGAGGAAGGAGCGACTAGGTGATAGTCGCGGTCCTCGACGGCCAGGGCGGCAGTATCGGAGCGGAGATAGTCAAACGTCTTGCGGGCAGGCTTCCCG
>CAZONU010000602.1:0-1968 GCA_964581145.1 uncultured Planctomycetia bacterium
GCACCTGCTCGATGCTGCGCGCGGTGCGGCCCCTGCGCGCCCGCGCGGCGGCCAGCGCGGGGGCCGGGTCGTACTCCGGCCAGGAGGGCCTGCAGCCCGCCAGCGCCAGGGCCAGCGCGGCGGCCAGCGCCAGGGACGCGCGCCTGGGTGTGAAGGGATGCACGGCCCGCGGACCTCGGAGGCGGGCGCGGGCGGGCGCTACTCGGGCTTGAGCGCCGCCCCGTTGGCCTTCCACCACTCCTCCCAGGCGGCCCTCTTCCTGGCCGGGAACTGGCCCTTGTACTTGGAGTGGTACTGCACGCTGCGGAGCAGCACGTCGTGGGAGAGCTCGCCGAGGGTCTTGACCCGGGTGACCGGCAGGGGGCCGGCGGCCGCGGCGGTCTCCTCGGAGCTTTCCACCTGCTGGATCAGCGCGGGGACGGCGTCCTTGCCCAGGGCGACCAGCACGTCGCCGGCGTGCGCCCAGTTGGTGCCGCGCATGCCCGCCAGGGCCAGCTCCAGGAGCTGGGCGCGCTCGGCGGGGGTGAGCTTGAGCACTTCATCCCGCGGCCAGTAGCGGCTGAAGTCGATGCCCTCGATCTTCCCGGCCTCGGGGGTGGGGCCGCGGTCGCGGGGCCTCCGGCTGGTTCTGGGTCCCCCGCAGCCGGCCGCGAAGAGCGCCAGCGCGGCTGTGACGGTCAGGTAGGAGGCGGTCCTGCTCATGAGCAATCCCCCGCAACCGGCGCCCGCAGGGCGCGGTGTTCGCACAATCAGGCGAGTCTAAATGTGGTCCCCGGGACTGTCAAGCCCGAAAAGGAGCGCGCAGCAGGACGTGCCAGATGTCAAGCCCGAAAAGGAGCGCGCAGCAGGACGTGCCAGAAGCCCCCGCCGACCCCGCGCCGCTCGGCGGCCTCAAGGACCTCCAGCTCCGGGGCGAAGAGCCCGGCGACCTCGCCGGCGGTGAAGCATCGCCGGTAGGCTCCCCGGGCGATGTGCCAGCGCCGGCGGCTGCCCCGGAAGAACCGGAACCGTGGGCTGAAGACCATGAGCACCAGGAACCCCCGCGGCCCCAGGACCCGCAGCAGGCTCCGGCGGTAGGCCGGCCAGTCGCGCTTCCGCTGGTGGTGCAGGCAGCCGCAGTCCAGGAGGACCTCGAAGCGCGCCTCGGGGAACGGCAGGCGGAAGACGTCGGCCCGGCGGAAGCCGGTCCCCCTGATGCCCTCGCGCCGGGCCCGGCGCCGGGCGCGCTCCAGGGCCAGGGGCTGGTAGTCGACGCCCACGGCCTTGAAGCCCAGCCGGGCGGCGGCCAGGGTGTGGCGGCCCTCGCCGCAGCCCACGTCCAGCAGCCGGCCCCCGGGGACCGCGCGCCTCACCCGCCGGAGGAGCCGCAGGACCCGGGGGTCGGGCTGCTCCGCGGCCCAGCCGCGCTCCCCGCCGCGGTAGGCCTCGCGGAAGTAGCGGCGGTTGGCCTCGCGGGCGGAAAGCATGATCGGCGGGCGCTCCCGGACTCCTTTACCCTCTGAGGTTCAGGACGCAACAGCATAGCCCCGCCGCGGCGCGGGGTCAAGGAGGCGCTTGGAGGCTGGATTGCGGAATGCGGAGGACCGCGGCGGACAGGTATGCTCCCGCCGGGAGCGGACCCCTGAGGGGTGCGGCTGCGGGTTTCTCCGGACTGCTAGAACCCCGCCAGCTTGGCGCCGAGCTTCTTGATCTCGGCGGTCATCGCCGCGTACTTCCGGGAGTTGTCCGCGGTGCGCTGGGGGCCGGTGGCCAGCCAGTCGGAGAGCTTCTTCTCGGCGGCCTTGAGCCCGGCTTTCAGCCCCTTGTACTCCTTGAGCTTCCCGGGTCCGAGCCTGGCGGCGCGGAACTCGGCGGCGGCCTCCTTGAGCTCCTCGATCTTCTTCTCGAGCTCGGCGGCCCTCTTCTCGGCCTCGGCGGCCTGCCGCTTCTTTTCCTTGACGGCCTTCCTGCACCTGACCATCTCATCGA
>CAZONU010000603.1:0-1956 GCA_964581145.1 uncultured Planctomycetia bacterium
CTTCGCAGGCCGCCTCGCTTTTTTCGTGTAACTGCCGCGCGCAAGCGTGTAGAATCGGGGGGTCGGCGCGCGAATGCAACCGACAGGGGCGAAAGGGCTTCAATGCAAAGCCCCTTGACATGACGCCTCCGCGCGGTATATAGTGGCCCCCGGCGCCAGGGTAGCTCAGTTGGTAGAGCACTGCACTGAAAAGGCGCCGGCCGACGGCCATCCTCAGGAAGCAATAGCCCGGCCGGGGTTTCACCGCAGAGCGCGCAGAGAGGCGCAGAGAGCTAGAGCAGTCACCATCTGTGCCATCGGCGGAATCTGCGGGTTATGAGCTTCCATAATAACAGTCTCTGCGCCCTCCGCGGTGGGAAGCTAACTCTCCTTCCGCCAGACCCAGCGGGCGATAGCCGTAACCGTCTTGCCGTCGCGGACGCGCCCGTCGACGATCATCTCCTTTATCGCACTCACCGAATACTTCTCGACGTCGATATCCTCGTCGGGCTCGGGCCGGGCCCGGGTTTCGGTCAGCTCGGTTGCGGCGAAGAGGTGAATGACCTCGGTGCAGATGCCCGGCGAGGGGTACATGACGCCGAGCGGCTCCAGCTTCCCGGCGCGCCAGCCGATTTCTTCTTCGATTTCGCGGCGGGCGCAGGCCTCCGGGGGCTCGCCGGGCTCCAGGGTGCCGGCGGGGATCTCCAGCGTGCGCTGGCGCGGCCCGTGGCGGTACTGGCGGACCAGGGCGACGCGCCCGCCGGGCAGGACCGGCACGATGCCCACCGCGCCGGGGTGGACGGCCACCTGGCGGCGGAAGCGGCGGCCGGCGACCTCGACCAGGTCGTCGCTGACCCGGAAGGCCTTTCCGCGGTAGACCTCTTTCTGCTCGACGGTGCGGAACTCGCGCGCGTGGCTCATGCTTTTTCCCCCCTGCTCTCGGGGGGCAGTGTAGCGCCGCGGGCCCGGCGGCTCAAGTGGGCCCGTCGCGGCTTCTCCAACCTCTCTCACCACCAAGGCACAAAGGCACCAAGTTGGAATTCGGGTCGCGGGAAGGCGCACAGGTTTCGCGAGCGGTTTCCGCCGCGTTCAAGTCCTCAAGGTTCTTCGTGTCTTGGTGTCTTGGTGGTTGATTATTGCGCGCCCAATGCATGTGCCTGCGATGAATTAAGAGCGTCCTTGCGGCGCGGGCGGCGAGGTTTCTGTCCGGGCCGAAGGCCAATGACGTAAGCGCTTTCAGCGCGCGGGCCGCGTAGAAGCGCGCGGTTTCAAGGCGCGCCGTGGGCCAGTGCCGGTCCCAGTCTCTCGCGTAAACGAACGCCCAGCGGGCCACTTCCTGGTGAGGGCGGCCGATCTCCGCGGCGGTGGTGAGCAGATCTTCCCCCTGCGCGCGGCGGCAGGCGAGGTGAATGATTGAACCTGTCAGTTCTTCGGGGGGCGGGTCTTCCGCGAACCAGCGTTCCCCGTTCTGCTCCGCAGTCGGGGGACACGTACCGCTTCCGCCTGCGGCGGACTTCCGGTACATGTCCCCCCTGCTTCTTTCTATGTGACGGCGGTGGATGAGCAACTCGCGGCCGGCCTTTTCGGCGGCGATCCGGTCCTTGTCTTCGAGGAGGATATTCAGGGCCTTGAGGCCCTCGCCCTCGGCCTCCTGCAACTGGAGCTTCTCCGCGCGTTTGTAAAGCGGCTCCCAGATCTCCGCGTGATCAAAGGGCAGCCGGGCCAGTTCCAACGCGGACAAGCCCGTCCCCCGGGCGATAGCCTGCCAGGAGATCCCCCGCGCGCGCCGGCGGGCCACCTTGATCAGCAAGTTCTTATCCACCACAGAGGCACAGAGGCACCGAGAACCTTTGGGCTCGGGCCGCGGCGGGCCGGGCTTGGATTTCAGGGCGTCGCTTTCCGCGATCAAGGTCAATAGCCCCCTCCGTGTCTCCGTGTCTCCGTGTCTCCGTGTCTCCGTGTCTCCGTGTCTCCGTG
>CAZONU010000604.1:0-1946 GCA_964581145.1 uncultured Planctomycetia bacterium
GGGGCCGGCCGGTAGAGAGAGGGGTCGCAGCTCCCAAAGAGAAACCCCGGGCCGCAGCCCGGGGCCGGATTTTCGGGGTGGCACGCCCGGGAGGACTCGAACCTCCAGCCTCCTGTTATAGCAGCCGTTCGCCCGCGGGTCCGGGCGCCCTCCGTTTCCCCTTGACGGCCTCCCGGGCCACGGGTAATATTCCGGCGTTGGCCGAGGCCGGGATATGGGGACCAGCGGCCTCGTCTAGGGAGGGCGAATCATGGCCGTCGTCATGCGCGGAACCTGCTCGGAGTGCTACCAGACCATGGAGCTGGTGCTCACCGAGAGGCAGAAGGAGATAGTCTGCCCGGTCTGCGGGCACGCCGTGCCCGCCCTGGACAGCAAGACCATGCAGGCCATCGGCAAGGACCAGTCCAAGCGGCGCATGCTCACGGTGGTGGCCTTCGTGCTGTTCCTGGTCGCCGCGGCGCTCTTCGTGGGCTTCATCAAGGTGGCCGAGCCGCCCCTGGGGGATGCCTTCACCCAGATTCCCGGGCCGGCCAAGGGCCTGCTGGGCGGGTCGGTCCTCAGCCTGCTGGTCTCCCTGGGCGTGGGCTTCATGGCCTCCAACCGCAGCTACGTCTGCGAGTTCTGAGCGCCGGGCCCCACGGCCCACCGCCGCTTTCCCATGACCGATACCGATGACCGGTGCAGAGCTTCCCAGGCCGGCCGGCCGGAGTCCGGCCGCCGGAAGCTCGCGCGAGCTTTCTTATTCGGGAGGAGGAAAGAGATGTCCAGGTTCCTGGTAGCGTGCGGCGCGGCGGTGCTGCTGGTCGCCGGCTGCGCCGGCAAGCAGCCCGCGGCGGGCGGCGGGTCGAAGAGCGAGGTCAGCAGGAAGCAGTTCCAGGCCCTCGAGAAGCGGGTGGCCGATCTCGAGAAGAAGGGCACCGCGGGCACCACCGCGGCGGCGCCGAGCGGGGACATGGCCAAGAGGCTGGCCGCGCTGGAGGCCAAGCTTAAGAAGGTCGCCGCCGGCAGCGGCGTCTCCATGGCCGGGCCCATGCCCAGGATCGGCCTCATGAACGAGCAGAAGAACATCTGGAAGTGCGTCAAGGTCGACAAGGGCCCGACGGTCGACGGCAAGCTGGACGACGCCGCCTGGAAGAAGGCCATCCAGGTAAAGCTGGTCAGCGACGAGGGCAAGCGCGTGGCCAACGACACCGCCGTGCTCATCTGCCACGACACCAAGAACTTCTACATCGCCGCGCTGTGCATGGAATCCGAGATGGACAAGCTCAAGATCAAGTGCACCAAGCGCGACGAGAAGGTCTACGGCGACGACTGCATCGAGTTCTACATCGACCAGGAGCTGGACCGCACCGACGCGGTCAAGCTGGTGGTCAACCCCAACGGCGTGTTCATGGACTTCCTGCGGGACCTGGACGGCGACGCCGGGGACGTCACCTGGAAGGCCGTGGTCAAGACCGTCAAGCTCAAGGACCGCTACTTCATGGAGATATCCATTCCCCTGCGGGACATGGGCCTGAAGTACAAGAAGGGCCTGTCCATCGGCTTCAACCCCTACCGCATGCGCCACGGCGGCGGCAAGCTCGGCGAGTACACCACCTGGTGGGGCGAGTGCAACAAGATCGCCGGCATCGGCAAGGTGATTTTCGAATAAGAGAAGAAAGGCAACCACCATGCGCAACGGAGCCCTCCTCCTGGGAGGGCTCCTCGCTTTGGCGGCGCGGTCCGCCGGCGGGGAGCCCGTCAACGTCGAGATCGAGGTGGCCGAGCCCGCCGGGCTGGCCCGCAAGGCCGCCCACGTCACCTCCGGCGTGCCCCTGCCCGCCGGGTTCAAGGACCTCGCCAAGCTGGTCCTCAAGGACGCCGCCGGGGAGGCCGTGCCCGGCCAGTTCTCTCCGCTGGGCCGGCGCGCCGGCATCAGCTCGTTGGCCTGAACATTGCCGTCCTGG
>CAZONU010000605.1:0-1917 GCA_964581145.1 uncultured Planctomycetia bacterium
GGTAAATGTGCTCCTCCCCGAAGCCCTTTTCAAGGAGCTTGAGGGTCACGAACTTGAGCATCACCTCCGGCCCGCAGCTCAGGGCATAGGCTTCCGAGGCGTTCACGCCCGCCAGCTCGTCTATCAGCGTGGTCACCAGGCCGACGTGCCCGTCCCAGTCCGGGTGGGGGACATCGATGGTCACGTTGATCGAGGCGTTCTTGGGCTCCGCCCACTCCTCGTACTGCCGCCGGAAGCCCAGCTCCGCGGGGGTGCGCGCGCCGTAGAGGATGACGATCTTCCTGTACTTCTCGGGCTCGGCCAGGAGCGCGTAGACGAGCGCCCTCAGCGGGGCCAGTCCCACCCCGCCGCCGACCAGCACCACCTCCTGCCCGGCGAGCTTCTCCAGCGGGTAGCCCTTGCCGAAGGGCCCGCGCAGGCCGAGCTTGGCCCCGGGCTCCAGCTCGTGGAGCCGGACGGTCACCGCCCCGGTCTTGAGGACGGTGATCTCCATGCGGTCGGCGACCCGCGGGTCGGAGCTGGGCGTGAAGGGCGCCTCGCCCATGCCCGGGACTGTCAGCTGCATGAACTGCCCGGCCTTGAAGGGGATCGGCTCGGCGGGCTTCAGGCAGAAGGTCTTTATCGTCGGGGTCTCGGCCACGACCTCGACCAACTCGGCCTCCACCGGCAGGTAGGGGTTGGCCACGGTTAGGCCCCCTCCAGGCTCTTGATGACTTTTCTCAGGTCGATCTTGCCCGGGCAGCCGGTGATGCATCGCCCGCAGCCCGAGCAGGACTCGAAGCCGAAGGCGTCCACGAAGTAGTCGAACTTGTGCAGCCAGCGGTTGCGAAAGCGCTTGACCAGGTCCGCCCGCGGCGAGCCCCCGCCGGCCATCAGGTGATAGCCCCCGTAGATGCAGGCGTCCCAGGCCTTGGCCCGCTGGCCGCCGCCGTCCGGCCGGGGATAGTCGTGCAGCAGGAAGCAGTAGCAGGTCGGGCAGGCGAACAGGCACGCGCCGCACTCCACGCAGGTGGAGACCCCCTCGCGCCACTGGGCCTCGCGGCCCTTGCGGCCGACCAGCTCCTGGCGACCGGCCTCGGTGCGGTAGTTCTCGTTGACCAGCTCCAGGCGGTCGAGCGCCGCCCCCCGGGCCGCCTCCCGCTGGGCCAGCTTGTCGGCGGGCGCCTCCGAGAAGGAGCCGGAGCTGCCCCTGACGATCTTCTGGCCCTTCTCGGACCCGACCTCGACGACGTAGCCGCCCTCGACCTCGGCCAGGGACAGGTCGAAGCCCTCCTGCGGGTAGGGCTTGCCGCCGAGCAGCGAGCAGCCGCAGAACGGGGCCGGCTCGGGACAGTCGGCGGCGATGACGGTAGTGTTGTCCCTCTTGGAAAGGTAAAACTCGTCCTTGACGTCGCCCTCGCCGAAGACCGCGTCGTAGGTCTTCAGCGCCACCAGGTCGCAGGCCTTGACCCCGACGATGACCCGTGCGGGCGCGCCCGGCGCGAAGTCCTCCTTGGCGGGGTAGCTGCCCACCCCCTCCTGCGCCGGAAAGAAGAAGCCCTTGGCGGGATGATCGACCCGCACCGCGGTGGTCCGGTACCCCCCCTCGGCGGGAAGCTTCTGCCAGGCGGTCCGCTCCCCAATCACCTTGGGAACGAACACCTCCGCCGAAGAGGCCAATGCCGAAAGCAGTCTATCGAGGTTTGCGGTGGTGATGAGTTGAGGGTTCAACTCAGACCGGCTCCCGCGAAGTCGCGCTTACCCAGACGTCTCAACTCCGATGCGGGCCCCACTATGCCAAGATCAGGCGGTTTTTGCAAGGGCCTTTTGGTCTCTCGATACAACCTCACCGGCCCGCATTGAATTCCAGGAATGCGCGGCGCCTGGCGCCACTTGTAGTCGGCCGCACGCGCTGCTAGAATCGGTGCGATCATGGCG
>CAZONU010000606.1:0-1915 GCA_964581145.1 uncultured Planctomycetia bacterium
CCTCAAGATCCCCGAGGGCCTGGAGGTGGTCCCCGAACCGCCGAGCACCGTCAAGGTGACCCTCCGCGGCCCGCGCGGCCGGATGGTCGCGCTGGACGCCAAGAGCGTGCTGGCCCGCTACGAGCTGCCCCCCCGGGCCCGGGGCGACGTGCCCGTCAATCTCACCGAGGACGATTTCATCGGCCTGCCGGAAGGCGTGAAGGTGGCCGCCCTGCCCGAGAGCTTCTCGGTCAAGGTCGGGCAGCTGGTGCCGGTGCGGGTCAAGGTCATCATCAGGATCGAGGGCGAACCGGCCCCCGGCTACGCCCTGGGGACCCGCCGCGCCGAGCCCGCCCAGGTGCTGGTCCGCGGACGCCAGGAGGCGGTGGAGAAACTCACCCACGTCTACACCGAGACGCTGGACATCAGCGGCCGCCGCGAGTGGCCCCCCACCTACGTGGACATCGCCACCGAGGAGGGCATCATCTGCAGCGAGCGGGTGCTGGTCCTCATGGAGATCAGCAAGGCCCCGGTGCCGCGGGACGTGCCCAACATCGCGGTGAAACTGCTGATACCCCCGGGCTTCGACCGCGGGGTCAAGCTGGTCAGCACCTCGACGATAACCGTGCGGCTCTACGGCAACCCGGAGCGGGTGACCGCCGTGGACCCGCGCAGCATCCTGGCGGTGGTGGACGTCTCCAGCCTCGTCGACGCCGAGAAGGGCAAGACCTACGAGCTGGCCATCACGGTCAAACCGCCGGCGGGGCTTTCCCTGGCGCCGGACGCCACCGTGCCCAAGGCCCTGGTGCAAGTCCTCAAGTGAAGCGCGCCCCTTTGGGATGGGAACCGAGCCATGACTAAGCTGGGAGTGAACATCGACCACGTGGCCACCGTGCGCCAGGCCCGGCGGGGCGTCGAGCCCGACCCGGTCTGGGCGGCCTGCGCGGCGGAGCTGGCCGGCGCCGACGGCATCACCGTGCACCTCCGCGAGGATCGCCGGCACATCCAGGACCGCGACCTGGAGCTCCTGCGCCACACGGTGCAGTGCAAGATCAACCTGGAAATGGCCGTCTCCGAGGAGATCGTGGAGATCGCCCTGCGCATCAATCCCGACCAGGCCACGCTGGTCCCCGAGAAGCGCGAGGAGGTCACCACCGAGGGGGGCCTGGACGCGGCCGCCGCCGGGCCGGCGCTGGCCTCGGCGGTCGAGCGCCTGCGCGCCGCGGGCATAGGGGTGAACCTGTTCATTGACCCGGTCCGCGAGCAGATCGAGCGGGCCCACAGACTGGGCGCCGACGGCGTCGAGCTGCACACCGGGAAGTACGCGCTGGCCAAGGGGAAGGCCGTCGAGGGCCGGCTGGCCGAGCTGGTGGTCGGGGCGGCCCTGGCCGAGAACCTGGGCCTGTACGTGGCCGCGGGGCACGGGCTGGACTACCTCAACGTGGGTCCGGTGGCGGCGATTCCTCAAGTGGAGGAGCTCAACATCGGGCACAGCATAGTCAGCCGGGCGATCTTCGTGGGCCTGGGCCCCGCGGTCCGGGAGATGAAGGCGCTGATCTCCGCAGCCGACTGCGGCCGGCGCGGCTGAGGGGACCCGCCGCGCGCCCGCTTCTGAATCCCCGACGCGTGAGGAGAAGGAAATGGCCACGGACAGCGCAGAGTTCACCGGGGCGATGACCGCGCTGGTCACCCCCTTCAAGAAGGACGGGAGCATCGACTTCGACGCCTGCGGCGAGCTTATCGAGCTGCAGATCGCCGGCGGCGTCGACGCGCTGGTGCCCTGCGGCACCACCGGCGAGTCGGCGACCATGACCCACGACGAGCACGAGGAGGTGGTCGGCTTCGCGGTCAAGGCCGCCGCCGGCCGGGCCAAGGTGCTGGCCGGGGCCGGCTCCAACAACACCGCCGAGGCGGTCAGGCTCACCGGGAGCGCCCG
>CAZONU010000607.1:0-1912 GCA_964581145.1 uncultured Planctomycetia bacterium
CGCCGCGGCGGCCAGCTCCGCGAAGCGCTCGGCCACCAGGTGCTTGTGGGCGGTGACCACGCTGCGTCCCGCCGACAGGGCCTTCTTGATGAAGGAGCCGGCCGGCTCCAGCCCGCCGATCAGCTCGACGACGACGTCCAGGTCCGCGCGGGCCAGCAGGCCCTCGGCGCCGGCGGTGAAGACCCCCTCGGCCAGGCCCAGCCCCTCGGCGCGGCCGGCCTCCAGGTCGGCGGCGGCGACCAGCTCGAGGTCCACGCCGGTGCGCGCGGCGATCTCCGCGCGGCGCTCAATGAGCAGCCGGGCGACACCGGTTCCCACGGTGCCCAGACCGATCAGGCCAACCCTGGCGGTGAACACGCTTCCCCTCCCGCTGCTTTGACAGGGGGCTGCACCCGGCAGCCCCCCAGAGAGAGGATTATAGGTAACCGAGCGCGGGTGTCAAAGGCTCAGTGTCCCCGCTCAGCCCAAGCCGTAGAACTCCTCGCCGTTCCTGAGCATGATCGCGGAGGCCACCTCCTCGGCGGTGGAGGGCGAGAAGCAGCCGGCCTCGGTCTTGCGTTCCAGGACCCGGGCGATGCCGGCCCGAGCCTGCAGCGAGTAACCCACGTTGGTCCAGGGCAGCACGGTATCGGCGCCGTATCCGAATATCTTGTTGAAGGGCACGCTGTCCAGCCACTCGGAGAGGGTCCGCTCGCTCCCGGCGGGGTTCATGGACCACGTCCAGCAGAGGTCCGGGTAGACGTTGGGGCAGCTCTTGGCGACGGCCCCCAACTCCGCGGTCCAGGGCCAGGAGGCGTGGAAGACGTCGAAGCGCACCGAGCGGTAGCGGTCGAAGACGGGCTCGAAGAGCATGGCCCGGGTGCCGCTCAGCACCAGGGAGTTCCCGGCCAGGTAGCCGGTGTGCACCTGCACGGGAATGTTCTCATCCGCGGCCCGCTGAATGAGCTTGTGGAGCAGGTAGTCGCCCAGCGGGCGGGCCTCGGCGGCGCTCACCGAGCCCTCGTTGAGCTTCTTGCGCGCGTTGTCGCCGACGGTCAGCTTGTAGAAGGCCTTCTCGGCGTCGTGCCGGGTGGGATTGCCGACGGTCATATCGCGGTCGTAGGCCATGGGGACCTTGAGGGCCGCCAGGCGGCCGGTGGCCTTGAAGCGGTCAATAGTGGCGTTGAGCGCCGCGACCAGCGAATCCAGGCTCAGGACGGAAATGCCCGAGGCGCGCTCCAGGTGTTGCAGGGGGGCGACGTCGGTCATGGTGAACAGGTTGTTCAGGCGGAAGGCGAAGCGGTAGTAGTCGGGGTAGGCGATCTTCTCGAAGGCCTCCTCGTTCTCGGGATTGAACAGGAAGTCGTGCAGCACCCACTTGTTGTTGGCCTTCTCCCTGACGAAGTGGTCGAGCATCTCCGCGCCGGACTTGCCCTCCAGGGACGCCTGCAGCGCGGCGGTGATGGCCTCGAAGTTCCCGGGCTCGTAGTCCAGGTCGAAGAGGGTCTTACAGGTGAGCGACACCGCCCGGCCGTAGCCGGTGGTGCGGATCTTGGCCCAGAGTTCCGCGATGCGCTCCTCGGGGACGCCGCCGTCCTGCTCGGCCGGCAGGGGGGGCACGACGCCGGCGGCGGTGACCAGGTCGGCCTCGGCGTAGGAAAGCAGGCTGCGGTAGCCGTACTTCCCGCGGTCGGTCTCCAGCACGCGCGGGCTGGCGTGGTGATCGTGATGGCTGAATAGCGGGTGGCTCATCACGAATTCGCGGATCGAGCTGCTCATGGTCTCGGCCTCCCTGAATTACGGCGCTGATAGTACTTCGGCGGGCTGGAGAAGAACTCCCGCCACCACTCGTTCTCTTGAGTCATGGAGTCGGCTGCTATTAGGTCAGCGTCTCGATGGCCCGGTCGTTATCGCGGCACTTGAGGACTATGGC
>CAZONU010000608.1:0-1879 GCA_964581145.1 uncultured Planctomycetia bacterium
GTTCAGGGTCTAGGGTTCAGGGTTCAGGGGCCGGGGAGCAGAAGACCGCCGCCGCCGGCCGCAAAATCCGGGGCTCCGGGGGCCGGGCGGCGGTCGGGTCCCGCTCATTTTCATTGAAAGCGCTTGGCCCGGAGGCGGATATAGATATATGGGCGGGGGGAGAACGGGTGGACGCGTTGCCAGGCTCCGGTGAGTCCAGGGGACTTCTGCTGCACACCTGCTGCGCCTGGTGCCTGCTCGACGTATTGGAGGAGTTCGGGCGCGACTACTCCCCGGTGGTGGTGGGCTTCTTCAACCCCAACATCCACCCCCGCAGGGAGTTCGAGCGGCGCCTGAAGAGCGCCCGCCTGCTCGCCGAGCGCCTGGGGCTCCGTTTCGTTTCCGAAAATGATTACGGTCTTGCCCCCTTCCTGTCCGACCTGTATAATGCCGGAGTGGACCCCGCTGCCGGGCGCTCGGGGCGCTGCTCCCGCTGCTACCGGCTGCGGATGCGCCGGGCCGCGGGGGAAGCCAAACGGCTGGAATTGGGGAGCTTCGCCACGACGTTGCTCTCCAGCCCCTATCAGCTCCACGGGGAGCTGACCGGCGAGGCCGAGCGGGCCGCGGCGGAGTTCGGAGTCGCCTTCGACGGGCGCGAGACGGTCGCGCTCCACGGAACCGGGCGGGAAAGGGTCCCCTCGGGGCTGAAGCTCTACAGGCAGCGCTACTGCGGGTGCATCTTCAGTGAGTCCGAGTCTTTCAAACCGACCTGAGCTGGAGCCGGAGGCTCCCCAGGAGAATGCCGCCGCCGCGGCCTTCGCGGCGGGGATCAGCAGCCGGACGGTGGTCCGCGCCGCGGTGATCATCGTGGCCTTCTTCGTCCTCGTGGTGATCTTCTCCTGCCGGGAGCTGCCCCGGGAAGAAGACGTGCCCCTGGTGGCCTTCCCCAACAAGATCGACCGGGCCCCGCAGGTGCGCATGGTGGTGCGCCGCTCGGCGCCCTTGGTGCCCCTGGCCGTGCACGGCCCCTTCAAGATCTACGATGCCCGCGGGCGGGAGATCCCCAACCGCAACAAGAAGCTGGCCAACGCCTACGTGAGCTTCAACGGCCGGCACCTGAACGTGGGCGACGTGGAGATGAAAGCGCACGGCGAGAACCTGACCCGCATCCGGATCAGCCCCCGGGAGCTGGGCGACCTGGTGGTCAACCAGCGGGTCTACCCCGGGGACGTGGAGTTCATCGGGGTTCCGGGCAGGCGCGCCGTGCACTGCGTGGTGCACCTCAACATCGAGGAGTACGTCTGCGGGGTGCTGGCCGGCGAGGTGCCCATCGAGAAGTGGCACGACGAGGCCCTCAAGGCCCAGGCGGTGGCCAGCCGGACGTACGCGCTGTACCACGTTCTCAAGAGGCGCCGCGAGCTCTGGCACTTCGGCAGCAAGGGCCGCGACTCCCAGGAGTACAGGGCCGGCATCATCCGCAACGCGCGGATCAACCGGGCGGTCAACCTGACCAGGGGGCAGGTGCTCACCTGGCAGAACCGGGTCTTCCCGGCCTACTTCCACTCCAGCTGCGGGGGCCACACCCTGGACTCGGCCAGCGTGTTCACCGCCGTGTCGATCCAGCCGCTGTCCGGGACGAAGTGCAAGTGGTGCACCGGTCCCAAGCTCGGCAACAAGTACCGCACCTGGAAGAAGGACTTCTCCAGCGCGACCATCGCCCGCCGGCTGGAGGCCGCCGCCGCGCGCAACCCCAACCTCCGCAAGCTGCGCAACCAGGGCGGCGTCCGCGCCCTGGAGATCGCCGAGACCACCCCCGACGGGCGCATCACCCGCTTCCGGGTGCGGGTGAACTACGCGCCGTTCTCCCACGATGTCTGGGCCAACGACGTGCGCCTGGCCC
>CAZONU010000609.1:0-1878 GCA_964581145.1 uncultured Planctomycetia bacterium
GAAAGGTCACATGGGACGTGAGTGACGGGAAGCCGTTGAAGAGAAACCCTTCCGCCCGCGCCATCGTCGGCTGGAGCCTGGGTATCGCGCTCTTCCTGCTCCTGGTCTGGTTCGTCGCCGCGGTGGTCGTGCCGGTGTGGCAGGTGTACGCCGCGACGGAGCGCCTTGCCAAGGGGTCCACGGGGCGCAACAGGGAGATCGAGAGACTGGGCGGGCCGGAGGCCGCGGTCCGCAAGGTGCTGCTCTACATGCGCTTCGGGGAGCATTCGCTGGCGCGGCGCTCGGCCTTGCTGACGCTCCTGGAGTACGCGTTCCACAGATCGGCCATTCCCGGCCTCATCCAGCTGGCCGCTGACGAGGACAAGAACATCCGCGCGGGCGCCGTTGAGCTTCTGAGCGACGAGTTTGCGGGGGACCCGCGCGCATTTGACGTGCTCGCCGCGGCGCTGGCAAACAAGAAGGACCTGCTTTTCACGCGATCCTGGGCCATTATCGGTCTGGCCGAGTTGAACGACCCCCGCGCCGTGGAGGTGATCATCAAAGCCCTGGAGGACGGTGACCCAGAGGTGCGCCATCAGGCCGCGCTCGCACTGGGGGACATCGGCGACGCCCGCGCCGTGGGCCCGCTCATCGCGGCGATCAAGGACCAGAAGCGCGACAATGACGCGGCCGCAGGAGCGCTGGCGCAGATCGATGATCCGCGTGCTCTGGAGCCCCTGCTGGCCGCGCTGAGGGACGAGAACGCAGACGTGCGCGGGGCGGCGGCCGACGCGCTGGGACGCATCGAAGGCCGCCGGGCGGTCGAGCCGCTGCTTGTGGCGCTGAAGGACACTGATGAGGGAGTACGCGCAGCGGCGGCGGATTCTCTGGGATACCTCAAGGACCGCCGGGCCGTCGAGCCGCTGGCCGCGGCGCTGAAGGACGCTGACGAGGACGTGCGCGCCCGCGCGGCGGAGGCGCTGGCCAAGCTCGGGGACCGGCGGGCCTACGAGCCCCTGCTGGCCATGCTCAAGGACAAGGACGGCCGCTTCCGCAAGACCGCGGCGCGGGCCCTGGGCACCCTCAAGGACCCCCGGGCGGTTGAGCCATTGATTGCCTTGCTGAAAGGCGGGAACCTGGAACTGCGCCATGAGGCGGTGGACGCTTTGGGTGACATCGGCGACCGCCGCGCGATTGAACCGCTCAAGGCCCAGCTCAAGGACAAGCAGGTCTACTGCTGGGTGCTCAGGGCGCTGGCCAAGATATTGAAGATCCCGGAGGAGGACATCTCCGAGGACTAGGCGCCGCCCCTCCAGCACCTTGCACCTTCCCCGCTCGCGGCTAGACTCTGAGCCCATGGCCGGACCGGGACACTACCTCGCCGCCGCGCTGGTCACCCTGGCCTTCCTGGCCGCGGGGGTCCTGGCCGGCAGAAAGACCCCCGCCAGGGCCGCGCCCTGGTTCCTGGACCCCTGCGTGCTCCTGGCGGTCTTCCGCGCGGTGCTCATGCTCCGGCCCGACTGGGAGACCCGGATATTCCCCTGGCCGGCCTACGCCTTCTACCAGCGCCAGTGGGTCTACCCCATGGGCGTCTTCATCCTGGCCTACGGCGGGGCGCGGCTGCCGGTGAGGTGGAACCGGGCGGTGGTCTGGTCGCTGGCCGGGGCGCTGGCGGCCTGGTCGCTGGCGGCCGGCTCCTGGATGCTGCGCGCGCCCTGTCCGGGCAGGAAGGCGGTTCCCCCGCGCGGGGAGATGACCGTCCAGTCGACCGGCTTCACCTGCGCGCCGGCGGCCTGCGCGACGCTGCTGGCCGCCTGGGGCATCGAGAGGAGCGAGCACCAGATGGCCCAGCTCTGCCTCTGCGTCAGGGGCAAGGGCACCTCCATTTTCGACAAGTAC
>CAZONU010000610.1:0-1860 GCA_964581145.1 uncultured Planctomycetia bacterium
GCGACCAGTACACGGTGCCGCCGGCCACGCTGCACTGGTTCCAGGCCGGCGAGGAGGGGGCCATCGTCTCGGAGTTCAGCTCGCCCAGCCGGGACGAGAGCGACGTCTTCACCGACCCGCGCATCAAGCGCGTGCCGGACGCCGAGTAAGCCGGCCTACTGTTCCCCCTCGGCCAGCTCCTTGAGCCTGGCGAGCTCCTGCTGGGCTTCGAGCGGCGTGAGTCCTTCGGGGTCGAGCGCGCGCAGGCGCTCGACCGCGGGCGAGGGCGGCGGGCCGAAGAGCGTGGGCTGCTGGACCTTGCTCTTCCGGCGGCGGCGCTTGGCGGCGATTACGGGATCGTCGCCCGCGCCGTACTCCCGGCCTTCCAGGATGTTGAGCACCTCCCTGGCCCGCTCCACGGCCTCCTGGGGCAGCCCGGCCAGCTTGGCGACGTGGATGCCGTAGCTCTTGGGCGCCGCTCCCGGCACGATGCGGTGCACGAAGGTGATGCGGTCGCCCCATTCCTTGACCGCGACGTTGAGGTTCGCGACGCGCGGGAAGGCCCCGGCCAGCTCGGTGAGCTCGTGGAAGTGGGTGGCGAACATGGTCCGCGGGCGGGCCTCGTGCTCGTGGAGGTGCTCGGCGACCGCCCAGGCGGTGGCCAGCCCGTCGAAGGTGCTGGTGCCCCGGCCGACCTCGTCGAGGATGATCAGCGAGCGCGGGGTCAGGTTGTTGAGGATGAAGGCCGTCTCGGTCATCTCCACCATGAAGGTGCTGCGCCCCCCGGCGATGTCGTCGGAGGCGCCCACCCGGGTGAAGATGCGGTCGACGGCGCCGATCTCGGCGCTCTCGGCCGGCACGAAGGAGCCCATCTGGGCCATTATCACCAGCAGGGCCGCCTGGCGGATGTAGGTGCTTTTCCCCGCCATGTTCGGGCCGGTGATGACCAGGAGCTGCTTCCTGGACCTGTCCAGTTCTATGTCGTTGGGCACGCACTCGCCGCGGGCCAGCGCGGTCTCCAGCGTGGGGTGCCGGCCCTCGCGGATCTTTATAACCTCGCCCTCGGTGACTACCGGGCGCACGTAGCCGCGCCGGGCGGCGACCTCGGCCAGCGAGGCCAGGCAGTCCAGCTCGGCCAGGGCCCGGGCGGTCTCCTGCACCTCGGGAACCGCGGCGATGACCTCCTCCAGCAGCCCCGCGAAGACGGCCTTCTCCAGCTCGGAGATCTCCCCCTCGGCCTCCAGGATCTCGGCCTCGCGGGCGCGCAGCTCCTCGGTGCTGAAACGCTCGGAGCCGGCCAGGGTCTGCCGACGGCGGTAGTTCTCGGGCACCAGCTTGAGGTTGGGCTTGGTGACCTCGAGGTAGTAGCCGAAGACCGCGTTGTAGCCGATCTTCAGCGAGGAGATGCCGGTGCGCTTCTTCTCGGCCCGCTCGAACTCGGCCATCCAGCGCTTGCCCCCGGAGCGCAGCTCCCTGAGCCTGTCCAGCCCGGCGTCGACGCCCGCGCGGACGGCGCCGCCGGCCTCGACGCGCGCGGGGGCCTCGGGGTCCAGGACCTGCGTGATTCTTTCGGCCGCCGCGATGCGCGCGCCAAGCGACCCGGCCAGCGCCCGGAGCTTGGCGCCCGCGGCGGGTGAGAGCTCCCCGGCGATGCGCGGCGCGCGCTCCAGCCCCGCGGCCAGGGACAGCAGGTCGCGCGGCCCCGCCCGGCGGGCCGCCGCCCGCGACGAGAGGCGCTCGAGGTCGCGGACCTCGCCGAGCGCCTCGCGGACCGCCTCGCGCATTACGTTTCCGGCGGCCAGCTCGCCGACCGCGTCGTGCCGCGCGCGAACCGCCTCGACGTCCAGGAGCGGCCAGAGCAGCCAGGATCGCAAGCGCCGC
>CAZONU010000611.1:0-1857 GCA_964581145.1 uncultured Planctomycetia bacterium
GGTCACCGCCAAGCTGGCCCGCGCGGGGGCGCGCATCTACGAGGTGCCCATCAGCTACCACGGGCGCACCTATCAGGAGGGCAAGAAGATAACCTGGCGCGACGGGCTGGCCGCGCTTTACTGGATCGTCCGCTACCGGATCGCCGACTGAGGGGACTGCGTGCGCCGCCCGCTGAGCCTCGCCAGCCGCCTGGCCCTGGCCTTCGGGGGGCTCTTCCTGGCGGTCAGCGCCGCCAGCGCCGGCCTGGCCTTCTGGCGCGCGGGCGAGGCCGCCGAGCGCGCCTACGCCGAGCGGATGGTCTCGCTGGTCGAGGCCATACCCCCCAGCTTCGTCAGCAACCCCGACATCCTGGCGCGCACCAAGCAGCTGGTTGGCGCGGACGTGGCCAGTGTGCGGGGACTGGCGATCGGCAGCGCTAACTTCCCGCTCATCGACACCACCCTCCCCGGACGGGAGAAAGCCGATCTCCAGCGCTACCTGAGCAATTACGGCCAGTTGCCCTCTCCCCGGCTGCGCCTGGATGGCCCCCTGGAGCTCGGCGAGCGCCGCTACCGGGTCTTCAGCGCCTGGCGGACGGAGGGGGGCAGCCGCAGGCTGACCATGCTGCTGGTGCCCCAGGAGGAAATCGATCGCGCCCGCCGCTCGGCGGCCGCGCCGGTGCTGCTGGCCGCGGTACTCGGCGCCGGCGCCGCGGTGCTCTTGGCCTGGCTGCTGGCCGCCACGGTATCGCGGCCGGTGAGGCGCCTGGCTGCCGAGGCTGGCCGGGTCGCCGAGGGGGAACTGGAGTTCCGCCACGTGCCCGGCGGCGGCCGGGAGATCGAGGAACTCTCCGGGAGCCTGGAGCGCATGACCGCCGCGCTGGCCAAGAGCCGCGCGGAGCTGGTCAGGAGCGAGCGCGCCGCGGCCGCCGGGCAGATGGCCGCCGCGCTGGCCCACGAGGTCCGCAATCCCCTCACCGGGGCCAAGATGACCGTGGAGATGCTGCTCGCCGAGGAGAAGCGCGACGAGGTTCGCGAGGAGCTGGCCTCGGTGCGCGAGGAACTCGGGCGCCTGGAGCTGGTCGTCGAGGAGCTGGTCTCCTTCGCGCGACCGGCCCCGCCGGTCTTCGCCCGCGTGGACCTCGCCGAGGTGGCCCGCGAGGTGCTGAAGTTCATGAAGCGGCAGCTGGAGCACGCCCACGTGGGGGCCGATGCCGCCGCGGCGGGAGGCGCGCCCGCTGCCCGCGCCGACCGCAACAAGATCAAGCAGGTGCTGGTCAATCTGGTCTTGAACGCCATGCAGGCCCAGGCCCGGGGCGGCCAGGTCAGCGTGCGCGTCGAACCGGCCGGCGAGGGCCGCGTCGCCGCCGAGGTCGCCGACCGCGGTCCGGGCGTGGGGGCCGCGGAGCTTGAAAAGATTTTCGCGCCCTTCTATACAACCAAGCAGAGCGGCGCCGGACTGGGCCTGGCCGTCTCCCGGCGCATCGCCGAAGAACACGGCGGGTCGCTCGCCTGCCGGCCGGCCGAGGGCGGCGGCGCCGTTAATAGTGGCCATTTGCAGGAGTGTCTCCACGCCAAAGTCGGGATACTGTTGATGTATGAATCGCATCTCATCCAGGATGCTGAGCGAATCGTTGCTTGCCAGGCTGTCGGTGCCGAGGCAGACATTGACGCCCATCTTGAGCATGCGGGCAAAGGCATGGCATGGCCGGCCGAAAAAGTGATGCGAGCGAGCACAATATGCCACCGAGTGTTTCGTTTGCGCCAACAGGCGCAGTTCGGCATCGTCGATATAATTCACGTGGGCCAGCAGAAAAGGCTGACCGGCCAGATCGAGTTGCAGAACCATGGCAATACGCTCTATTTCCGCGAGATCTA
>CAZONU010000612.1:0-1847 GCA_964581145.1 uncultured Planctomycetia bacterium
CGACCGCGAGGCGGTCCGGCCAGTCGGCGGCGGCCGGCCTCAGCGTCGGCCGGGACGTGATAGTAGTCACCCCCGTCGGCTGCGGTGAGTGCGTCTACTGCGCGCGCGAGCAGTACAACCTCTGCGAGTCCTTCACGGCCATCGGCTACGACCACCCCGGCGGCTTCGCCGAGTACGTGGCCGTCCCCGCCCGGGCGGTGGAGCAGGGCAACGTCATCCCCCTGCCCGAGGGATTGTCCCTGGACCGCGCCGCGCTGGTCGAGCCGCTGTCGTGCTGCCTCAACGGGCAGGAGTATCTGAACGTCAGCGCGGGCGAGCGCGCGCTGGTCTTCGGCGCCGGGCCCATCGGCCTGATGCACGCGGGAATCCTCACCGCGCGGGAGTGCGCGCCGGTGCTGGTCGCCGACGTCTCCGCCGAGCGCCTGGAGTACGTGAAAGAGTTCGGCATGGGAACGCCGGTCCGGACG
Organism: uncultured Planctomycetia bacterium; assembly: GCA_964581145.1. Lineage (GTDB taxonomy): Bacteria > Planctomycetota > SZUA-567 > JAKLDR01 > JAKLDR01 > CAZONU01. The sequence goes on from CAZONU010000612.1 coordinate 468, forward strand.
GAGGGGGGCGATCCGATAGGCGAAATACTGAGGGCCGGCGGCGGCGAGAAGTTCGATATCATTATCACCGCCTGCTCGGTGAAGAGCGTGCAGGCGGCGGCGCTCGGCCTGGCCCGCAAGAAGGCGCGGGTCTCCTTTTTCGCGGGCATACCCAAGGACGACCCGGTCCTCCCGATAGACACCAACCACCTGCACTACAACGAGATTTCCGTGTTCGGCGCTTTCGCCTCCAGCGTGCGGCACTATCATCAGGCGCTGGAGATGGTCGCGCGCGACGACCTGCCCTGGGAGCGCTTCGTGACCCACCGGTTCAAGCTGGACGAGATCACCAGGGCCTACGAGGTCATCGCCGCGGGACAGGGCATCAAGGTGGTCATCGACTGCGAGTAGGGGAAGGGGCTCATGGATTCCCAAGCGCTGGCCCAGCTCCTGGAAGCCTCGCACGCCGTGGGGGCCAATCCCGACTACGTGCAGGGCGGCGGGGGCAACACCTCGGCCAAGAGCGCCGACGGGACGGCCATGCTGGTCAAGGCCAGCGGGACGGCGCTCGCGGACGTGAACGAGTCGGCCGGCTGGGTCGAGATGGACGTCGGCCGCACGCTGGCGCTGCTCGAGGCGGGGCTGGAGAAGCTCGACGCCGCCGAGCGCGAGCGCCGCGTGCTGGAGGGCCTTTACTCCGCAGTGACCGGCGGGCCCGGCGGCCGGCCTTCCGTCGAAAGCGCCCTTCACGCCCAATTGGGGAAAGTGGTCATCCACACCCACCCGGCGGTCGTCAACGCGCTCAACTGCGGGCCGGGGAAGGCCGCGCTGGACGAGCTCTCCGGGAATGACACTCTGCCGCCACTGTGGGTTCCCTTCGCTCCCGGGTATCTTCTGGCCCGGGCGGTGAAGAAGGGCATCGCGGATTACAGCGCCGAACACGGCGCGGCACCGGCGGTTTTCTTCCTCCAGAACCACGGTATCTTCGTATCGGCGGGGGACGCCGACGAGTGCGTCAAGTTGCATGACGAGTGGACGCGCCGCTGCGCGGACTACTTCGCGCCCACCGCCCCGAAGCTGGCCTCGCCGACGCCTCCCGCGCCGGACGCGCTGCGCGCCGCGATGGCGGCGGTGCGCAGGGCCGTTGCGGAGAAAACCGGCAGGCCGGCCTTTCTGCGGCTCTCGAACGACGCAGAGCTTTGCTCGGCGGCCGCGACCGACGTCGCCGATACCCTGGCCGCCGGCGCGCTGAGCCCCGACCAGATCGTCTACTGCGGCACGCGCACGGTCCTCTCCGAGGCGCTGAAAGACGCGCCCGCGGCAATGGCCGAGGCGGCGGCCCAGCCCGGCGCCCCGCGGACGATGATCGTCCGCAACGCGGGCACTTTCCTTGTATCCGAC
>CAZONU010000613.1:0-1843 GCA_964581145.1 uncultured Planctomycetia bacterium
CCTGCTTCGGGGCCAGCTGGCCCTTCTCGGTGATCAAGGCCCTGCGGGTCAGGAAGGTGACCGGCAAGAGCCCGGTGTTCCTCTGGCTGATCTTCTTCGGATACATCGCGGGGATCACCTTCAAGCTGACCAGCGGGGTCGACTGGGTGCTGGCCCTCTACTGCTGGAACCTGCTGGTGGTGGGCCTCGACACCCTGCTCTACTACCGCTACCGCCGCAACGGATAGGACCCGCCCATGCCCAGCGACACCCAGATCGCCATCTTCCGCCTGGTGCGCGCCAAGGCCAGCTTCCTGATCACCGGGCACCTGCGGCCCGACGGGGACCTCTGCGGCTCGGCGGTGGCCCTGCGCGCGGCGCTGGTCGGGCTGGGCCGCGCGGCGCGGATCGTCCTGCCCGAGCCGCCGCCCGAGCGCTACGCGGCCATGGCCGGCGCCGAGTGGCTGGAGGTCTTCGAGGGCGGGAAGCTCTCCGCCGACGCGGTCTTCGTGCTGGACTCGGCCTCGCCGGCGCGGCTGGGCCCGGTGGCCGGGGCGCTGCCCGAGAACGCGCCGGTGGTCAACATCGACCATCACCTCTCCAACACCGGCTTCGGGGACGTCGCCTGGGTGGAGCCGGGGCGCAGCTCGGCCGGCGAGATGCTCTACGAGCTGGCCCGCGAGGGCGGCTGGCCGCTGCCGCGGGTGGCCTGCTCGGCGCTGTACGCGGCGATCCTCAGCGACACCGGGCGCTTCGCCTACTCCAACACCAGCGCCGGAGCGCTGCGCGCCGCGGCCGAGCTGGTCGAGCTGGGCGCCAACCCGGTGGCGGTGGCCCGGCTGCTGTACCGCTCGCGGAGCGAGCGCGAGCTGCGGCTCCAGGAGCGGGCGCTGGCCAGCCTGAAGCTGGAGGCCGGCGGGCGCATGGCCACGATGGCGCTCTCCGCCGCCGACTTCGCCGAGCTGGGCGCCGCCCCCACCGACGCGCAGGACCTGGCCGCGTTGACGGTGTCCATGGCCGGGGTGGAGCTGGGCGCCTTCCTCTACGAGCTGGCCGCGGGGCGCAAGACCAAGGTGGGCCTGCGCAGCGCCGGGGAGCTGGACGTCAGCCGGCTGGCGGCGCGCTTCGGGGGCGGGGGCCACGCCGCGGCGGCGGGCTGCCGGCTGCAGCTGGGCATTGCCGAGGCCCGCGAGCTGGTGGTGGAGGTCGGCGCCGACGCGCTGAAAGGTATCGGGGGCGCGCCCCCGGACGCGCCCCCGGAATAGGTCGTCCCGTCCGGTCAGCGGAGCTGGCGGGAGAGGTTGGCCAGTTCCTGGCGGATGGCGCTGGCGCCGACTTCCAGGATGGGGCGGGTGTTGGGTCCGGCGGCGGTCATGCGGCGCTCGACGGCGCCCAGGCGGCTGGAGAGCCGCTCGATCCTGATCATTATCCGCGCTCTTGATCCGCTGTTCACCGGGCTCATGATCCCGACCTCCCGCAGTCCCTTTCCTTTTCCGGCGCCCGCTTGTCTCCCTCTGCCTACCTGTCTTATCGGACGGAGTCAGGGGGACCTTTATTCAATCCCCTATGCACGATGAGGTAGCAAGCCGCGTGCCACGTGATACCCCAAGGTGCATATGCTCGCATAGTGCTGGTTAGGTCTCACTTAGCGCCTTTCTTGCCGCTTCGGGTGACAATTACCGTCACTTTGCGGGTGACGGAACCGCCGGCGGCCTGTCGCGGAGCGCCGCAGGGGCGAAGCCCCTTTGGGCCGCCGGCCCGCCGTCATTCCGGGCTCGCCCGCGCCGGTGGCGTGAGCCCCGCGTACACGCCCCAGCCGTCGTCGGGCTCCGCTTCGCCCGCTTTCCAGGAGTCGGGCAGTGGC
>CAZONU010000614.1:0-1838 GCA_964581145.1 uncultured Planctomycetia bacterium
CTTCAACTGCTCCTGGTATTTCAGCTCGGTCACCTTGATCCGCAGCGCCCCGTCGTCGGGGCGAAGCCGCGAAGCCTGCTCGTAGTTCTCCAGCGCCTCGTCGGCCCGTCCCTCGGCCTCCGCCTGCCGCGCCGCGGCCATCAGCCCTTCGAACTTCTTGATCGCCTGGGCCCGCGCCATCAGCTCCTGCGCCTGGGGGGTCTGTTTGTGGCTCAAGGACAGACGCAGGGCCTCGATCGCCTTCTCGTAGCGCCCCGCGTCCAGGTGCTCTTGCGCCTCGCGCAGCGCCAGCGCCGCCCGAAGCTCCCCCACCCGGTCGCGCAGCTCCGCACCCCGGCGGACCTGCCCGTCCTTGACCAGCGCCGCAAGCTCGGACGCCGACAGGACCTTCTCCAACTCGTCCCGATGCTTCAGCGCCGTATCCAACGCGTCGGCCTCGGCCGCCTGGTCGCCCTCTGAACGCGCCTTCTCGGCCGCAAGATTTGCTTCGCGATACCCGCGGCGCGCGCCCAGCAGCTTCCTCCCGGTGCCGACCCGCCGACGCATCTCGGCCACCTCCGCCTCCGACAGATCGGCGGCGTCCCGGGAATCCAGCATGCGCTCGGCCGATTCGTAGCGCATCTCGGCCTCGCCGAACGCCTCTTTGTCCAGCAGCGAACCGGCCTGCGAGATCCGCTGGGCGAATTCGCCTTTGAACTTTGCCCGCCGCAGCCGCACCTGGAACTCGGCGAGCTTGCCCCGCAGCTTGTCGGTCAGGCCCACGCCGACCAGGTTGTCCTCGAGAATCTGCTGGGCTTGGCGGAACGCCCCCTCCGCCAGGGCCACTTCGGCCAGCTTCAGCGTGTCCCAGAACTTCCAGGTGTCGCTGCGATACTGATCAAACTCGTCGATCTGCCTTCGGATCGTCTCGGCCCATTGCTTCCTCGCCCCGCCGCCGGCCTGGCGGAACTCCTTGAGCTCCTGAAGGGCCCTGTCCCGGGCGTCCTGGGCTCCCTTCATGTTGGCTTCCAGCACCGCCACGTGTGCCTCGGCCAGCGGACCCAGCACCGTGGCCCTGGCGGCGTATTCCGTGCCGGCATGCTTGTCGCAGACGGCCGCGAACTTGCCCCTCGCCAGCTTCAGCCGCTGCCAATCGTAGTCTTTCATGCCGTCCTGATAGTCCTTCAGCGCGGCTGCGTAGTCCCCTCTGGCCTTGGCAAGTCGCTGCCGCTGGGTCTGGCTGTGCCGGATGCCCACGATGATGCCGATGGCGATCATGCCGGCAGCGACAATGGACGCCAGGACGATCTTCGTCCGCGTGGACAGACGCGACGCGGGCAGGGGCACGGTGGGCGGCGCCTCGGCGACCACCTCCAGCTGGTCCGCCTCGTCGCCGGGGCCGAGGGGCTCCTTGGCCATGGCCAGGCCGGGGATTCGCGGGGTCGGCGCCTCACGACGTCTGCGGGGCTCCTCCGGCCGCGGCGCGCCCGGCACCAGCCCAGCGCGGGCCCGCGGCGAGAAGTTGGCCTTGATCGCCCGGCCGAGCGCCTCCATCGAGGCGAACCGCCCGTCGGGGTCCTTGTCCATCATCCTCGCGACGATCTGAGAGAGGGCCGGGGGAACGGCCGCGTGAACCTCGCGGGCCGGCGGGGCCTGAACCTGCGGGTTGCCGTGCCACTTCATCCAGCGCAGCGCCGCGCCGCGCTCGTCCCGCACCACCTCGGCGAAGATCTCGTTGAACTTCGGCCGGCCCAGAAGCATCTCGTAGGCGATAAAGCCCAGCGAGTACATGTCGGCCCGCCCGTCCACCTGCACGCCGGTGAACAGTTCCGGGGCCATGTACTTGGTGGTCCCCAGCT
>CAZONU010000615.1:0-1824 GCA_964581145.1 uncultured Planctomycetia bacterium
GCGGTCATCGGGGACCTCAGCGCCCTGGACGCCGCGGCGGTGGCGGCGCTGGAGAGATACGTGGTGGCCGGCGGCGGCCTGCTGGTCGGCCTCGGCCGGCGCACCGACGCCGACCACGTCAACCGCTTCTGGGCCCGCAGCGGGGACGGCTTCCTGCCCTGTCCGCTGGGCGAGCTGCGCAGCCCCGGGAAGGCCGAGACCCCCGGCAGCTGCAGCACCAGCCACCCCGCCTTCGCGGCCTTCGCGGGGCCGTCCGGCGAGGCCTGGAAGCACGGCGAGGTGCGCAGGTACTACGGGGTCAGGCGCGACGCGGTGGAGCAGTCCGAGCTGGACGTGCTCATGGCCCTGGAGTCCGGCGAGCCGCTGGTCCTGGAGCGCGCCCGGGGGCGCGGCCGCGTGGTCATGGTCACCACCACGCTGGGCCCCGGGTGGAACGACCTGCCGGCGCGCGCGGCCTACGTGCCGCTGATGCGCGGGCTGGTCGCCCACCTGGCCAGCCAGGTGCAGCCGCCCCGCAACCTCAGGCTCGGCGAGCGCATCAGTCACACCTCCCCGCGGGGCCGCCCGGACCTGAAGGGCCCCGACGGGCAGGCCATCCCCTTCGAGGCGGGCTCCTGGGAGGGGCGGGAGGCCTACGTGAGCCCCCGGCTGGAGCGGGGCGGCGTCTACTCCGTGCACCCGCCCGGTTTGGAGAGCCCCGTGTTCTACGCGCTGGCGCTGGGGCCCGCCGAGAGCCGGCTGGAGCTCCTGGACGCGGAGTCCCAGGAGCGCGCGCTGGGCCGCATGCGCCCGGTGACCCTGGGGTCGGCGGCCGAGGTGGCCGAGGTTCTCGACCCCGCGCACCGCCGTCCCGCCGAGCTGTGGCGCCACTTCCTGCTGGCGGCGGTCGGGCTGCTGTTCGTCGAGTCCCTGGTGACCCGGGCGCAGGCCGTTCGGCGCCAGGCGCCGGGAGGCCCCGCATGAGCGCGGGCGCCGGCAGCGGCTGGTACTTCACGCTGGTGGGCTGGCCCTTCTGGGCCGTCCTGCCGCTGGCGGCCGGCGGTTGGGTGGCGCTCCGCCGCCTGGCGCGCTTCGAGCTGGCCGAGCGCTCCGAGCGCCAGCGCAGGGGCCTGCTGCTCCTGCGCGGGGTCGCGGTGGTGCTCATGCTCCTGCTCTTCCTCGAGCCCATCTTCAGCCGCCGGCTGGTCAGCGAGCGGCTGCCGGTCGTCAGCGTGCTGATCGACACCTCCGGCTCGATGGCCGTGCGTGACACCGGCATGGCCGCCTCGCAGCGGCTGGACGAGGCCATGGCCCTGGGTTTGGTCTCCGCCGACGTGCGCGAGGCGGCGCTGGGCGAGGCCGCCCGGCGGCTGGAGGAGGTCGGCGAGGAGCTGCCCGCGCTGGTCGAGCTGCTGGGGCCCGCCGCGCCCTCCCGGTCGGGAAGGGAGCCTCCCGCCGGGCGCCGCAGGCAGGCCTCGCGGCGCTGCGCGATTTACGCCCGCGACCTCGCCGGGATCGCCCCCCGGCTGGCCGGCCAGGCTTCGGCCGGCAAGGACGTCGCGGAGCTGGTGGGGCTCCTGGAGCGGAGCAGCGGGGTTCTGAGCGGCCCCGAGCCCGGCGCCGGCAAGCTCCGGGACGCGCTGCGCGGGTTCCAGTCCAAGGTGCCCGCGCTGGTCGCCCGCTGCCGCGCGGGGCAGCGCGCGGCGGACGCGGCCATGGTGGCGGCCGCCGGCCCGGACTCGCCGGTGGCCAGGGGCCTGGAGCGCCTGGACGCGCTGAGCCGCCACCAGCGGGTCAGGATGCTGGCCGAGCGCAAGCTGCTGCCGCTCTTCGAGGGCCGGGCCC
>CAZONU010000616.1:0-1818 GCA_964581145.1 uncultured Planctomycetia bacterium
AAGTAGCAGTGGGTGGAGGCCGAATGGGCGATGCAGCGCCCGTAGATGCCCCCGTCGGGGATGCCGGTCTTGGGCGAGTAGGGGTCCCGGGGCACCTCGATGAGCTTCTCGCGCTTGCCGGTGGCCAGGTCGGTGGCGAAGATGCCGCTGCCCTTCCCGCCCACGCGCCCCAGCGTGCCGGTCAGGACCCGGTCCCCGACGAGAATTCCGCGGGGCGTGCTGCGGCCCACGACTTTGCCGTCCCTGGCGTTGAAGACCGCGTTGGGCGCGTAGACGCGGCCGCGATGATAGCGCAATCCGTTGACGCGGTAGGCGGTCTTCCAGCGCTCGCGGCCGGTCCTGACGTCCAGCGCGGCCACGTGCCCGGACTTCGAGGCATAGAAGGCCAGGCCCTCGCCCAGAACTACGCCGCCGACGCCCGGTTCGTGTGAGAACGACCACTTGACCCTGGCGTCCTTGGGGTCCAGGCCCACCAGGGCGACCGTCGGCGGGGCGCTCTTGCCCCCGCGCGGCTTGCGGCGCAGGCCGGCGACCAGCGTGCCGGCGTCGCAGGCGTAGCAGCTCCACTCCTTCATTTCCTTGACGGCCCTGGCGGGCGCGAGCGCCCAGCGCGTGCGGCCGTCCGCGGCGTTCAGGGCCAGGAGTTGCTTGGTCGTCGCCGCGAAGACCGCGTCACCCACCGCCACCAGGCCGTTGCCGGCCGGGTCCGGCAGGCGCACCTCCCAGAGCTTGACCCCGTTGTAGCCGTCGAAGGCCTGGAGGAGGTCGGGCTCGGCCGGGGCCTTCCAGCGGCCCTCGTGAGTGATCCCCCCGTGGCGCAGGATCAGGCGTCCTTCGGAGGCCACCACCAGCCCGAACTTGGTGAAGTCCCGGGGCCCGTTGATCCACAGCGTCTGAAAGGGGGGCTTGACCAGGTCGTCTTCGGCGCAGCGGTTGTTGCCCGGCCCGCAGCGGCGGTCGTGGCTCCACGCGCCCATGCCCGCGGGCCGCGGCCGGCGCACCCTGGCCCAGACGCCGTTCTTCTCGATGATCTCGAAGTCCTCCGCGCCCGCCGCCCTCAGCCAGCCGCGCAGCCGGGCCGCGGTCAGCCGCCTGCCGGTCCCGGCCGCCGCCGCGCTCTGGCCCAGATACGCGAGGCCCCCGGGCTGCAGCACGCGGAGCACCTCCTTGAGCGCAAGCCCGCGAAGTCCCTCCGCGAAGAAGTCCCCGCGCACCACCAGGTTGGCGGAGTAGTCGGGGTAAGGCAGCCGCGCGAGGTTTCCCTTCTCCACCGCGGCGCGCCGGCCGTAGAGCCCGGAGGCGTCCAAAGCGCGCCGGGCGGCGGCGACGCGCTTGTCATCGGTCTCCAGGGCGTGGACGTAGAACTCGGACTGCTTGGCGATTTCCAGCGCCAGGCGGCCGGAGCCGCAGCCCAGGTCGACGCACAGGCCCTTCTTCCGGCCGGCGGCCTTGAGTATCTCCTCCGCGACCTGCCGCTCGGCGGCGCCCGCGGCCGGGGCAGCTCTGGCCAGCGCCGCCGCCAGCGCCCAGCCGGAAGCCCGCCTTCGTCCGCCGAATCTCATGAGCTGATTCCTTTCACCGGGCGCGTCAGTCGATCACGCAGCGGAAGCCCACCGTGGAGAAGCGGTCCAGCGCGGGGCTCAGCAGCGGGACCTTGCAGTGGCTGGTCGCCGGCTGCGGGCCCGAGTCGGTGTACCAGCTGCTGGCCCCCTCCGGCAGGCGGAAGAAGCTGCCGCCCTTGACCACCGTGAAGACATGCGCCCGGTCGGTGTAGGTGTCGTCCACCCACTGCCAGACGTGTCCGCAGAGGTCGCGGAC
>CAZONU010000617.1:0-1796 GCA_964581145.1 uncultured Planctomycetia bacterium
AGCTGCACACCCCGGAGCTGGGGCTGAAGATCGCCTACTGCCAGAAGATGCTGGGGGAGGAGGCCGGGAAGCTGGCCGACGGCAAGGCCGAGAGCCGCCTGACTGCGGCGCAGCAGGTGGCCCTGGAGAGGATGCTCGCCAGGGCTCGCTACCAGAAGCCTCCGCCCTTGCTCCAGCGGGGCAGCTCTCCGAACGTCTCCAATGATGACTACGCCTACTTCCTGCCGACCACCGACCCGCTGGCGCTGAAGGAGCCGGTCTGGGAACACGGCCTGCCCGGAACCCGCCACGAGTTCTTCTCCTACACCCAGCCGGTGGCCACCGACGACAGCATCATCTACCGTCACAAGAACATCATCTACTCGCGCTCGATGCTCACCGGCGAGCTGCGCTGGAAGAACGACGTGGGCGGGCGAGTAACCTGGCAGGCCTTCCAGGAGCGCCAGTACCCCCAGGAGGACGTGCTGGTCCAGGACGGCCTGGTCTTCACCCCCATGTACAAGGTGGGGCCCACCCTGGTGGCCCTGGACGAGACCACCGGCCAGCTCAAGTGGGCCTACGGCCCGATGGTGGCCGCCACCCGGGAAGAGGCGCGCATGCGCTTCGAGGCCGCCCCGGCGGGCGGGCCCCGGACGGTCTACGCCGGCTACGTGCTCGACAACATCGAGGGCGACACGCACATCGACACGGAGTACGGGCTGATCGCCTTCGAGAGCACCACCGGGCGGATCCGCTGGCGGCGGCCCATCTGCCGGCTCAAGCCGGGGCTGTTCACGGCGGGCTTCGCGGTCCGGCGGCGCAACCGCATCCGCAGCTTCACCTCCCCGCCGCTCTACCACCAGGGGACGGTTTACTACAACACCAACGCCGGGGCGGTGGCCGCGGTGGACGCGCTCTCCGGGCGGGTCAAGTGGTCGATGCGCTACCCCTACTACGCCTTCCCCTACAGCGTTCACGACGCCACCCGGGAGTTCGGGAAGGCGCGAATGGTCCAGTACACCAGGATCCTGGCCCGGCCGCACTACCCGATGTTCTGGTACAACCAGCGGCCACTGCTCAGCAAGGAGACCCTGCACGTGGTCCCGGTGGACTCGCCGTACATGATCTCCTTGGACCGCCGAACCGGCCGCGTTTTCTGGACCATGCGCAAGGGAGACAGCAAGCTGGCCAACCGCAGTCCGGGGGGCTCCACCTACTACATGGGCACCATGGAGAGCGGTGAGCTGATCGTCGCTTACAGCATGCGGCGGATTGCCAAGAACTGGGCCGGGCCGGAGGTCAAGGGCCCCATCCGGTTGCTGGACCCCAAGACCGGCAAGACGCTGTGGGAGTCGGACGACCTGATCATCCCCTACATCGAGCCGATCATGAAGTACCGCACGCCGATAGCCAAGTACAAGGGCGCGCTGGGGCACGGCCGCTGGGGATACCAGGTCGCGGCGCGGCCTTTCCTGAGTTCCGACGGGCACCTCCACGTGACCGGCTTCTCGTACATCGGCTGGCCCATCTTCGGCTGGGCCTCGAACCTCCGGGTAGTCGACCTCAAGGGGCGCAGGCTCGTCGCCGGGCGCCGCTACCTCAGCGGGGAGATTCTGGCCGCCTGCCAGGACCGGATCAAGATTTCGCCGAACACGCTCAAGGCCCTGCAGGAGCTGCCCCACAAGGACAAGAACGCACGGCAGCAGATAGCCGAGCTCAAGGAGATAACCAAGGACATCGGCCCCGCCAACGAGCACAAAGCCTTCATGCCCTTCTCCCGCCTGACCTTCAAGCGTTACGGGACGGTATTCGAGTTG
>CAZONU010000618.1:0-1791 GCA_964581145.1 uncultured Planctomycetia bacterium
TTGAAGGGCAAGGTAGCGCTGGTGACCGGGGGCGCCCGGGGCATCGGCCGGGCCATCGCCGAGCGGCTGGGCTCGCTGGGCGCCGACCTGGCCCTCTTCGACGTGCTCGACGACGTGGCCGGCGCCGCCGGGGAGCTGGCCGGCTCGCTGGGCGTGGCCGCCCGCGGCTACCAGGTGGACGTGACCGCCGCCGCCGCGGTCGACGAAGCCGTCGGGGGAGTGGTCAAGGACCTGGGCCGCCTGGACGTCCTGGTCAACAACGCGGGCATCACCCGCGACGGCCTGATCGTGCGCATGAAGGACCCCGACTGGGACGCGGTGCTGGCCGTGAACCTCAAGGGCGCGTTCCTGTGCACCCGGGCGGCCAGCCGGCCGATGCTCAAGCAGCGCTGCGGGCGGATCGTGAACATCGCCTCGGTGGTCGGCCTGACGGGCAACGCCGGGCAGGCCAACTACGCGGCCAGCAAGGCCGGGCTGATCGGCCTGACCAAGACCTGCGCCAAGGAGTTCGGCTCCCGGGGGGTCACGGTCAACGCGGTCGCGCCCGGCTACATCCGCACGGCCATGACCGAGAAGCTCACCGGGGAGCAGCGCGAGAAGATGCTGGCCATGGTGCCGCTGGGCCGGCTGGGGGAGGCCGCGGACGTCGCCGCCGCCGTGGCCTTCCTGGCCTCCGACGAGGCCGCCTACGTGACCGGTCAGGTGCTGACCGTGGACGGCGGCATGGTCATGTGAATTCCGCCGGGCGGGACGAGCCCGGCACGCGAGGAGGAATCAGGCGTGAACAGAGAAGAGATCATGCAGAAGGTGGTGGACATCGTCGTCGAGCAGCTGGACGTCAGCCGCGACCAGGTCAGCCCGGAGACCAGCTTCGTCGACGACCTCGGCGCCGACAGCCTGGACATCGCCGAGCTGGTCATGGAGTTCGAGGACGAGTTCGACCTGAACATCCCCGACGACCAGCAGGGCATCCGCACCATCGGCGACGCGGTCAACTACATCGAAGAGCAGCTCAAGCAGAAAGAGAGCGCGTAGTCCGTTCGCCCTCTTCTCACTGATCCTATGAGCTCCGCTGATCGCCGCCGCGTGGTCGTTACCGGCATGGGCATGGTCGGTCCGGTGGGCATCGGCCGCGAGGAGTGCTGGGCCAACCTGATCGAGGGCCGCAGCGGCATCGGCCCGATAACCCGCTTCGACGCCTCCGACTTCGCCACTCGCTTCGCCGGCGAGGTGGAGGGCTTCGACCCCACGAGGTGGATCGCCAAGCGCGAGGTCAAGCGCACCGACCGCTTCGGGCAGTACGCGATCGCCGCGGCCAAGGAGGCGGTGGCCGACAGCGGCCTGGACCTGGCCGCCGAGGATGCGACGCGCTCGGGCTGCATTATCGGCAGCGGCGTCGGCGGGCTGGCCACCATCGAGGAGCAGTACGCCCGCTACCAGGCCAAGGGGCCCGGCAAGATCTCCGCCTTCCTGGTGCCCAAGATGATGGCCAACGCGGCCAGCGGGTTGGCGGCCATCGCCCTGGGCCTCAAGGGGCCCAACCACGCGGCGGTCTCGGCCTGCGCCTCGGGGGCCGATTCCCTGGGCGACGCCCTGCGCCTGGTCCAGGACGACTGGTGCGACCTGGTGGTCACCGGGGGGAGCGAGGCCCCGGTCACCGTGCTGGGCATCGGGGGCTTCAACTCGCTGAAGGCGCTCTCGGTGCGCAACGACGCCCCCCAACAGGCCAGCCGGCCCTTTGACCGGGACCGCGACGGCTTCGTGGTCGGCGAGGGCGCCGGGGTGCTGGTC
>CAZONU010000619.1:0-1760 GCA_964581145.1 uncultured Planctomycetia bacterium
AGAGATATCGACCAAAGTCCTCACCCGCTGAAACAAAAATGATGGAACACTAGGTCGAATCGGCGGAGGTTCCGGAGTCATCCGCGGGGGCCGTCCCTTCCGGGCGGTCCCCGCGCCTCTGCACCCAGCTTTTGAGCACGCGTACGGCCAGGACCATGGGTACTTCAAGCAGGATGGCGGGCAGCAGCGCCGGGGCGCCGATGACCGGCAGGAAGAACTTCCTGGCGAAGACGATGGCCAGGCCGTTGTTGACGTAGGCGGAGCTCACCGAGAGCGCCGCGCGGTCGGCGACCGGGCGCCAGGGAGCCATCAGGTATCCGGCGACGTGGAGTATCGCGCTGAAGCCGAACATGAAGCCGGTCAGAATCGCGGCGTGCCCGGGATGATCCTTGATCATGCGCATGAACTCCTCGCTGGAACCGCTCATCGCCGCGAGGATCAGCAGGGCCAGGGAGATCATCGAAAGGCCGGTGTAGGCCTCCCGGAAGCGCCGGACTGTTTCGGAGAAGAGCCGGCGAACCAGGTAGGCCGCGCCCAGAGGGGTGAAGAGCACCAGCGCGAGGAACAGCGCCTGCTTGCCCAGATAGCCCCACCCTCCGCCGGCAGACAGCCCGGTGCACAGCCGGATCATCCAGGGAGTGACCACCGGGCAGATCAGGCTGGTCAGCATGGTCACCACCAGCGCCAGGGCGGTGTTGCCTTTGGCGATATCCGTCAGCGAGCTGCCGGCCAGTCCCGCGGGCATGGCCGCCACGATGAGCACCCCGTAGGCCAGTTCCTTGTTGGGCAACGTCAGGCGGGCCAACCCGTAAATGCCCAGCGGGAAGACCACCATGAGCACGAACGCGGCGTAGATTACCAGCCCCGGCCGGGCCACGTGCCCGACGGCCGCGCGGAAGTCGAGCTTCAGGCCGGTGAAGAAGAGGATGCCGGCCAGGAAGACCGTGGCCAGGTCCTTCATGAAGTACCCGCTCCGGGGCACGAAGAGCCCCAGCAGCGTGGCGGCCACGCAGATGACCGCGAACCAGCGCTCAAGCAACTTGAAGAACTTCATGGCCGGAGATTGTAACGCGGCGGGCGGGAATTTCAGGGAGGTTTCGCGTTGACGGTGCGCCCCGAGCCACATAAAAAGAGGCACGATGAATCCCAAGAGCGATCTAAAGGCATATCTCATTGCTGCGGCGGGACTGACTGCGCTCATAGCTGGTCTGCTTCTCTTCACGCTGAGCACCCCGCCCTTCCCGGTTGAGTGGCGGCGGGTCCGGCCGGGCATGAGCCGGGAGGAGTTGCTTCGAGTTGCGCCGGGGCATTTGGCCGACATGCGCAGCGAGAAGGGCTGGGACGTGTTCGTCTGCAGGTATCGCCTGCTGGTCCGCCGGTGCTGGTGGCAGATGCGCGTGACTTATGACGATGAGGGCAAGGTGAAAGCCGCCTCAGTTTTCTTCATCGATCCGAACTGCGGCTGGTTCAACAAGCCGAACAGATACTTGTGCGGTGGCGAGAGGCCTGAGGGCAGCTAAGCCGGGCCGCAGAAGTTCTCAAGGAGTCCGCATGTCCGAAGGGCCGCCCCGGCCCCCTCCCTTTCTTATGAAGGGGGCCGGTGCTGTTCCTTGGAGAACATGCAGGCCTCCGGCGGCCATGGGAACCGGCGGGCGGACGGAGTTGGCGCGCGAGCGAGCCGGCCGCCGCACGAGGGCGCGGCAGTGCCGAAGAGAAACAGCAGGGGGCCTCCCTCTACTTGAGAGGGAGGGAGGCCCCCT
>CAZONU010000620.1:0-1752 GCA_964581145.1 uncultured Planctomycetia bacterium
AGGACCGAACAAACCGAGGACCATCCCGGGGTTTTTCAACAGGCCCACACCCACCGTTATAGAATGAGTGCGTAGGCGCTAGTTTGCGGGCATTCCGGCATTCCGCCGCCACCCACCGCCCGTTGATTTCGGATTGCGGATTGCGGAACGGCGCAGGGGGCTTGACCCAGCGGGGTGACAGAGCTATGTTCCCCGTACATGACCACGCCCGCGCCCAAGCCCAAACCGAAACGCTCCCGGCGGATGATCGTCTGGCTGGTGGCCGTGCCGGTTGTGATTCTGCTGCTGGCCCTGGCCGGCGCCAACTGGAAGACCTTCCACCTGGCCTACGCCAAGCACCTCATGGGCAGCACCGACCGCCAGAAGCAGCGCCGCGGCATCGACATGGTGCTGGTCACCCACATCCACGAGGGCATGCACCTGGAGGAGGTCCGCCGGGCGCTGGCGCCCACCATGGTCCTTGAACCCCATTCCTTGGTAAGTGCAACCACGGGCCCTGCACTGCCACCGTCGCTTCGTGGCTTTAGGGCGTACGCGGTGAGCGACCCTCCGAAATTCGCCGCCCTGCTGGGCTTCGACGCTAACGACAGGCTGCGCGTTATTGTCCTTCCTCATCAGTGGCCGTTTCCGTCTATCCCGAAGCCCCGCAAGCAGCCGGATGCAACCCCGGACCAACACTATATACCACTACGCTTCAGCCCGTGAAATTGAAATCACACACACCAGCCCCGACCGTCAGAAGTCTCCGCCGCCCGGAAAGTAGCCCGGAAGTTCCGGGGGAATTCCCCCCATCCGCCATCCCTGGCTCAGGTTCCAGTCGCCTTCCCGCCCTCCGTGTTCTCTGTGAAGCGTTCCCCGCCGCCGGGCCGCAACGGAGGCTCTGCACTTGCCCCCGGCGGCCCCGGAGGTTATAATCACGCGCGAAAGATGCGGAGTTTATGGCGAGACGGTCTTGCTGGGCCCCGCAGCAGTGAGTTTGGAGGAAGAGCTTTGGCAACCGGAACAGTCAAGTGGTTCAGTGATCAGAAGGGCTACGGGTTCATCGTTCCCGACGACGGCAGCAAGGATCTGTTCGTCCACCACTCCAACATCGTTGGAGAGGGCTTCAAGACGCTCCAGGAGGAGCAGAAGGTCGAGTTCGAGCCGGCCGAAGGCAAGAAGGGGCCGGAGGCCACCAACGTGCGGCCCGTGAGCTAGGAGCAGCTGCCTTCGCATCAGCGTAATAAAGCGGCAGACACCCGGGGCGGCTTCCCGCAAGGGAACCGCCCCGGCCCTTTGGGGGGGCGCTCCCGCGCCGAGACAGCCCCCTGAGCGCCGACTCGCTTTACAGGAAAACCTGCGGGGATACAATAACGCGCCGGCCGGGCGCTTCGCGGCCGCGAGGGGGATTACCGGGTCCAGCGGGAGAAAGATGGGCGAGAACGAGCTCTCCAGCGCTCCTGAAGGCCAGGGCGAGGCCGGCGGGCCGGCCCCGGAGCGCGGCGAGGCGGTCGGCGGCGCGCCCGCGGACGACGGGTCCATCGACAACAGCATCGACGCCGCGCTGGACCAGGCGCTGACCCCCGAGGCCCCGGCCCCCGAAGAGAAGCCCGCCGCGGACCCCCTGGCCTACCAGCCGGTGTCCTCGCAAGAGCCTCCCGCGGAGGAAGAGCCCGCGGCCGGGCAAGAGCCCCCCGCGGAGGAGGAGCCGCCCGCCCCCGAAGAGGAGCCCGCGGCCGGGCAAGAGCCCCCCGCGGAGGAGGAGCCGCCCGC
>CAZONU010000621.1:0-1745 GCA_964581145.1 uncultured Planctomycetia bacterium
GTGACCAGCGGGGTGGCCGATGTCCGCCGCATCATCAAGGAGGCCCGGCACCGCCGGCGCTTCGAGGGCCGGGGGACCATCCTCTTCATCGACGAGATCCACCGCTTCAACCGCGCCCAGCAGGACGCCTTCCTGCCCCACGTGGAGACGGGGGTCATCATCCTGGTGGGGGCCACCACCGAGAACCCCTCCTTCGAAGTCAACAGCGCGCTGCTCTCCCGCTGCCGGGTCTTCGTGCTGAGCAAGCTCACTGCCGGGGGCCTGCTCACCATCCTGCGCCGGGCGCTGGCCGACGCCGAGCGCGGCCTCGCCGAGATGAAGGTCGCGGCCGCCGAGGAGGTGCTGGACTTCATCGCCCGGATGGCCGACGGCGACGCGCGGGTGGCCTTGAACGCGCTGGAGCTGGCCGCGCTGGCCGCCTCGCCCGACGCGAAGGGCCGGCGAGCCGTGACCATGGAGGCCGCGCGGGACGCCCTCCAGAAGCGGGCCCTGCTTTACGACAAGGACCGCGAGGAGCACTACAACATAATAAGCGCCCTGCACAAGGCCCTGCGGGGCTCCGACGTGCAGGCCGGGCTCTACTGGCTGGGGCGCATGCTGGCCGGCGGGGAGGACCCCCTGTACATCGCCCGGCGGCTGGTCCGCTTCGCCTCCGAGGACGTGGGCATGGCCGACCCCCAGGCGCTGGTGGTGGCCGTGGCCGCCAAGGAGGCCTGCGCCTTTATCGGCATGCCCGAGTGCGACAACGCCCTGGCCCAGGCGGTGGTCTACCTGGCGACCGCGCCCAAGAGCAACGCGATCTACAGGGCGTGCAGCGCCGTCGGGGGGGAGATAAAGCGCACCGGGGCGCTGCCCGTGCCGCTCAGCATCCGCAACGCGCCCACCGGCCTCATGAAGGACCTGGGCTACTCGGCCGGGTACCAGTACGACCACGACTCCCCGGAGGCCTTCAGCGGCCAGGAGTTCCTGCCCGAGGAGATCCGCGGCCGGGAGTTCTACCGCCCCGGGGATTTCGGCTTCGAGCGCGAGGTCAGGAAGCGCATGGACTACTGGGCCCGGCTGCGCGCCGAGCGCCGCCGGGACGGCGAGGAAGCGGAGTGAAGGTCAGCTGCCCGGTCTGCGAGACCCCCGTCGAATACGACCCGGCCGGGCTGGGGGCCGCGGTCTGCGCGGAGTGCGGCTACGAGTTCGTCCCCAGCGC
Organism: uncultured Planctomycetia bacterium; assembly: GCA_964581145.1. Taxonomy (GTDB): domain Bacteria; phylum Planctomycetota; class SZUA-567; order JAKLDR01; family JAKLDR01; genus CAZONU01. The sequence continues at coordinate 1,202 of CAZONU010000621.1, forward strand.
GATAATCGCCGCCGAGGAGCTCGGCGGGGACTACCGGCCCAAGCCGCTGCCCGGCTCCGGGGTGGTGCCCGGCCAGCGCATGGGCCGCTACGAGATCGTCGAGGAGGTCGGCCGCGGGGGCATGGCCGTGGTCTGCCGCGCGCTGGACCTCTCCTCCGGCGAAACAGTGGCCCTCAAGCTCCTGCCGCCGCAGATGCACTCCTCCCGCGAGCACGTGCGCGCCTTCCTGCGCGAGGCCGACGCGGTCCGGCGCCTGGAGCACCGCGGCATCGCCCCGGTGCGCCAAGTGGGCTGCCACGGGGGGCGCTACTACTTCGCCATGGAGTACGTGGAGGGCTCCTCGCTGGCCGGGATCATCGAGCGGGGCCGGCTGCTGGCCGAGGAGGCCGCGCGCATCGTCTCCGAGGCGGCCCGCGCGGCGGCCGCCGCGCACCGCGCCGGGCTGGTCCACCGGGACCTCAAGCCCAAGAACATCATGGTGGACTCCGCGGGCCGCACGGTGGTGCTGGACCCAAACACAGCAAAGCCCCTTGATACCCTCAAG
>CAZONU010000622.1:0-1744 GCA_964581145.1 uncultured Planctomycetia bacterium
CACCGCGCGGGTGCGCGCGCTGCTGGCCGCCGACCCCGGGGCCGGGATATCCCTGGACGCCGACCGCCGGGCCGACTACGGGCGGGCCATCCGCGCGCTCGACGCGCTGCGCGCCGCGGGCGCCAGGGGAGTCAGGCTGTCGGTGAGGCCGCCGGCCGGGAACTAGTCGAAGACCGTGTAGCTGCCGTCCCGGGCGCGGATCACCTGGTGGGTGCCGCGGTCGGTGCGGACTTCATACAGGGCGTCGTCCTTCTCGATGGGCGGGTACTTGGTGACCAGCCGCGCGGTCTCGAAGGCCTCGCCGGCGCGGTTGAAGAGGCGGATGATCTCGTTCAGGTGGGCCTGGGGCACCGAGCGCCTGGCGCGCCGGGCGGCCAGCTTGGCATCCAGGTGGGCCTTGAAGCTGTCCGGGTTCTCCGCCGGCGGAACGGGCTCCCCCTCCGGAGCCTTCTCAGGACCCGGACCGGTCGGAGCCGTCGGCGGCACACCCGTGACGTCGGGCATATGCTTCCCCCCTTACGGGCCTGCATCATAACGAAGGGGCGGACGGAGCGCAAGCGCGTTCTGTGCGCCGAAGGAGCACCATAACTACTCCGCGAGGGCCGCGCGCTCCTTCGTCCAACAACTGCAATGGCTTACGCGCGCCCGGCGGGCGAAACTTTCAGGCTGGAAGATGCCGGCTGAGCCGCGCGCCGGGCGCGGGGGCGGCCTTACAGCTTTACGGCCACCTCCAGCCCCCGGTAGAGGAAAACCACCGACCTGCGGTCGACCCGGCGCACCCGGACCACGGGCCCCTTCTCGCCGCGCAGGCGCAGCACGCCGCCCTCGGTGAGGGCGCGGCCGTTGACCGTCGCCGAGGAGCGGCCCTTCTCCCTCCAGACGATGCCCTCGACGGTCACCTTCATGGCGGCGAACTCGCTCCTGATCTCCTCGCGCTTCTTGAGCCGCCGGGCGGTGGCCGCCAGGCGCCGGTACTTCTCGAGGAGCGCGCGGAACTCGTCCAGCTTCCCGGGCGCCAGCTCGGGCTTCCCGCGGAGCTCCGCGACGGCCAGCTTCAGAACGGAGACCTGCTTGCGGCACTCGGCGAGGCAGCGCTCGAAGCGGTCCGCAGTTTCCAGGCTCAGCAGCTCCCCGGTCCCGCGCAGCCGGACCGCCGGCTTCCGGTCGCTGAGCATCGCGAGTATCTTCTGCCACCTGGTGGTCGGCGGCGGCGGCTCGGACGAGTTCCCCAGCGTGAAGGGGTCGACGCGCTCGGCCTTGACGTACAGCGGGTCGGGCCGCTCGCTGAAGATGCTCTTCGCGTCTCCGGCTTCACCCGCCGAAGCCGTAACGAAAAGCAATGCCGCCAGGACCATAACGCCCACCAGTGCTCTCATCTCTCCGCCTCCAATCCCCTGTCCAGCGAACCAGAGACACCCCATAGAGCAAACCGGATTCCGGGGTGGCGGGACACGGCCCAATTCCGGAAAACCCGGCGGAAGCGCCTTGCCCGCCGGGCTTTGCACCTGTGCAGCCCCCCGCCGGGCGCGAATCCGGCGCTTTCGGCTCCTTGAACCCCGGCGCGCCCCGGCGAGAATCGCGCGCGTGAGCTGGACCGGATGGTTCTGCGCGCCGGGGTATGCCGTCCACCCGGCGCTCTACATGGCCGCCGCCGCGCTGGCGGTGATGCTGGTGGCGGTCAGCAAGGGCGGCTTCGGCGGCGGGGTCGGCGCGCTCAGCATGCCCCTCATGCTCCAGGTAGTTG
>CAZONU010000623.1:0-1709 GCA_964581145.1 uncultured Planctomycetia bacterium
CCAGGTGGACAGTTCGATTCCCACCGTTGCGCCCTCCCCATATCACTCGATGCGCCTACACATATAGTCTGCCGCAAGCAGGCTCGGAAGTCAAGCCCGCAATCGCGGAACAACCGTTCAACCGCCCAGCGGTTTCTCCAGGATAGCGCTTACCCTGCGGGCGGTCTCTTCCCCGGCCCCGCCCTCGTGGGGCCCGGCCAGGAGTTCCCGGCAGCGCGCCCGGCAGCGCTCGGCGTAGTCGGTCCCGCCGCGCGCCTGCCAGCCGTCGAAGTTGTCGCGGTCGGCCAGGCTCGCGAACCAGTGTTCCCGGCGGAAGTGCTCCAGGGTGTGTTCGTCCTCCAGGAAGTTCCCGCCCGGCCCCACGCGCTCCACGGCCTCGACCGCCAAGCTCTCGCGGTCGAGGTGCACCCGGCCGGCCATGCGCTTGACCACGGATATCAGCTCGTCGCTGGCCACCAGCATGGGCAGCGAGCTGGTCATGCCGCTCTCCAGGTAGCCCACGTCGTGGACCAGGTTGGCCCCGCCCAGCGCGGCCCAGGAGATCATCAGGGCGCTCTCCGCCGCCGCCTGCCCGTCGAACAGCTTGGAGTCCGAGCAGCCCGCGGTGCTCCAGGTGGGCAGGCCGTAGTGCCGGCCCATCTCGACCAGGGCGGTGCCCCACTGGGCGGCCTCCGGCGGGCCGTAGGCGTTGACCGTGGTGGACATGTCCAGCACGCCGATGGCCCCTCCGAATACGAAGGGCGCGCCGGGCCGGGCCAGCTGGTGGATCACCAGGCCGCTGAGTATCTCCGCGACCGAGAGGGCCACCGCCCCCGCGCAGGTGATGGGTATGGTCCCGCCGCCCATCGACCCCGGCGAGTACGCGACCGGCAGGCCCTTCTCCGCCGAGTAGAGCAGCTTCTCGACGGAGAGCCCGATGTGCACCAGGGGGCTGACCGGCTCGGCGTAGAGCACCAGGTGCGGGCGGGCGGCGTGCTCGGCCTCGCCCGGCGCGGCCGCGGCGCTCATCCGCCAGATGCGGTCAAGGCCCGCAATCGACAGCGCGGTGAAGGTGATGGGCTTGCGCGTGGCCAGCAGCATGGCCGCGAACTCTTCAACGTCGAGGCGCTTGCCGGGCACGTCCTCGGGCAGGGCCATGGACATTACGAAGGAGACGTTCTCCAGCTTCTCCGAGACCCGCGCGAAGTCGACGATGTCCGCGCGGCGAGCCTTGCGCCGCTCGCCGCTTTCGAGGTCGCGGGTGTAGACGCAGTCCGAGCCGGTGCCGAAGTAGACCCTGCGGCCGCCCAGCTCCATCGCCGGCCCGCCCTCGCGGTCAGCGATAGTGACGTTCCCCGGCGCCGAGGAGAGCGCCCGCTCGACCAGCTCAGCGCCCAGGCGCACGCGCGAGCCGTCAACCCGTGCTCCGGCCTTGGCCAGCAGCTCCAGGCCGCGTTGGTTTTCAACCTTGCAGCCGGTGCCATCGAGGATGTCCAGGGCCGCCCCGCCTATCGCCTCCCGCGCGGCGGCGCCGAGAATCTCGAAGCTGGCTGCGGGCTCCCAGTGCCTGGACTCGCCGCTCATTCCCTTTTCCCACCCTTTCAGCGCGGGGGCGCGGGGAAACCCGCTCCGTCCCGGCCTTACTTCACGTCCTCGAACTTGGCGGTCTTGGGATCCAGGTGGACAGTTCGATTCCCACCGTTGCGCCCTCCCCATATCACTCGATGCGC
>CAZONU010000624.1:0-1698 GCA_964581145.1 uncultured Planctomycetia bacterium
GCGTGGGGCTCTGGGAGGACGCGGCATGTGCATGGCGAGCGACTCAGGTGGCGAGCTTGGGCCGGACGCACCCAGGCGCCGCGGCGGCCGGCCGACAGCCGAACCCCCTTCTTCTTTTCAGCGCAAGCGCACGCTCCTCGTCGAGTACGAAGCGGCCAAGCGGGCCAACACCTTCGTCGACCGCCGCTTCGGCGACGCGGAGGCGGGCATGACCGAGTCGGAGCGCGCGCTGCTGCTCCTCCAGGCCGCCGCCGAGCGGGGCATGCGCGTGCCCCAGGAGCTCTCCATCGCCGGCTTCGGGGACTTCGCAGTGCAGGCCGGGCGCAGCCAGGTGCTGACCTCCATGCGCGTGGACAGCTCGCTGATGGGCCGGAAGGCCGCGGAGCTGATCGCCGGCGACGCGGACGCGGGACCGGTCTCGGTGCTGGTGCCGCCGGAGCTGGCGGCCCGCGGCACCACCGCGCCGCCGCCCGGCTGAGGGCCCCCCCCGGCCGGGGGCCGCCGGGACGCCGCGGCCTTCTTGACGGGCCCGCCCGCCGGCCTACAATTCCCGGCCGTGAGACCGATGGAGGCCGCAACGTGACCGCCGAGAAATCCGCCCCTGAGGGCGCCCGCTTCGTGGCGCTGCTGCTGCCCGAGACCCAGAAGCTGCTCGACGACCGCGCCTACTACGGGCCCATGCTCGGGGGCCTGAGCGACGCGCTCCTGGAGAAGAACTGGCACATGCGCCCGATCCAGTGCATGCACGAGTACCAGAAGGAGCACTTCCTGCACACTCCGCCCGGCTTCTACAGGGGCGTGGTTTTCATGGGCATGCTCTTCAAGTCCCCGCTCTTCGTCCAGGCGGTGGTCGAGAAGCTCGAGTGCCCCAAGGTGGTGCTCGACCACCACTTCGAGAACATCCCCATGCACAGCGTGCGGGAGGACGCGGTGGCCGGGATGCGGGTGGTCACCGAGCACCTCCTGGCGCTGGGCCACAAGCACGTCGCCTACCTCGACAACGACAGCCCCGGCGCCAACCCCTGGAAGCGCGAGGGGGTCAACCTGGCCCTGCGCGAGGCCGGGCTGGGCGAGCTGGCCCGCGGCTGGGTGGCCGGCTGCCGCTGCAACTTCCTGGACGTGGCCGAGGCCCTGGACTGGTTCATGGGCCTGGAGCCCCGGCCCACGGCGATAGTCACCTGCGGCGACGTCCGCGCGCTGCTCCTCCTGCAGGCCGCCGCCGAGCGGGGCATGCAGGTGCCCCGGGACCTTTCCATCACCGGGTACGGGGACCTGGCGGTGCGCTCGGGGCGGAGCAAGGCGCTGACCTCGGTGGCCGTGGACCCGGTGCTGATGGGCCGGCGGGCCGCGGAGCTGGTGGCCGGCGACGCGGACGCGGCGCCGGTGTCCGTGCTGGTGCCGCCGGAGCTGCTGGTGCGGGGCACCGCCGCCGCGCCCCAGACGTAGAGACCCGGGAGGACCGAGATGCGCGTAGGCGTGCCCACGGAAGTCAAGGACAACGAGCACCGCGTGGGCATGGTCCCAGCCACGGCGGCCAACGCGGTGGGCGGCAAGATCACCTACCGGGCGGTGGCCGAGGCCTTTGACCTGCCCTACACCCCCGTACAGAAGGCGCTTTAGCCGGGCCCGTCGCGCGCCCGCCAGCAGAGGGTTACTATCCGCAGATTTCGCAGATGCCGCAGATTGGTCTACTGGCAC
>CAZONU010000625.1:0-1691 GCA_964581145.1 uncultured Planctomycetia bacterium
CGCTTTCGCGTCGGCACCTGCCAGGCACTCCTTGGCCGCCCGGACTTGGCCATCTCGTGGACCGCGGGGACGATTATCTCCTTGACCGCCGCGTCCAGCACCTCGGGCGTGGCCACCGGGGCGGGGGAGTAGGCGCCCATCCCCCCGGTGTTCAAACCCTGGTCGCCGTCCAGCGCGCGCTTGTGGTCCTGGCTGGAGGGCAAGAGCGCCACGGTCCGGCCGTCGACCAGGGCCAGGAGCGAAAGCTCCTCGCCGACCAGCTTCTCCTCGATGACCACCTCGCTGCCGGCCTCCCCGAAGGCGCCCTCGGCCAGGCAGGCGCGCACCGCCGCGCGGGCCTCCTCCTCGGTCTCGGCCATGATCACGCCCTTGCCGGCGGCCAGCCCGGAGGCCTTGACCACCAGCGGCGCGCCCTTCTCGGCGATGTAGCCCTCGGCCCGCTCCACGTCGCTGAAGACCTGGAAGTCGGCCGAGGGGATGCCCGCCCTGCGGGCCAGCTGCTTGCAGAAGCTCTTGGAGCCCTCCAGCTCGGCGGCCCGCCGGGTGGGGCCGAAGGCCCGGATGTGCTCCTCCTTGAGGCGGTCGACCAGGCCCAGGACCAGGGGCACCTCGGGGCCGACCACCACCAGGCCGGGGCGCTCGGCGCGCGCGAAGCGCACCAGCCCGTCGACGTTCTCCGCGGAGATGTCGGTGCACTCGGCGAGCCCGGCGATGCCCGCGTTGCCCGGCGCGCACCACAGCTTCTCGCAGCGCGGGGACTGGGCCAGCTTCCAGACCAGGGCGTGCTCGCGCCCGCCGCCGCCGACTACCAGGATCTTGAGTGCGTCGCCCATGTCCTGACTACTTCTTCGCCTTTCTTCTGGTCCGGCCCTCGGGCGCCGGCGGGGGCGGAGGCGGCGGCGGGGGTGGGGAGACCGGGATGTGCTGCAGCGGCGAGTTCACGTTGATGCGCACCGCGCCGAGCACCCTCTGGAGCACCTGGTAGACCACCACCGCGGTGCCCACCACCACCAGCACGGTGCCGCAGACCTTGGGAATCCACAGCCAGCCGCTCCCCGAGGCGGCCACCCCTCCGGCGGCTATGACCGTGCCGGTGGCCACCAGCAGCATGCGCGTGCCCAGGCCCGCAACCAGGATCGAGCCCAGCAGCTTGAGGAAAGCTGCGATCTCCTGCTTCATGGTCTCCATGGCGAATCCTCCTACTTGCCCAGGTACTGCTCCTCAAGGTAGCCGGCGATCTTCGAGTCGTAGGCGCTGGTCCGGCTGAAGACCTTGCAGGCCAGCTCGTTGCGCAGCTCCGTGCTGGTCGCGCCGCCCGAGGCCTTCATCTCATTGATGACCCGGGAGTAGTCCGCGGGGTCGACCACCACGGTGACGTAGGCGTGGTTCTTGGCCGCCGAGCGCAGCATGGTGGGCCCGCCGATGTCGATGTTCTCGAGGGCGTCCTCCAGCGTCACGTCCGGCCTGGCGATGGTGGCCTCGAAGGGGTAGAGGTTGACCACCACCATGTCGATGTCCTCGACGCCCTGCTCCTCTTTCTGCCTGACGTGCTCGGCGTTGTCGCGGACGTAGAGCAGCGCGCCGTGGACCTTGGGGTGCAGGGTCTTGACCCGGCCGTCCATCATCTCCGGGAAGCCGGTGTACTCGTCCACGCTGCGCACCGGGACGCCGGCCGCGGAGAGCTTCTTGGC
>CAZONU010000626.1:0-1667 GCA_964581145.1 uncultured Planctomycetia bacterium
CCGGTATGTGTCAATGACAGTTGGACAGAATCTGATGTCGTCAGCTGCGCTCTGCCCCGAGAGCAGGGGCCCGCGACACTTCGTGTCGCCCTGCTCCCGTGGGCCCAGAGAGCGCAGCTGGCGACGCCCCCTTCCCGTTCCCCCGCTCCTCGCGGGGGAAGCCTCGCCTGTCGGCGAGATTTCAATTACGGGATGATTTTCGCGCTCAAGCCGCATCCGACTTTTCCTCGGGTTTGTTGATCCAGGCTGCTTCCGGCACCTTCGGCGGTACGGGTTCTCCCTTGACGAAGCGTTCGGGGTGCCGGCGGTAGAACTCGCTGAGCACTTCCTGGCGTTGACGCGAAATCGCCTCGGCCTGGCCGGAGTGCATCTGGTGCGGGGTGAGCAGGCCGATGCTCGTGTGGTGGTGGTCGTTGTTGTACCAGTCGAAGAATCTCCGGCAGAAAACACGGGCATCCTCGATGGAACCGAACCTTTCCGGGAATTCCGGCCGGTACTTGAGCGTGCGGAACTGCGCCTCGGAGTAGGGATTGTCCGTGCTGGTGTAGGGCCGCGAGTGCGTCTTGGTCACCCCGAGATCGCTGAGCAGAAACGCCACCGGCTTGGAGCGCATCGAACTGCCCCGGTCGGCGTGGACGGTGAGCTGGTCCTGGGATATGCCCTCGCGTTCACAGGTCTCGCCGATGAGCTTCACCGCCAGCGTGGCTGACTCCCGCCCGGCGACCATCCAGCCCACCGTCTTGCGGCTGAAGATGTCCATGATCGCGTACAGGTAGAAGTAGCTCCAGGTGCAGGCCCCCTTGAGCTTCGTGATATCCCAGCTCCAGACCTGATTCGGGCCGGTAGCCAGCAGTTCGGGGCGCTTGTATTCCGGATGGCGCAGTTGGTTTCTGCGCTCCCGCACCGCCGCGTTCTCGGCCAGGATGCGGTACATCGTGCGCACGCTGCAGAGGTAGGTGCCCTCGTGCAGGAGTATCGCCCACGCCTCGCGGGGCGAGAGGTCGCAGAAGCGCTCGCTCACCAGCACCTCCAACACCCGGGCGCGCTCGGCATCTTCCAGCCGGCGTGGGCTGCGCCGCCGGGCACCAGCCCGAGGCGGGCGCAGCGCATGGTAGTAGGTCGCGCGCGGCAGCCCCACAGCCTCACAAGCCTCCGCAACGCTCAGGATCCGCGGACGTTCCAGGACCAGCGTCACGAGTCGGTCTCGGATTTCTCTTCGGCCAGGTCCCAGATCGCAGCCGCTTTTTTTTGGAGCTCCAGCATGGCCTCGGCCTTGGCCAGCTTCAGCTTGAGCTTTGCAACCTCCTTCTCCAGGCGTTTCTCGTTCGCGCTCTTGCCATTGGCCTTCTTCGCGCTGCTCTTGCGGGACATACCTTTCCTCCATCTGCGCCAGTTCGACAGGTGAGAAGAGTATAACCCCTCGCGACGCAGAATCAGACCCGTCTCCCCGGACCCGGCTCGATCAACCTCGGCCAGAATCCTTCGCTTGTACTCGGCCCCGAACGCCCGCCGCCGCGCCACCGCGGCCACCTCCACCGACTGTCCGCCGGCCTCCATGCCAGCCTCTCTCTCGACCCCAACTGCCTTCAATTCAGACACTTTCGAACTCCCGCTACGCCCTCTGCCTTGATCTCAACTTCGTGTCCAACTATTATTGGCACAGAGGG
>CAZONU010000627.1:0-1654 GCA_964581145.1 uncultured Planctomycetia bacterium
CCAGGATGCTGCGCCCGTTGTAGGCCGCGGCGACCCGCCCGCTGGGCCAGGTGCCCTCCTGGGTGTTCTTGAAGCCCCCGGGCATGCCCGAGGGCCAGCCGGGGTGGTTGAGCCAGCGGGCGGCGTCCAGGCAGTTCTTTATGCGGCCGTCGGCCTTGGCGGCGTCCGAGACGCGCTTGCCGCCGATCCAGCCCGCCTCGGGGCTCTCCCCCTCGGGGGCCACGCTCACCCCGATGATCGCGCCGTTGCCGCCCCAGCCCCAGGGGTCGTGGCGCGGCTCGGTGTTCATGAAGACGTGGGCCCGGCCCCAGGCGTTTGTCGCCGCCGGGTGGAGCACGCTGCGCGTGTTCCACAGGCGCCTGGCGGGCGTTGTCACCTTGCCGTCGGCGCCGACCAGCGCGCCGTACCACTTCTGGCAGACCAGGAAGTTCTTGCCGGTCCAGGCGGCGTCGGGCTCCTCGCCGCGGGGCATGCAGACGATGGACTGCTTGTCGAGCACCTTGCCGCTGGCGGCCGAGACCCGCGCGCCGCGGATCTCGAAGAACTTGCCGCCGGCGAAATCCTGCCAGGCTACCAGAAAAGTCCCCGCGCCGTCGGAGGCCACCGCCGGCCGGGCCTGGCCGCCCTTCCCGCCGGCCAGCAGGAACCCGCCGGGGGGCCGCACCCGGCCCTTGAGGTCCACCAGCGCGGCGTAGACGTCGTAGTCCCTGCCGTTGCGCAGGTCGCTCCAGGCCACCAGAAAGACCCCGCCGCAGAAGGCCGCGTCGGGACTGTCCTGCACCCCGCCGGCGGAGCACACCGCTATCGCGTTCCGGCTCAGCCGCCGGCCGCGCTCGTCGAGGGCCGCGGCGAGGATGTCGCTCCTGCCCCCGGCGCCGTGCCAGCCCTCCTGCCAGACCAAGAGGTGCGTCCCCCGCCCGTAGGCCAGCGCCGGCGAGCGCTGGTAGAGCTCCTTGCGGCGGGGCAGCTTGCGCGGGAAGCCCATGAAGAGCCGCGGGCCGATCTTCCTGAGCTCGTCGCTGAGCGGCACGGAGACGCCCATGCCCGCGCCCACGAAGGTCCCCCCGCCCACGTAGCGGCCCACGCCGCCGCCCACCCCGAAGCTGACCCCGCAGGAGACCAGCACCGTCGCGCCGGCCGTGGCCAGCAGCGCGGCGGCGGCGCGAATCACCTTTCTCTTCCGAGCGCTCATTTGGCACCTTTTTTCTTGAAGACCCGGCGGACGCAGCGGCCGCCGGCCACGTAGACGCTGCCCGCGGCGTCGACCCCGCAGGGCGAGCCCCCCCGGGCTTTCCTCCACGGTCCGGCCAGCGGGCCCCTGCGCGTTCCCGGGGCGCCGCCCCAGGTCTTGACCCAGCCGCCCTTGATGACCCGGATGCGCCCGCCCTCGTCGGCGCTGCGCATGATGATCTGCTGGTGGGCGCGGTCGTAGTAGACCACCACCGGGCCGCCGCCGGGGTGGAAGCGGGCCTCCAGGGCCTTGCCGTCCCGCGGGCGGTCCTTCTTTGCGCCGGGCAGGCAGCCGGCCACGGTGGTCACGAGCTTCTTTCTTAAATCAACCTTGCGGATGGCCATGCCCCAGCGGTCGGCGACATATAAGCTGCCGGCGCCGTCGTAGGCCAGGCAGGAGCGCCCGGCCATAATCCTGTCAAAG
>CAZONU010000628.1:0-1639 GCA_964581145.1 uncultured Planctomycetia bacterium
ATCCTATCCGGTCTGAGATGTCAGCTCGCGAGCCCGCAACGCCAGGGCGCGCCTAGGTGGGCGCGGCGGAACGGGCCCCGCCGAAGGCGGACAAGCTTAGGCCCTGGAGCCGGAATCCTGCACTCCGGCTGCTACGCGTCATGGGTCCAGGTTTCTGACCTTGTTAGCGTCGCGTAAGCAGCCAGAGAACGAATGAAACGATCGCGCTGACCAACAGCATCGTGGTCAGGGGGAAGTAGAAGACGAAGCGCCGGCCGCGGAAGACGATGTCGCCCGGCAGGCGTCCGATGAACGGCACCCTCCCGGCGAGCAGAGCGACCAGCCCCAGGAGCACCAGTATCCCGCCGGCCACCAGCAGCACTCTGCCCAACTCCGTCGGAATCATCTGCGGAATTTCCCTCGCTTGGCGACGACGTTAGCAGCATCGGCCGCCGGCGCGCAAGTGGCCGCGCCGCGCTCCCAATTTTGATATATTGCTTGCCAACCGACGGGCTGCCAGCGTCTGAGGCGGCCGCCGGCAAAGGAAGGATCGGTCGGCGAGTGCACGAGCTGAGCATAGCCCAGAACATAGTCTCCGCGGTGCAGGAGGCCCTCGAGCGGCACGGCGGCGGCAGGGTGCTGCGGGTGCGGACCAGGGTGGGCGAGATCTCGGGCGTGGTGGTCGATTCCCTGGAGTTTTGCTACCAGGCGTCGGTCGACGGCACGCCGCTGGCCGGCTCGACGCTCGAGGCGGAGCGGGTGCCGGTGAGCTACCGCTGCCAGGACTGCGACCACAGCTTCCGGCGCCGGGGCTCCACCCGCGCCTGCCCGCAATGCGGCGGCGAGCGGACGGTGCTGGAGGGGGGCACCGAGCTGGAGATCGTCGATTTCGAGGTGGAATGAGGGTCGGGGGGTGAGGGGCGATCGGCACTAGATGTTGTAGTAGAATGACTCCGGGGGCGGATCAATGGGCCAATTCACCGTAGTCTACCGCGGGCCGTCTATCGACGAGAATCCCGAGAGGGCGCGGCGACTGGCGGAGCGGATAGCCGCGGACCTGCCGATGTCGGCGGCGGAGGCCCTTCGGCGCCTCGAGCGCACCCCCTTCGCGCTGCGCAGCGGCCTCTCGGAGGAGGAGGCGCTCGGCATCCGGCGCCGCCTGAGCGAAGCCGGCGCCGAGGTGGAGGTAATCCCGGCGAAGGCCGAGACCGGCACGCCGCCCGGGGAGAAGGCGCTCGAGGTGGCGGAGCCGCAACGCCTCTACATCCGGGGCGCTCTGCGGGCGCTGATGCTGGCGCTCTCGTCGGGCCTGCTCCTGGCCGCCGCAATCATCGTCGCCGGCGCGGCCCTGATTTTACTGGCCGGCCCCCTGGCCGGGGAGGACGGCTCCCCCTACCTGTTCACCGCCGCCGGGTGGGTGACGGTGGCGCTCGGCCTCTTTGTCGTCGTCGCTACGGCGGCCCTGCGCGCGCGCACCCTGCTGCAGATCGTCGCCCCGCCTGACCTCTCGACGCCCCTGAAGACGTTGCAGAGCTTCCTGCGCGCGGTCAACGACCGCAACTGGCCCAAGGCGCTGCGCTGCCTGGCGGCCCGGCCCGGCTCGATCGACCTGGGCGCCCGCTCCCCCGAGAAGGCCTTCCTCTACTTCCGCCAACTGGCC
>CAZONU010000629.1:0-1624 GCA_964581145.1 uncultured Planctomycetia bacterium
GTCCACGTCGAACCTGGGCTTGGTGCACACGCAGGAGCCCGCGCAGCGCCACTGGCTGTTGGGGCTGCAGCCGGGGTAGACCTTCAGAACGCCGGTCTGCTGCGCGGGCTTGCCGCGCACCCGCGTGAAGCCGCCGCCCTTTGGGCCGAACTTGTAGATGCTGCCCACCGCGCGGCGGTAGGCCTCGTCCTTCTCGAATCCGGCGGGGCGCTTGAAGCCCTTGGGCATGCCCGGCTGCACCACGTAGATGTTGCCGGCGTTGTCCACGCGCATGCTCCCGCCCCAGCCGGCCACTCCGGAAAGGGCCTTGGCCCGGCCGTCGAACTTCAAGAGCTTGCCGCTCTCGTCGTAGGCCTCCACGTGGCAGCTGTTGCCGCCCTGGGTGACGTAGACCCGCCCGCGGATGTCCACGTCGATGCCGCAGACCACGTGGCCCCGGCCCATCCGGCCGTGGAGCTTGGCGTAGGTGTGCTTGCCGGCTCCCGGGAGCGGCGCGGGCTTGAGGTCGCGCGAGTAGCGGACGATGGGCCCGCTGTAGCTGCCCGTGCCCCAGGTGTAGATGTGGCCACCGGGGCCGACCGCCAGGTCCACGGCCTTGATATTGATGAGGCCGCCCTTGCCGGTCACCCCGTTGAAGCGCCAGATGCGCCCGGCGGTTCCGTACTTGGGGTCCCGGTCCCGGCCCGCGGCGGTCACGTAGACCAGCTCGGCTTCGGTGTCCACGTCCGCGTACTGGACGAAGCGGATGGCGTTCGGGTCGCGGTTGAGGAAGTTGTCGCCGGACTGGACCAGCTTGCCGCCGCGGTCCTCGATCCTGATCAGGTAGCTGCCCCCGCCGATCCACAGGACCGGGACCCTGCCGCCCGTGTCCAGCGCTGAGACGAAGCCCAGCGAGCGGTTGGTCAGGGGCAGCTTGGCGGCGACCCGGGCGGCCTTGCCGCGGCCGACCACCTTGTAGATGGTCGGCGGCGGCTTGTGGCCGCGCGAGACCTTGCGGCTGAAGACGTAGAGGTCGCCGGTCTTGGGGTTGACGTGGACCTTGTCCGGCCAGGGGATCTTGACCGCGGCCAGCTTCTTGCCGGCGGGCGAGACCTCGACCACCTCCTGGTTCACCAGGTCGCAGACGAAGAGGTGCCCCTTGCTGTCGACGTCGATGCCCGCCGCGGCGGTCTTGCGGTCCCAGGCGCTGGGCATCCAGTACTTGGCCTTCTTCCAGTCGGGCAGCACGAGGTCGTAGAACTTCACGGGGTCCCTGCCCGGCGTCGAGAGGTCCTGGCGGTAGACTCGCCCCTGCGGCCACTTGGGGTCGATGTCCGATGGCTTTTTGCCGTCGTAGGCGCTGCCGGCCGCGTTGGAGTAGTAGGCGTACTTGCCGTCGGGGCTGAGCGCCACCTGGATCTTGAGCCACTTGGGGCACTTCAGCTTGGCGGCCGCCGACCACATGGTCACCGGCTTGAGCGCGCCCGAGCCGTCCAGCTTGAGGAGGTTGAGCTTGCGGCCCCGGCTGTCGATGAAGGCCAGCGAGCCGGCCACCGGCTTGGGGAACAAGGTGTTGCCGAAGACCGCGAATACCGGGTAGAGGCTGTTCTGGTTGACCGGTGTGAAAGCACCGTCCTCGACATCG
>CAZONU010000630.1:0-1614 GCA_964581145.1 uncultured Planctomycetia bacterium
TTCGAGCCTGGCGTCCGCGGGGAGCTCGTCCACCTTCCAGCCGGCCGGCAGGGTGATCTCGTAGCGGGCGGAGTGCCGCCAGGCGAGCGGCAGGACCAGGTCGTGCCGGCGCGCCGCGCCGGGGGCGTATGCCGCGAAGTGCTCTGCGAAGCGGAGGCCCAGCGCTCCGCGCAGCGGGTCGTCGGGCAGCTCCAGCTCCAGGAGTCCCTCGCGCTGGCGGGCCAGCTTGGGGACCGCCAGCGAGTACTTGTAGTTGACCGGCACGTTGAGGTCCCGGAGGTCCGAGAAGCCCACCGCTGCGGTCGCCGCCCCCGCGTTGCGGCGGCCGTGGAGCCGGTCGAGGCTCCCCGGGCGGTCCAGGGGGTTGCCGAAGTTCCCGCGGATCACCACCGCGCGGTGGCCGCCCGCCGAGGCGCGCACGCTTCCCCGGCCCGAGCCGTCGGCCGAGAGCTTCAGGATGAAGGTGTCGCTGGTGGCGTTCATGGCCGGCGCGGAGGCGGGCACCAGCGCGACCAGCGCGCCCCCGGGGGTGATCACCGCCGCGCGCGCGCCGCGGACGGCGCCGGGCAGGGCGTCGGCGCTGCTGTGCGCGGCGGTGCCGTCCAGCCACATCTCCGGGCGGCCCTTCGCGGGCGGGACGTAGACGATGCAGTGGTTGAAGTGGCTGATCAGCGGCAGCTCCAGGTCCTGCTTCTCGCGGAGCGGCTGCGCGCGGACCAGGGCGGGGTGGGCCCTGATGCCGTGCTCGGCGAGCATCGCGCAGATCAGGGCGGCCTTGTCCTTGCAGTCGCCGAACCTGCGGGCCAGGACCTGCTCGGCGCGGTAGGGCTTGAAGCCGTGCACCCCGAACTCCCAGCTCACGTAGCGGATCCGGCTCTCGTCCGCCACGAAGTTGTAGATGGCCCGGATCTTCTCGAGGTCGGTCCCGGCGCCGGCGGCCAGCTCGCGGGCCTTCTGCCTGACCAGCGGGCCGGCGAGGTGCTGCTTGCGGATCAGCCCCCAGTACCACTTGCCGAAGGCGGTCCAGTCCTTATACGTGGAAACTTCCACCGCCGGGGATATCTCGCCCGCCGGGGGCATCAGCGGCTCGCGGGCGATCTCCTTCTGGTCCTCGGCCGTCCAGGTGTAGGCGACGGTTTTCTCCCGGGGGGAGCGCTCCACGCCCGGCTTCAGCTTGCTCCTCACCGTGCGGAAGTGGATGCCCAGGGAGTCCGGCACGATCAGCACGTACCTGGCGCGCAGCACCGGCATCTCCCGGCGGAACCGGAAGGTGCTCCCGAAGTAGCGGCCGAAGAAGCTCTGCCTCAGGTCGTCGATGCGGTACTCCAGCTCGACCACGTCGCCGACCGACGGCGAGGGCATCTGCACCAGGCGCACGCCCACCTCCCGCTCGCCGCGGACGAAGGTCCGCGCGGGCAGCACCCGGGCGCTCTCGGCGCCCCCGCCGGCGCGGTGGACCCGGGCGGTGCGCACCGCCGCGCGCTGCTCGCCGGCGTAGTAGCCGATGCGCCGGGCCGCGAAGCGCCGCGCGCCGCGCTCGGAGAGCACCTTGACCAGCAGGTGCACCGTGCGGCTGCCCGTGCCGTCGGGGTGCACCCGGTCGATGACCTTGTA
>CAZONU010000631.1:0-1610 GCA_964581145.1 uncultured Planctomycetia bacterium
CGGGCAGGGTGTAGGTGCCATGCTGCTCGATGGGGTTCTGAGTGGCCAGCACGAAGAAGGGGTCGGGCAGCTCGTAGGTCCGCCCCCGGCAGGTGACCCGCCGCTCCTGCATGGCCTCCAGCAGCGCGGCCTGGGTCTTGGGCGGGGTGCGGTTGATCTCGTCGGCCAGCACCAGGTTGCTGAACAGCGGCCCGGGCATGAACTCCATCTGGCGGTGCCCGGTCTCGGGATCCTCCTGGATGATGTCCGTGCCGGTGATGTCCGCGGGCATCAGGTCCGGCGTGAACTGGACGCGGTTGAAGGACAGGTCGGTCACCCTGCCGAGGGTCTGGACCATCAGGGTCTTGGCCAGCCCGGGCACGCCCTGCAGCAGGCCGTGCCCGCGGCAGAGCACGGCGATGAAGAGCTGCTCGAGGACGTCGTCCTGGCCGACGATCACCTTGCCGATCTCGGCCAGTACCGCCTCGCGCGCCCGCCCCAGGCGCGCGACCAGCTCGGACTCGTCGGGGCTCTCCGGCACGGTTTCGCTCCCCGGATTGGCCGAGAGCGGCACCCCGCACTTGCTGCAGCGCGCCCCCCGGTCCCCGGCGCCGCCGGCCTGGGGGTATTGCCTGCCGCACTCCGGGCAGGTCAGGACCTCTCCGCCCTTTGCAACCTTCTTGTTCGCCATGCTCAACCCCCTTATTCTCAAGGGCTTCGTTGGAAGAACGGGGCTTTTTCCCTTTGTGACAGCGATATTTGCGTATATTCTACGATTATGCCCGCGGATACCCCCGAGGACCTGGACCTGTGGATGAGCGCCGCCCGCGACGAGCGCGACGCGGAGGCTTATCAACAGATAGTTCGCGCCTGCCATCACCTGGTCCGCGCCACGGTGCTGCGCCAGACCGCGGACCCCGACCTGGCCGACGAGATCGCCCAGGAGGTCTTCGTGCGCGGCTGGCTCAAGCGCGGCCAGTACCGCCGGGGGACCAGTCCCCGCGCCTGGCTCCTGGCCATCACCCGCAACCTGGTGCTGGAGTCCCAGCGCCGGCAGGCGCGCGACAGCCGCCACATCCGCGACCTCATCCGCTACGAGCTGCTGCGCCGCTCCGGAGAGCTCTCCGCGCCCGAGGAGTCGCTGACCTCCCAGCGGGCCCGGGCCCTGCGGGTCTGCATGGCCAAGCTCACCGGCGAACAGCGCGAGCTCCTGGAGCTGGTCCACAGCCAGGGCCTGCGCACCAGCGGCGCGGCCGACGTCCTCGGCATCCAGCCGGCCGCCTGCCGGCAGCGGCTCTCGCGCGTCCAGCGCGCGCTGCGCCGCTGCGCCCGGGAGCGCCTGGGAGAAGAGCAGTGAGCCCCGCAGGGCCGCCCGGCGACGAGAAGCGCCTGGTCGAGCTGGCCACCGGCTTCGCCCTGGGCGAGCTGGAGACCGGCGAGCTTCAGGAGCTCTACGAGCGGATCCGCTCCGGCGACAGCGACGGCAACCGCGCCGCGCGCATCGTCTGGGAAACGCTGGGCACCGCCGTCGACCTGCGCGCCGTGCTGGACCAGCAGTTCGAGCACACCGTGCGCCACCGCCTGGAGGACGCGGCCGAGGCCGGGGAGGAGGAGGCGGGGATGGCCCCGGC
>CAZONU010000632.1:0-1609 GCA_964581145.1 uncultured Planctomycetia bacterium
CCACTCCCAGCGGGCCAGCGCACCCAACGCGTCGGCCGACGACTACACCCTGTTCACGCCCACGACCGACCCGCTGGCGCTGAAGGAGCCCGTCTGGAAGGCGGGGCTGCCGGGCACGCGCCTGGACCAGTTCGTCTACACCCAGCCGGTGGCCGCGGGCAACAGCATCATCTACCGTCACAAGAACATCGTCTACTCGCGCTCGATGCTCAACGGCGAGCTGCGCTGGAAGAACGATCTGGGCGGGCGGGTCACCTGGCAGAACTGGGCCGAGCGCCAGTACCCCCAGGAGGACGTGCTGGTCCAGGACGGCCTGGTCTTCACCCCCATGTACAAGGTGGGGCCCACCCTGGTGGCCCTGGACGAGACCACCGGCCAGCTCAAGTGGGCCTACGGCCCGATGGTGGCCGCCACCCGGGAAGAGGCGCGCATGCGCTTCGAGGCCGCCCCGGCGGGCGGGCCCCGGACGGTCTACGCCGGCTACGTGCTCGACAACATCGAGGGCGACACGCACATCGACACGGAGTACGGGCTGATCGCCTTCGAGAGCACCACCGGGCGGATCCGCTGGCGGCGGCCCATCTGCCGGCTCAAGCCGGGGCTGTTCACGGCGGGCTTCGCGGTCCGGCGGCGCAACCGCATCCGCAGCTTCACCTCCCCGCCGCTCTACCACCAGGGGACGGTTTACTACAACACCAACGCCGGGGCGGTGGCCGCGGTGGACGCGCTCTCCGGGCGGGTCAAGTGGTCGATGCGCTATCCCTACTACGCCTTCCCCTACAGCGTCCACGACGCCACCCGGGAGTTCGGGAGACTGAACAGGATCCACGGGGGGGTGACCTACGTCCGGCCGCACAGCCCCATGTTCTGGCTCAACCAGCGGCCGCTGCTGGTCGGCGAGGCCCTCTACGTCCTGCCGGTGGACAGCCCCTACATGTACCGCGTGGACCGCCGCAGCGGCCGCGTCGCCTGGAGCCGCTCGAAGATGGGCGCGGGGTTCACCTACTTCCTGGGGCCCATGAAGGGCGGCGACCTGGTGATGGTCACCAACGGCCGCAACCGCAGGGTCTTCGGCAGCAGCGGCTCCTCGGGTCCCCCGGTGGTGCTCCTGGACCCGGAGACCGGCAAGACCAAGTGGAAGGCCCCCAACCTGGTCACCGAGGACCACCAGCCGGTCATGAAGCACTACGCCTATCACACCTGCCTGTGGTTCTCCATGAACAACCGCTGGTTCGAGAACGCGGCGCGGCCCTTCCTGAGCGCGGACAACAAGCTGTACATCACGAACTGGAGCGACGTGAGCATCTGGTGGCGGCCGGGGATGCACGTCTACCACCTGGCGATAGTGGACCTCGAGGAGCGCAAGTGGGTCGGCCAGCGCCGCTACTACACCGATGCCACCGTGGTCCACGCCGACGGAATCATCAACGACGCCGGGCCCAAGGAGCTCAAGGGGCTCGAGGAACTGCCCCACAAGAACAAGAAGACCACGGACCAGATCAAGAGGCTCAAGGAGGTGCTGGCCGACACCCCTCCCGAGAACCGCTACGGGCGCTTCATGCCCTTCTCCCGCCTGACCTTCAAGCGTTACGGGACGGTATTCGAGTTG
>CAZONU010000633.1:0-1598 GCA_964581145.1 uncultured Planctomycetia bacterium
TTCTAGGGCGGGGCGGGGCAGGGCGCAAGTGGCGGGGCCGGGGCGAGCTTTGCTTCAGCGCGCAGCGCGCCGAGGTCGCCCGAACGGCCTGCGAGGCACCTGACGGTGAAGAAGCATCTTCTTGCTGGTCGGGTCCCAGCAGTATTCCTTCATCGCGGTGCGCGGGATGGTCTTCTCCATGTGCTTCCGCCAGCCCTTCCAGTGCACGGTGGGCGCATCGTGGGTGAGCACCAGCCGGAGGTCGGTCGTGCCGTTGCCGTCGAGGTCGAGGTATTCCGGCTTGTACCACCAGCGGCGCCCGGCGTCGAAGTGCGCGGAGACGGGAGCTTCCAGGATCGCAGTAAGCGTGGCGCCCTCCCGACGGTAGACCGTCAGGGTTTCTCTTCTCACCGAAGTGCCCCGGCCGAAACCGGTTACCAGGGCGAATTCCTCGGGCCCGTCGCCGGTGAGGTCGATAACGTGTATCCGGAATTCTCCGTAACTGGACTGGAACTTCTTCGCGGCCAGCAGCTTCCCCTTCTCAGAGAGGACCTGGAACTCGAACCAGTCGCTCGGCCAGCCAATGTCCGCGGCCGGCTTGCTCTTGAGGACTCTGACGGAAAAGCGCCCCTTGGGATTGTATTTCCAGATGTCGAAAGTGCCGGGCTCGATGATCGACCGCAGAGGGGCAAGCCGGGCGGGTTCGGGCTCGGACTCACCCGGCTCGGGGCGGGCGCAGCCCGTCAACATGACGCCGAACAGCACAGACCAAGCGAGTTTCATGTGAGATCCTCCCAACATTGGATATTTGGGCGGGAGCGAGACTTTCCTTTTGATAAAACAGTCTGGCGCTCAGCCCAGTTCCACCACCCGGCCGTCGCGCATGGCCCGGTCGGCGGCGAAGACGATCAGGTGCCCGGTCAGCGAGTCCTCGATGCGCGTGGTGCCCCCCGAGGCCGCCTCCCCGCGGAGGGTGGCCACGAAGTCGGCGATCAGCCCCTCGTCGCCGCCGCCGTGCCCGGCGGCGTCGCCGCCCATCTCCGCGCTGATGTCTATCACTTCCTCGCTGCAGTCGTCGGGCACCGCGGCGAGGTTGGGCTTGCGCAGCTTGATCCAGCCGGCCTCCATCTCGCCCTCCAGCTCGCCCTTCGAGCCGATGATGTGGATGCGCCGGGTCGGCCGGGCCGCGGCCCCGAACATGTCGTGGGTGGCGGTGACCCCGTTCGCGAACTCGGTGATCACCGACTGGTGATCGACCACGTCGTTGTCGCAGTGCCAGACGCAGCGGCCGTAGGGGCTGGTCGTGCGCAGGAGCTCGAGCTTCTCCTCGTCGGTGACGCCTTCCCGGCCCTCCAGGCACTGGAAGACGTATCCGCCCCAGCGCCCTTTTTCTAAGTAAAGGCGCCTGGCGGAGTAGGGACACTGGCGTTCTATTTCGCAACCTTCCAGGCAGCGCTGGGTCGAGCCCGGCGGAGCGTTCTCGGGGCGGAACTGTTTCAGCGAACCGAAGCTGGCCACCCGGACGGCGGGCACTCCGGAGAGCAGCCAGGCGACGATGTCCAGGTCGTGGCAGCACTTGGCCAGCAGCATGGGCGCCGCCGCCTCGCGCCGGTGCCAGC
>CAZONU010000634.1:0-1584 GCA_964581145.1 uncultured Planctomycetia bacterium
GTCTGCCAGAAGCGGGGGTAGGTTATAGAGATGCGTTTGCCCTTTTCGAGGGACGAGGTAACCCGGCCGAAGAGCTTGGGGCTCCAGTCGATCTTCTCTGGGTTTGAGGCAGGGCCCTTGCGCGAGGCGCGGTAGTGAAGCCGATTGGCGTGGTGATCGAAGGCCAGGTGCACGGTCCCGTCCTTGGGGCATATCCCCAGGGAAATAGTGTTGTGCGCGTCGTTGCTCTTGAAGTGGTAATCGGTGAACCTGATCACCTGCCAGGCTCCCTTGGGGAGCTTGCGGCGCGCGAGGCACACATGTCTCTTCGAATCGTAGTAGGCCACGTACTGCCAGTTCCCGTGCGAGGCCAGCGCGTCCTGCTGGAAAGCCAAGCCGTTTATGGCCCGACCGTAGCTTCCCTTGATGGTCAGGGCCTTGGCGTCGACCAGACTGTCTCCGGTCTTCGTGACCCGGCAGGCCGCGCGCGCCGCGCCCGAAGCGACAACGATCAGCAGGACTAAGCAGGGGAGCTTCCCGGAGGCCGTCCTGCGCGCAGTGGTGCCATCTTCAGCCATTGGCCGAAGTTTCCCGGATGGCGTGTACAAGTCGTGCCTCCTAATGGCTTTTATCCGTGTACTTCCTGATTATCCAATATGCCGCGCGGCGAGGCGGGAGTCAAGGGCCAACCTCTCAGTAGCCAGTAAGTCGGCAACCGGCAACCGCGGTCTTGCGTTCCGGTGGTTTGAAAGACCCCGCCGCTAGAAGTCCTCGGTCTTGGGGTCCGCTTTCTTGGGGTCCTTCTTGGGCTCGGCGGGCTTCTTGGGTTTCTCGCCGCCGCGGGGCCGGCGGGCGCCGCGCACGCGGGTGACCTCCCACTCGACCTCGTTGCTGGTGAGCTTGCCGCTCCAGAGCTTGAGCCCGGGCAGGACCTCCTTCTCGCTGGGCTCCGCCTCCACGGTGGCCCAGAGGGTGTACTTGCCCTTGGCCGGGAAGGTCAGGGTCCAGGTCCGGCAGTTGACCTCCAGGCTCTGGCCGGTCTTGAGCACGGTGATATTCGTGCCCTTCTTCTCGTCCGCCTTCTTCTCCCCGGCGCGGGGGTCTTTGCGCTCGGGGACGGCCTTGCCCTCGGCGTCCTTGGCGTGGAGCTTGACCGCCAGCGGGGCGGGCAGGAGCACCGTCTTCGCCCCCTCGTTTTTCACCGTGAGAATCAGCGCGTCGATGGTGCGCTCCCGGCCGCGAAATCTCCGCGTGACCTTCTTCTTGGCCAGCGCCGCGGTGAGGCCCTTGGGTTTGGCGTCCTCGCCGGCCGAGGCCGTCGCCAGGACGGCCAGCGCCAGCGCCGCCAGTGTCGTGCCTGATTTCATGCTTTCCCTCCTAATCTGAGCCGCGCCCCCGGCCTTTCCTGGACACATAATTATACAGTTGAGCGCCCCGGAGGGGCAAGGAAAAAGGGTGGGGGCTTGCCGGGCGCAGAGAGCCTCCCCGCTTGCCTGTCGGGAGGGGTTGGCGGTATAATGCGGGTGGAGCGGGGAATGGAAAAGGGAGGCCGGGCGATGCTGAATTACTCCAGCGGGTTCGGCCGGAAAGGTGTCAAGCATTTCG
>CAZONU010000635.1:0-1580 GCA_964581145.1 uncultured Planctomycetia bacterium
TTGGCAGGGCAGAGCCCCATTTCACGCCTGGCCGGCTTCATAACATATTAAACCCCAGCGCTTTCCGCAGCCGGCCCCTGGCACGATGCTTGCTCTCTTCCCCCCTGGAAGGACGAGAAAGCAGGGGCCGAGGGCCCCAAGGAGGTGCCAGATGATGCTCATACCCTGGAGGCACAACCACGGACACGCTCTGCTGCCCGCGCCTGATCTCTTCGGCCGGCAGATGGACAGCCTCTTCGGCGATTTCCTGGGGGACCGGCCCGGCGCGCGGCGGGACTTCGTGCCCCGCCTGGACATCAGCGAGAGCGAGAAGGAAGTGGTGGTCAGCGTCGAGCTGCCGGGCATGGACGAGAAGGACCTGGAGGTCAACTTCTCCAACGGCCGGCTGACCATCAGCGGCGAGAAGAAGGACGAGCGGGAGGAAGAGGGGGAGGACAAGTCTTATCACCTCCTCGAGCGCAGCTACGGCAGCTTCTCGCGCGCGGTGGACCTGGGCGACGCGGTCGACGCCGCCAAGGCCGGCGCGGTCTTCAAGAACGGCATCCTCACCGTGAAGGTGCCCAAGGCCGAGGCCGCCAAGACCCGGAAGATCGATATCAAGGGCGAGTAGCGCCCGCCCGTACCGGCCGGATAACGGGCCGCCCTCCGGGGCGGCCCTTTCATCCGGGCCCGTCGCGGGGCCAGGCGGAGGGACGCACCGCTCCAGAGGAGCGGGCCGGCCCGGAGCGGCGAGCGACTTTAAGCGAGCCGTCGCCACCGATGGCGACTGAGACCTGAGTCACGGATGACGGATATGTTCCCGCGCGATTCGGGGGACACGTACCGCTTCCCCCTTCGGGGGACTTCCGGTACATGTCCCCCCTCGCGCTCGCCCAGTGCATATGTCTGCGGTGTATCAGCAGCGTCCTTGCCGCGCGGGCGGCGAGCTTTCTGTCCGGGCCGAAGGCCAATGACGTAAGCGCTTTCAGCGCGCGGGCCGCGTAGAAGCGCGCGGTTTCAAGGCGCGCCGTGGGCCAGTGCCGGTCCCAGTCTCTCGCGTAAACGAACGCCCAGCGGGCCACTTCCTGGTGAGGGCGGCCGATCTCCGCGGCGGTGGTGAGCAGATCTTCCCCCTGCGCGCGGCGGCAGGCGAGGTGAATGATTGAACCTGTCAGTTCTTCGGGGGGCGGGTCTTCCGCGAACCAGCGTTCCCCGTTCTGCTCCGCAGTCGGGGGACACGTACCGCTTCCGCCTTCGGCGGACTTCCGGTACATGTCCCCCCTGCTGCGCTCAACGTGCCGGCGATGCAGGAGCAGTTCGCGGCTGGCCTTCTCGGCGGCGTTCTCATCTTCGCCTCTCAGTAACGCCGTCAGGTGCGCGAGTCCCTGGCCTTCGGTTTCCTGAAGGCGCAGCTTCTCGGCGCGGGCGTACAGCGGCCCCCATATCTCGGGCTGGTCCAACGCGAACGTAACCAGATCGCCCTCGGAGCACGGCGTCTTTTCGGCAATAAGCGCCCACGACACTCCCCGGGCGCGCTGGCGCGCAACGTCTATCAACACTTCCCGCGGGAAGGGGAGCTTGCGAGGGTCTGGGGCTTCGCG
>CAZONU010000636.1:0-1579 GCA_964581145.1 uncultured Planctomycetia bacterium
GTCCGTACCAGGGAAGCTCGCCCGGTGCTGGTCGCCGAGAACCTCTACAAGGACTACCACGACGGCACCCGGACCATCACCGTGCTCAAAGACCTGGACCACTCCCTCGGCTCCGGCGAGGCCGTGGCGGTCACCGGGCGCTCGGGCTCGGGCAAGAGCACCCTGCTGCACCTCCTGGGCCTGCTGGACAGGCCCAGCAGCGGGGACGTCTGCTTCAAGGGCCTGCCGGTCGGCGATCTCGGCGAGGGGGCCCGCAACCGGCTGCGCGCGCGCTCGCTGGGCTTCGTCTTCCAGGCCTACCACCTGGTCGCCGAGCTCAGCGCCTACCACAACGTGCTCTTGGCCGCGCGGGTGGCCGCGGGCTCCGGCTGGCCCTTCGCCGCCGGCCGCGCCCGCCGCCAGGCCCGCGAGCTCCTCGATCGCGTGGGCCTGGATCACCGGCTGGGCCACAAGCCGGCCAAGCTCTCCGGCGGGGAGAAGCAGCGGGTGGCCATCGCCCGCGCGCTGATGGGCGCGCCCGAGGTCCTGCTGGCCGACGAGCCCACCGGCAACCTGGACGCGGCCACCGCGCGGGACATCGAGGACCTGCTCTTCGAGCTGGCCGCCGAGCGCGCGCTGGCCATGGTGCTGGTGACCCACGAGGAAGGGCTGGCCGCGCGCTGCTCGCGGGTGCTGACCCTAGAGGGTGGCCGGCTGCACCAGAAAGAGCCATCCGGGACGGCCAAGAGTTAGGCGTCCCTCCACGTGAAACGGCCCAGGGCGCTCCCGACCGCGGCCTTTCGCCCCCCCCCCGGTCGGCGCTTGACGAAATGCGGCGCAATGCTTGGAATAGACCCCGCCCCGCGGGGTGAAGGGGGATAGGGGCCCGAGGGGGGTCCTTCTTTCGATGGCTATTGGGAGGAGAGGAGCATGAGCAAGCTGCTGTCGTGCGCGGCCGGGCTGCTGCTGGCCTCGGCGGCGGGCGCCGGGGAGCCCGCCGGGGTCAAGAGCCGGATCAGCGCGGTGACCGTGTACCTGGACCACGCTTTGGTGACCCGCAGCGCCGCGGTCCGGGCGCGCAAGGGCCGCAGCGAGTTGGCCTTCACCGGCCTGCCGGCGGAGCTGGCCGACAGCTCCATCCGGGTCAAGGTCCAGGGCGCCACGCTGCGCGGGGTGCGCGTGGAGCGCGTGTTCCTGGAGCGCACCGAGAAGGCCGAGGTCCGCAAGCTGGAGGACGAGATCCAGAAGCTCCAGGACGGGGAAAAGGCCCTGCGCGACGAACTGGGCCTGCTCTCCTCGGAGGTCGCCTTTGTCAAGAGCCTGCGCTACACCGCGCCGCAGACGCTCAACCGCAAGCTCGCCGAGGGGGAGAAGTGAAGGAGGTATTCGCATTCGGGTTTTTCATACTCGCCGTTCTAGGTTCCGGTCTAGTTGCTTACGAGCAGGGGAAGAGTGCTGCGTTCGTTAAGTATAGTGCCGTGCTGAATGGCACCGTTGCGAGAATGGGAGCAGACAACCAGTCTGATATGGTCGCTATGTACCAGCAGGGTTATGACGTTGGCATCAGCGATTGCATCGGAACTCGCCGGGAAAAGGAATG
>CAZONU010000637.1:0-1574 GCA_964581145.1 uncultured Planctomycetia bacterium
CTTCGGGCACACCAAGGGGGCCTTCACCGGGGCGGCCGCCGACCGCGCCGGGCGCTTCGAGCTGGCCGACGGGGGCACCCTGTTCCTCGACGAGGTCAGCGAGATGAGCGTTGAACTCCAGGGCAAGCTGCTGCGCGTGCTCCAGGAGCGGGAGTTCGAGCGGGTCGGCTCCAGCGACTCGCGCCGCGTGGACGTGCGGGTCATCGCCACCACCAACCGGGACCTGGAGGCCTGCATGTCCGCGGGCAAGTTCCGGCAGGACCTCTTCTTCCGCCTGAACGTCGTGCCCATCGAGGTGCCGCCGCTGCGCGAGCACAAGGCGGACCTCCCCGCGCTGGTCGAGCACTTCCTGAAGCGCTGCGGGGCCCGGCTGGGCGCGGAGTTCGAGACCGCCAGCCCCGAGGCGCTGGAGTTCCTGGCCGCCTACGACTGGCCGGGCAACGTCCGCGAGCTGGAGAACGTGGTGGAGCGCGCCGCGGTGCTGGGCTCCGGGCGCGAGCTGGGCCGCGAGCACCTGGAAATGAGCCTGACCGGTCTGCCGGCCGGCGCTGCGGCGGCGGAGGCCGCCCGCGGCGTGAAGTCGGTGGCCGAGGCCGAGCGCGAGGCCATCGTCGCCGCCTACCGGCACTTCCGCGGCGAGCGCCGCAAGGTGGCCGAGGCCCTGGGAATCAGCGAGCGCACGCTCCGCGAGAAGCTGCGCAAGCTCAAGGATGAGGGGGCCTTAATATGATAGATAGCCGGAAGATTCTGCCGGGCGAGGCGGAACTTTCCGCCGCCGGGGCCGGGGCCGACGGCGAGAATTATATGGATGAGAGCGGGCGCTTTTTCGCAAGTCTCTTGGACGAGACGCTTTACAGAAAAATGCGGGAGCTGGCCCTGCGCGCGGCGGACTGGCACAGGCGTTGCGTCAACGGTCGCCCGGGAGAAAGTGCATGAGCGGCTTGGGGATACAGTTCGGCGGCGGGCTCTTCGGGAGCGAGAGCATCCCGGCCATCGAGGCCGCCCTGCGCTTCGCGGGCCAGCGCCATCTCGTGCTGCTCAACAACGTGGCCAACTGGAACACGCCGGGCTTCAAGGCCCGCGACCTGCCCGAGGCCGAGTTCCAGAAGGCGCTGCGCCAGGCCCTCGAACGGCGCGAGACCGGCGCGGCCCCGCTGCGCATTCGGGCCGGCCGGCACATCCGCCGCGCGCCCGGCGGCGGGCTGCGGTTCGAGGCCGTGAAGGTGGACACCGGCGCCATGCGCCACGACGGCAACACCGTGGTGATCGACCGGGAGCAGACCGAGCTGCTCAAGAACGCGATGAGCGTACAGATTTTCAACCGCCTGCTGGCCAAGAAGTTCCGGATGCTGCGCACGGCCATCGCCGGGCGCGTGACCTAGCGGGAGAAGCGAGATGGGGCTCTTCACCGGTCTGGACATAAGCTCCTCGGCGCTGACCGCCGAGCGCCTGCGGATGGAGGTCTACAGCAACAACCTGGCCAACTGGCGGACGACCCGCGAGGCCGGCCAGCGCCTGCGCCCCTACCGGCGGCGCACGCCGATCTTCGCGGCCGGCGCGCCGCGCTCCACCGG
>CAZONU010000638.1:0-532 GCA_964581145.1 uncultured Planctomycetia bacterium
GTCTTCAGGTTCTGGTTGGCGGCGACCAGCTGCCGGGCCACGGCCGTGCGGGTCGCGCCGGCCCCGGAGCTCCGCTTCTTCTTCGCGGCGGGCTTCTTGGCCTTTTTGACCCTCTTGGCCTTCTTGGGCTTGGCTACCTTAAGCTTCTTCTTCCCGGACTTCCTGGCCTTCTTGCGCTTCGCCATTTCGGCCCCCCTTCTCCCTTCGCAGCATCAGTCCCGGCAGCCGAGACGCGGGCTGCCCGACACGTCCATTTCCCAGTTGCGAGATTTTCTTCATACAGGTTTAATCCGCAAGTCGCTTTTCGCCGGGCCCCGGCGCTAGCGCGCGCGGCGGCATCGGCTTCCCGGCGGCAGCGCTGATAAGGAACGTGCCGGGATTTACGCTTGTTGAAAGCGGCAGAGCCAATAAACTCCCACCCGGAGCAGCGGTAAGCTGCGAAAGTGCCGCATCGGGGCCGCGACATGCAGGAACAGCTTCAGGAAATCTTCGCACGCTACTCCGGGGAGCGCAGCGAGCGCATCCCCATCCT
>CAZONU010000638.1:542-1573 GCA_964581145.1 uncultured Planctomycetia bacterium
GCCATGACCGAGACGGCCCGCTTCCTGGGCGTTCCCGACAGCGGGGTCTACGGCGTGGTCACCTTCTACACGCAGTTCCACCTGACCCGCCAGGGCAAGCACAAGATCCGCGTCTGCCAGGGCACCGCCTGCCACGTGCGCGGCGGCGGGCGGATCATGGCCGCGGTCAGGAAGAAGCTGGGCATCGGCCCCGGCGAGACCACCGAGGACTACCAGTTCAGCCTGGAGCGGGTGGCCTGCCTGGGGTCCTGCGCGCTGGCCCCCGTGATGGTGATGGACGGCAGGGTCCACGGCGCCGTGACCACCGCCAAGGCCGAGGCCTTGATCGCGGGCGTCCGCGAGGAAGCTGCCGCCGGTGAGAAAGCCGGCGGCGAGGTGGAGGGCGCCCGGCGGCGAGTGGATTCGTGAACAAGCTTTCTTCCGTCCAAGAAGTGGCCGCGCTGCGTGATAGGCTGCGCTCCTCGCGCGACCCGAATCAGCTGCGAATCACCGTGTGCGGCGGAACCGGCTGCCGCGCGAATGACAGCTTCGAGCTTTTCCAGGCTCTCGCCGAGACGCTGGCCGCTAGAGGGTTGGAGAAGAAGGTCGAGCTCAAGCTCAGCGGCTGCCACGGGTTCTGCCAGCAGGGGCCGGTGGTGGTGGTGGACCCCGCGGGCATCTTCTATCGCAAGGTCGGCCTGGAGGATCGCGAGCGCGACGTCCGCGACATCATTGAGCAGACCGTCCTCGCCGGCAAACCCGTTGAGCGGCTGCTTTACGAGGACCCCCGGAGCGGGGAGAAGATACAGCGCTACGAGGACATTCCGTTCTATGCCAGGCAGATGCGCATCGCGCTCCGCAACAACGGCAAGATAGATCCCAACAGCATCGAGGACTACGTGGCCGCAGACGGTTATGCGGCCCTGGCCAGGGTTCTGGCCGCCGCTCCCGACGCAGTTATCGACTGGGTGAAGCGCTCGGGACTGAGGGGCCGTGGGGGCGGCGGCTTCCCCACCGGGTTGAAATGGAGCTTCTGCCGGAAGGCCGGGGAC
>CAZONU010000639.1:0-1051 GCA_964581145.1 uncultured Planctomycetia bacterium
GTTCTCCGACAGGGGGAACAGGCAGCCCGCGGCGGCCACCCGGTTGGAGCGGATCACCACCCCGCCGTCGTGCAGCGGGGTGTTCGGGTAGAAGATGGAGCAGAGCAGCTCGCTGGTCACCTCCGCGTTCAGGCGGGTGCCGCCCTCAATGACCTGGCGCAGCCCGACCTCGCGCTCGATGGCGATCAGCGCGCCGATCTTGCGCTTGCTCATGGAGGCCACCGCGCCCATCACCTCGCCGAGGGCCACCGAGCGCGGCTTGCCCAGGAAGCCCAGCCAGCGGGTCTGGCCCAGCCGGACCAGCATGCGCCGCAGCTCCGGCTGGAAGATGACCACCAGGGCCACCGCGCTGACCGCGAACAGCCGCTCCAGCAGCCAGGTGATGCGCATCAGCCCCAGGTAGCGGGCCCCCGAGAAGACCACCGCGAAGACGATCAGCAGGCCCAGGCCCCGGAGCATGCCCGCCCCGCGCGTGCCCCGCAGCATCAAGAGCAGCGCGTAGATGACCCCGGCGACGAGCAGGATCTCGACGCCCTTCTCCCAGTGGCGGACCAGGAACTCGCGGGTGTAGCCCAGATATTCCAGGAAGACCGGCATGCTAGCCCCGCCCCACCACGGCCTCGGCCATGCGCACCGCGCGGAGGTTCGCGGCCACGTCGTGGACCCGCAGCACCTCCGCCCCGGCCGCCGCCGACAGCGCCGAGACCGCCAGCGAGCCCTCCAGGCGCTCTCCGACCTCGACATCCAGCACCTTGCCGATGAAGGACTTGCGGCTGGCGCCCACCAGCACCGGGCTGCCCAGCTCACGGAAGCGCGCCAGCGAGCGCAGCAGCTGGAGGTTGTGTTCGGCGGTCTTGCCGAAGCCGATGCCCGGGTCGACGGCAACCCTCTCCCGGTCGAGGCCGGCGCGCTCGGCGCGCCCCAGCGCCTCGGCGAGATACGCGTAAACCTCCTCGACCACGTCGTCGTAGCGAGGGTCGGTCTGCATGTCCCGCGGCGTGCCCTTGATGTGCATGGCTATCGCCGGCGCGCCGCGCCCGGCCAGCAGGGG
>CAZONU010000639.1:1061-1562 GCA_964581145.1 uncultured Planctomycetia bacterium
GGGGCAGCATCTCCGCGTCGAGGCGGAAGGCGCTGATGTCGTTGACGATGTCCGCGCCGGCGGCCAGGGCCCGCTCGGCGACCGCGGCGCGGTAAGTGTCCACCGAGACGGCCACGTCGCTCCCGGCGCGCAGCCCCGCGATGACCGGCACCACCCGGTCGAGCTCTTCTGCGGGGGAGACCTCCTCGCTGCCCGGGCGGGTGGACTGCCCGCCGACGTCGATTATCTGCGCGCCCTCCCCGGCCATGCGCAGGCCGTGGCGGACGGCTGCCGCGCGGTCGAAGAACTTCCCGCCGTCGGAGAAGGAGTCCGGGGTGACGTTGAGGATGCCCATGATCGCGGCGCGCCCGCCGAACTCCAGGCGGCGCCCGCCGGAGAGCGGCCAGCTCCAGCGCGCGCGCGGCGGGGCGGCGGCGAAGGGCCAGGGGTTCACGGCGGGGCCCTAGCAGTCCGTTGAAAAAGCGGCCGGTTTGTGGTTTGAGCAGTTGAGCAGTAGAACAG
>CAZONU010000640.1:0-1560 GCA_964581145.1 uncultured Planctomycetia bacterium
GTGTTGAACTCCTTGGCGCCGCGGCCGAACTTGCCCCTGCGGGCGTCGCCGGCGAAGACCTCCGGCGGGCGGTCCTTGGTTACGTCCAGGCGCATCACCGCGTGGAAGGCGTCCCAGCCGCTGGCGGTGACGATGTCCGCGCTGGCCTTGCCGATGGCCCCGGCGAAGACGTACCCGGTCAGGTAGAGCGTCCTGCCGTCGGGGCTGAGCGCCGCGCTGCGCGGCGGGACGTTGATCATGCTCCCTCTGTTGAGGCGCCCGGCGTTCTTGAACTGCAGGCAGACCCTGGGGCCGGTGAGCGGCAGGCCGCCGGTGGTCCCGTCGGTGGCCAGGCGGTTGAGGAAGATGTGGGCCAGGGCGATGCGGCTGCCGCTCACCGCCATGGCCGCGCCGGCGCCCCCGTGCATGCCGTAGTGGGCGTTGCCTCCGGCGCCGACCACCGAGCGGTAGGCCTTGAGCTCGGGCTTGTAGGTCAGCAGGCGGTAAGCGTTGGTGCCGGAGGTGAGCATCGAGGTCTGCAGGAAGTTGGGCTTGAGCGGCAGCCGCTTCCCGTCCTGGGGAAAGGTGTGCCGGAAGAGTCCCCTGGCCTCCCCGACCTTCCCGGCCGGGAAGGGGTAGACGGTTCGCAGGTAGTCGCCCCGGTGATCGAAGAGCCGCAGGTGGTCGACCGCGTTGCCGCCGTCGAAGACGTACATCCCTTCGGGGGCGGCGGCCAAGAGCGGGGGGAAGCGCGACGCCCGCCGGCGCGGGAACCAGAAGAGGGTCCTCTCGAAGCGGGGCCTGAGGCCGAGCGAGACCCGCACGCTGAGCGCTTCCTTGTCGTCCAGGTACCTGCCGCGGTCGTCCTTGCCGTCCCAGGCGATCGTCTGGCGTTTGGAGTTCTTCCTGAAGGGCGCCGGCGCGTTGGCTCCCAGCACCCCGCTGGCCAGGTGCCGGATGATCCTCCCGCTGCGGCCCTCGATGGCCACGGTCGCGTCGCAGTAGCCCTTGGTTTCGAAAGAGATAGCCACCCGGTCTCCGCGGCGGGTCACTGCGGGCTTCTGGGCGAACTCGAAGACCGCCTGGCGCTTGACCTTGAACTCGTCCGGCGCGGCGGCCAGGGCGCCGCCCGCGAGCCAGAGATACAGGGCAGAGCATAAGACCAGTCTGCGCATGGGGCCTCCTCGGTAAGACCATGTCGCCCGGCTCAGTGCGGCGCGGGCCACAGTAATACATACACGCCAGCGTCGGTTCAATCAGTGGCTAAATGTCGTCACTCCGGGCCGGGCGCGTGGTATTACCGTGGGCTGCTGCGGACGACCTGATCGGTACACGGGCCAACAGCCGTACTTTCCCTGTTGACCGCCCGCTCCTCCCGGAATATTGTCCTTGGCGTAAGGAGAGGGGATGCAGGACATACTCACCGCACTGCTGGTTACCGCCCTGGCGGGGCTGTCCACCGTGCTGGGCGCGCTGCTGGGGCTGGTGGTCCGGCGCCCGGGGCCGCGGGCGGTCAGCCTCAGCCTGGGCTTCGCCGCCGGGGTGATGATCTTCGTGTCCTTTGCGGGGTTCCTGTTCCAC
>CAZONU010000641.1:0-1560 GCA_964581145.1 uncultured Planctomycetia bacterium
GGTCTGCCACTCGCGGAGCGTCGTCTCGCTGGGCGCGCGCCGAGAGGTAAAGCGCCGGACCTACGTCAAGGACTCCGACAAGTACGCCATGGTCCCCAGCCACGCCTACAAGCGGCACTTCGACCTCGAGAAGCGCCAGACCATGCTCGAGGCGGTCAGCGAAACCTTCGCGGGCAACCGCACCGAGATGCGCTCGCTGGAGTTCGGGGTGGTCACCGGCGGCATCAGCTACATGAACGTGCGCGAGGCCCTGCCGGACTTCTCCACGCTGAAGATAACCATGACCTATCCCGTCCCCCACCAGCTCATCCGCAACTTCGCCAGCCAGGTCAACAAGCTCTACGTCATCGAGGAGAACCGCCCGTTCCTGGAGGAGGAAATACTGGCCCTGAGCATTCCCGTCGAAGGCAAGCAGCAGTTGCTCCGCGTCGGCGAGCTGCCCGCCTCGGCGCTCCGCCGGCGCATTCTCCACCAGGACTCGGCGCAGAAGCACGCCGTCGAGGGGCTCCCCGGGCGCCCCCCGCAGTTCTGCCCGGGCTGCCTGCACCGCGGGGTCTTTTACTTGTTGGGCAAGAAGAAGTTCGTCGTCACCGGGGACATCGGCTGCTACGGGCTGGCCTGCCTGCCGCCCTACGACGCCATGGACACGCTCATCGACATGGGCGCGGGCATCAGCATGGCCCACGGCTTCGACAAAGTTGTGGAAAAGGGCGAGCGCGTCGTCGGGGTGGTCGGGGACAGCACCTTCTTCCACTCGGGCATGACCGGGGTGGCCAGCGCGGTCACGAACCGGGGGGTCTCCACCTGGGTGATCCTCGACAACCGGGTCACGGCCATGACCGGCCACCAGCCCGACCCGGCCTCCGGCTGGGGCATCGACCGCCAGCCCGCCCCCCGGCTGGACATCGCAACGGTCTGCCGGGCGCTGGGCGTCGAGCGGGTCCACAAGGTGGACGCCTTCGATCTCGAAGCCATGGGCGAGCTGCTCGACGCCGAGACGCAGGTTGAGGAGCCATCGGTCATCATCGTCGAGGGCCCCTGCATCTTCGTCGACAAGGCCTCGCGGGGTGCCGCCTACCAGGTGGACCAGGAGAAGTGCGTCAAGTGCAAGACCTGCTTCCGGCTGGGCTGCCCGGCGATGACCATCGAGGACGACAGGGTGGTGGTGGTCGCCGAGATGTGCTGGGGCTGCTCTCTCTGCGCGCAGGTCTGTCCCAAAGGTGCCATCGGGCGCGAGGAGGCCGGGCAATGAAGCGCGGGAAAGAGCGGCCGGCGGCCAACGTCTTCCTGGTGGGCGTCGGCGGGCAGGGCATAGTCCTGGCCAGCCAGGTGCTGGCCCGCCTGGCCTTCGCGGCGGGACTCGACGTCAAGCAGAACGAGGTTCACGGATTGAGCCAGCGCGGCGGCAGCGTCACCGGCCACGTGCGCTGGGGGCGGGAGGTCTTCAGCCCGGTGATCATGGAGGGCGAGGCCCACTTCCTCTTCGCGCTGGAAGAGCTGGAGGCCCTCAGGTGGGCGCACTTCGTCCGCCCCGACGGTCTGATAATCACCGACCGGCGC
>CAZONU010000642.1:0-1558 GCA_964581145.1 uncultured Planctomycetia bacterium
TGGATCAGCGAGTCCTTCCCGCACTTGGAGATTCCCATCGCCGGCAGCGGCGGGGTGTGGGAGCCCGAGGACCTGGTCAAGTACTTCCTGTGCGGCGCGCACGTGGTCCAGTTCTGCACCGCGGTCTACTTCGAGGGCTACTCGATAATCCGCGAGCTGAACCGCGGGCTCGAAAAGTGGATGGACGCCAAGGGCTACGTCGACATCGAGGAGTTCCGCGGCAAGATCTGCGGCCGGATAATCGGCTCGGACCACGTCTACCGCGAGCACCACCTGGTGGCCGGCATCGAGCGCAAGGGCATCCCGCCCTGCGAGGCGGCCTGCCCGGCGGGCCTGGCCGTGCAGGGCTACCTGCAGCTCTGCGCCGAGGGCCGCGAGCGCAAGGCGCTGGAGCTGGTCCGCCAGGTGACCCCCCTGGTCGGGGTGCTGGGCCGGGTCTGCAACCACCCCTGCGAGGCGGCCTGCACCCGGGCGGAGGTCGACGAGCCGCTGGACATCTGCGCGGTCAAGCGCTGGCTGGCCGACGAGGAACTCGAACGCCTCGGCGAGCCGGACCTGGCGCCCTTCATCGACGTGCCCCCGGCCAGCCGTGAGAAGGTCGCGGTCATCGGCTCCGGGCCCGCGGGGCTCACCGCCGCCTGGCGCCTGGCCCGGCGGGGCTTCGCGGTCACCGTGTACGAAAAGGAAAAGGCGCCCGGCGGGATGCTCTCCTCGGCCATCCCGCGCTACCGGCTGCCCGCCAAGATCGTCGACGGCGAGATCGGCCTGGTCAAGCGCGCCGGGGTGAAGTTCGAGTGCGGCAAGGCGGTCTCGATTGCGGAAGTGAAGAAGGCGGGCGCGGAGGCCGTAATCGTCGCCGCCGGCGCGGCCGCCGACGCCAAGCTGGGCCTGGCCGGCGAGGAGAAGCTCTGCACCGGGGCGCTGGCGCTGCTGCGCGCGGCGGGCTCCAACCGCCGGCCGAAGCTGAGCGGCCGCGTCGTGGTGGTCGGCGGCGGCAACGTGGCCATTGACGCGGCGCGCACCGCCCTGCGCTGCGGCGCCAGCGAGGCCACGGTGCTCTATCGCCGCGGGCGCGAGCTGATGCCGGCCATCCCCGAGGAGATCGCCGAGGCCGAGGAGGAGGGCGTCAAGCTCGAGCTCCTGGCCGCGCCGGTTCGTTTGGTGGGGAAGAAGAAGCTCAGCGCCGTCGAGTGCGTGCGCATGAAGCTGGGCAAGGCGGACGCCTCCGGCCGGCCGCGGCCGGAGCCCAGGCGCAACAGCAACTTCGAGATCAAGTGCGACGTGCTGATCCCCGCCGTAGGCCAGGTGATCGAGGCCGGGCCGCTGGGGGAGGACGGGCTGGGCCTCACCGGGAAGGGCTTCATCGAGGCCGACCCCGAAACGCTGGCCACCAACGTGAAGGGAGTCTTCGCCGCCGGCGACGCGGTGCTGGGGCCGGCCACCGTGGCCGAGGCCGTGGGGCAGGGCGCGCGCGCGGCCGAATCCGTCGAGCTCTTCCTGGAGGGCAAGGACCCCGCCGGGGACCGCGTGCCCGATCCTCTCGAGAAGCTCGAGCCCC
>CAZONU010000643.1:0-1553 GCA_964581145.1 uncultured Planctomycetia bacterium
CCCTTGGACTTCAGGTACTCGTCGATGGCCTGGGCCGCCCGGCGCCCGGCGCCCATGGCCAGGATCACCGTGGCCGCGCCGGTGACCACGTCGCCCCCGGCGAAGACGCCGGGCTTGGAAGTCTGGCCGGTCTCGTCATCGGCGACGATGTTGCCCCTGCGGCCGGTCTCCAGCCCGGGGGTGGTCTGGGGTATCAGCGGATTGGGCCCGTTGCCGATGGCCACGATCACGATGTCCACGTCGAATACGAACTCCGAGCCCTCGATCGGCACCGGACGGCGCCGGCCGGACTCGTCCGGCTCGCCCAGCTCCATGCGCAGGCACTCCATGCCCTTCACCCAGCCCTTCTCGTCGGCGAGGACCCGGGTAGGGTTGGTCAGGAGTTGGAAGTCCACGCCCTCCTGCTCGGCGTGGTGGACCTCCTCGATGCGCGCGGGCATCTCCTTGCGGCTGCGGCGGTAGACGATGTAGGACTTCTCGGCGCCCAGGCGCAGGGCGGTGCGCGCCGAGTCCATGGCCACGTTGCCGCCGCCGATGGTGGCCACGCGCCTGCCGCGGATGATGGGCGTCTCGTACTCCGGGAAGAGGTAGGCCTTCATGAGGTTGGAGCGGGTGAGGTACTCGTTGGCGGAGTAGACCCCGATGGAGTTCTCGCCGGGCACGCCCAGGAAGTAGGGCAGGCCCGCGCCGGTGCCCACGAAGACCGCGTCGAACCCGCCGGCCAGCAGCTCGTCGACAGTCTCGCTCTTGCCGATGGGGCTGTTGAGTTCGACGTTGACCCCCAAGCGCTTGAGGTAGTCGACCTCCGCCTGGACGATGGCCTTGGGCAGGCGGAACTCGGGGATGCCGTAGACCAGCACGCCCCCGGCCTTGTGCAGGGCCTCGAAGACGGTGACCCCGTGGCCCATCTTGACGAGGTCCCCGGCGCAGGTCAGGCCCGCGGGCCCCGAGCCCACCACCGCGACCTTCCTGCCGCTGGGCGGGGCCTTCTCGGGCAGCGTCCCGTCGCCGTGCTCGCGCTCGTAGTCGGCGACGAAGCGCTCCAGCCGGCCGACGGCCACCGGGTCGCCCTTCTTGGCCAGGACGCAGACCAGCTCGCACTGCTCCTCCTGGGGGCAGACCCGCCCGCAGACCGCCGGCAGGCTGTTGGTGCTCTTGATGATCCGCGCGGCGCCCAGGTAATCGCCCTCGGTGATCTTCCGGATGAAGCCGGGAATGTCCACGGCCACCGGGCAGCCGGCGACGCAGGTCGGCTTCTTGCACGCGAGACAGCGCGAGGCCTCGCTCTCGGCGAGCTCCGGGGTGTAGCCGAAGGGGACCTCCAGGAAGTTCTTGACGCGTTCCTCGGGGGCCTGCTCGGGCATCTTCTGCCGCGGGGGCCGCGGCTTTTTCTTCTTGGCGGGTTTCTTCCCGGGACTCATCGACCCGCCTCCCCGCTCAGCCTGTACTTCTCGGCCTCGTAGCTCTTGTAGGCCGAGAGGCGCTGGACCAGGACATCCCAGTTGACCTCGTGCCCGTCGATGAACGCCTCCGCCAGGGCCGGCTGTTTGAAG
>CAZONU010000644.1:0-1546 GCA_964581145.1 uncultured Planctomycetia bacterium
CAGCGACTATGACCGCGAGAAGCTCCAGGAGCGGCTGGCCAAGCTGGCCGGGGGCGTGGCCAAGGTGATGGTCGGCGCGGCCACCGAGGTCGAAATGAAAGAGAAGAAGGCCCGGGTGGAGGACGCCCTGCACGCCACCCGCGCCGCGGTCGAGGAGGGCGTGCTGCCCGGCGGCGGGGTGGCCCTGATCCGCGCCGCTCAGGCCCTGGCGGGCGGCAAGGTCAAGGCCGCCGACAGGATCGGCTTCGACATCGCCCTGCGGGCCCTGGACCACCCCCTGCGCCAGATCGCCCAGAACGCGGGCATCGAGGGCGCCGTGGCCGTTGAACGCGTAAAGGGCGGCAAGGGCAGCTTCGGCTACAACGCGGCCACCGACAAGTACGAGGACCTGGTCAAGGCCGGCATCATCGACCCCACCAAAGTGGTCAGAAGCGCGCTGCAGAACGCGGCCTCGGTGGCCACGCTGCTCTTGACCACCGAGGCGCTGGTCAGCGAAATCCCCGAGAAGAAGAAGGACGCGGGGATGCCTCCGGGCGGCGGCATGGACGACATGTACTGAGCGCCCGGGCGCGAAAACGAACATCGATCGGGCCGGCCGGTTGGCCGGCCCGACTTCTTTCTGCCGAGCTCGTTCCGGCGGGGGCTTGACAGTGCACTGCCGCCTGGCTTATCCTTTGCGGCATGGATGAGAAGCAGCGGGCCCTCATATGGGAGCTCAAGTGGGGGAACACGCTCCTGCTGTTGCTGCTGAGCGTGGTTACCCTCGGCGGCTTCCCGATCTACTACGTCTGGCGTCAGACGCGGATCGTGAACAGATACGTGGATCGCGACGAGCGCATTTCCATCGTGCTCGTCGGGATCATCATTCTGCTGGGGCTGGCGGCGCTGCTGCTGGTCGTCCCGGCCGTGTTCCTGGAAGATGAGTCTCTGGGGAACCTCTCAGATATTTCCGGCAGAGTTGCGGCCGTGCTGATTATCCTTTGGGTTCTGAAGGCGCGGCGGCGAATGAACGAGTTCCTGGAGGCCGAGCCCGGCGACGAGACCTGGTTCAGCTGGCCGGCGTCCTTCTTCTTCCCGGTGCTTTACTTCAACGTGAAGGTGAACAGCATCGCCAAGAGCATCGCCCCAAACGCTGATTTGTCGGACGCAGGCACGGAGTCAGGACCCGAGAAGGAATGAACTGGTCTCTCAAAAGAAGCAAGTGGGTCCTGGCTGCCGAGTGGTGCGTCACGATCCTCGCGTGGGCCCTGGGCGCGGCAGCCCTCCTTTCGACCCCTTTAGGCTACAGCCTCTGGTGGTTCGCGGCCTTTCTCGTCGTATTGGTTTGGCCCGCCCTTGAGTTAGCCTTGATGATCCATGCGCTCAACCAGCGGAAGCGCCGGGTAGTGAGCGTGATTCTCTTCGTGCTGACTCTGCCGCCAGCCTACTTGGCACTGATGTACGCTGCCGAATGCGTTGACCACCTGGTGAACGACGTATTGTAGTATCCCGACGGCCTACTTCCGGCCCCTCCGCGGCATGCAGACGATTTCGTGGATTCTGAGGT
>CAZONU010000645.1:0-1527 GCA_964581145.1 uncultured Planctomycetia bacterium
CTAGAGTTTCGCCATTTCAAGCCGGTATGCTCCAAGCGGGCAGGAGGAGACGTTGGACAATTCGGCGTACCGGGTTCAGAGACGGGTGCGCCGAAATTCTGGCGTGGCAGATTTCGCGTCTGACTGCGTTGAGCATGTCGGCGAAGGACGGTTCGGTCTTGTGCCTGTACCAGGGGCTGAGCTTTCGAGCGCGCAGGACGTCGCGCTCCGGTTTGCCGTGACGCAGGTACCAGGCGACCACCAGGCCGTAGGCGCAGAAGGCCAGCGGCACGGTATGTTCGATCGCCCTGCGGCCGCGGTTGCCCCGGGGTTGCGGACCGGGCTTCTTGCGCCTGCGGCGCTTGGGCCGGTGCCCGCGCCACCATCCGTTCTGGGGATCTTCCAGACCGAGGTGCTGCTTGGCATCGCGGAAGGCCACCTCCAGACTCCACCGCTTGGAGTACCCGGCCAGCAGTTCCTCCACGGACAGCCCCAGGTCGGTGGTAAAGTAGGCGCGGTCTTCGATGCGCCCCTTCGGATCGCGGGTAACTACTACCCGCACCATGCGGGTGCGGGCCACGGTGTACCACATGCCCACCTGACTCTTGACCTTCACGGCCACCTTCCGCCCGTAGATCGTCGGGAAGACCGTCTTCCAGCGCCGGCTCGACGCCGCCAGCTTCTCGGGGCTGGGCAGGCGCGCGCCCTTCAGGCGCCGACGGCCCCTGCGCCGCTGGCGACGCGGCCGGTCGTAAAGGGCCGCCTTCATGACCACCGGCCCGATGAACTCGACGTTCGGGGGAAGGCTCCGAACCACCGTTTTGCAGGCGTATTCGCCGTCTCCGACCAGGGTGATCTTCCGCTCGCCCAAGCCCCAGCCGGTGAAGACCTCCAGGAGTTGGGCGGCCAGCTGCGGTCGCGTGCGGTACTCCCGCTCGGGACAGCGCTTCTTCGACCGGTACGTCCGCCACAGGAAAGGCACGGCCATGCCTCGCTCCAGACCCCAGGGCAGCGGGATCCACAAAGCCAGCGTCACCCGGTTGTGCCCGAAGGCCAGCGCCAGGTGTCGTCCGCCGCCGCCCCCGTAGGTGGACTTCAGCGGATCGTGGTGC
Source organism: uncultured Planctomycetia bacterium (assembly GCA_964581145.1). Classification (GTDB taxonomy): domain Bacteria; phylum Planctomycetota; class SZUA-567; order JAKLDR01; family JAKLDR01; genus CAZONU01. The sequence continues at coordinate 1,092 of CAZONU010000645.1, forward strand.
ATCCCCGCGCCCCAGAAATGCGGGCCGCTGCGCCGGAACAGCGTGTCGTCCACTATTATGTGGACAGCTCCGGACAGAAACGCCACCAGCACCTCGAACAGCGCCCGCCCGAGATCGTCCGGGGCCCACTCGGCCCGGGAAAAGAACCGGTACAGCGTCGAGAAGTGCTTCCCGCCCGCACCGCCAGCACGGATCACCGCCGAAACCGTGTGCCGGCCGCGGCAAAGCATCCAACCGGTCACCAGCCTCGCGAAATTCTCGAAGCTCGGCCCCGTGAAGACCGGACCGAAGCTCAAGAAAAGCGCCCCCAATGTCGATGGAACAATAGGATCCATGTCCTGCCTCCGATGAAAAGGTTGTCAGCACCCTTTCCATCGACAGGCAGGACATCTTTCTTGCGGCCTTCACTACCACCTCAGAAATGGCGAAACTCTAG
>CAZONU010000646.1:0-1517 GCA_964581145.1 uncultured Planctomycetia bacterium
TGAGAGAACACCTGCCCTTGGATACCATGCAGCAGGCATGGAAGGAGGAGGAGATGGGCAGGAAGATGGAGTTGGATGCTGGCAAGCGGCTTGAGGCGGTTTTGTCGCTGCTCAGGCGGGAGGAGCCGGCGGCGACGATCGCTCGCCGGTACGGGATCAGCGAGAACAGTCTGTACCGGCTTCGGGACCGCTTCCTGGAGGCGGGCAAGTTGGCGGTGGCCAAGGGCACGGGCAAGGACAGGGGCGCGTCGCAGAACGCTGAGATCGGCCGCCTGAAGCGCGAGCTGGACGAGCACAAGCGGGTAATCGGCGAGCTGACCATCGCCAACAGCATTTTAAAAAAACTGGGCGAAGACCCGAGTTGACCGTGGAGCTGCGAGGATTGGTCAAGGAGGAGATGAATTCGGTGTCTGCGTCGCGACTGACTCAGGTGCTCTCGGGGCTGGGTCTGGCGACTTCGAGTTGGTACAGCCGGCCGAAGCGGCAAGAGGAGCGCAGGCGTCCGGGGCCTGCGCCCAAGCCGGTGCCGCCGGAGGTGGAGGCCTGGGTGCTGGACGCGGCCAGGACCTACCCGTGGTGGGGCTACAAGAAGATCGCGGTGGTCTGCCGGCGCCGGGAGCAGGAGGTATCCAACCGCCAGGCCTACAAGGTGTTCAAGAAGCACAAGCTGCTGCACCTGCCTCGTCCGCGGGAGGCGGAGCTCTACCAGGCGGCGAAGCTCTTCGATCTGCTTCCCCAGGGGCCGAACGACCTGTGGCAGATGGACGTGACCTACATCCACATTCCCGGTCACGGCTGGTGGTACGCGGTGACGGTGATCGACTACTACTCGCGCTATCTGCTGGCGGCGCATTTCACCGCGAGCTACAGCGCGCTTCAAATCACCGCGGCGCTGAAGCTGGCGCGCGCCGAGGCCGAGCGCATACACGGGCCGCTTTCCAAGCCGCCGTTCCTGGTGACCGACAACGGATCGTCTTTCAAGGCGTGGAAGTTCGCTGAGTTCATCGAGGGGCTCTACTCCCACGTGCGGATCAGGTATCACACGCCGACGCAACTGGGGTTGCTGGAGCGTTTCCACAAGACGCTGAAGGAAGAGGAGGTCTACTGGAACCTCTACGAGTCGCCGGCCGAGGCGCGTGAATCTCTGGCCAGGTTCCATCGTCGTTACAACACCGAGAGGCCGCACTGGGCGCTCATACCCGAGGAGTGCGGTGACCCGATGACTCCCGAGGACGTGTACGTCCACGGCTTGGCGGCGAAGCTTCCCAGGTGGCAGAAGTGGGCCCGCGCGGCCCGGAAGAAGCTGGAAGAACTTCGCGTGCTCCAGGACCAGCATGAGGCCGAGCGTGTTCCGGCATAACCCGTCCGCGCCGCTCGGCTGCGGCGGTGCAGCTCCGACGAGCTGCGCGAGCGCCCATTCTCGGCGCACCGCCGACCTCGCAGGCGCGGACTACCCGGCAGGTGTTCTCTCACAAAACGGACTCCGGAAATTCCACTTGAACCCCGTGGCAAGACAA
>CAZONU010000647.1:0-1507 GCA_964581145.1 uncultured Planctomycetia bacterium
CATGGTCACCAGCGTCATCACCGTGGGGCTCTCGCTGCTCTTCGCGGTCCCCATGGGTTACGCGCTGAGCCGCTACCGCTTTCCCGGGCACATGCTGGCTGACACGATCGTGGATATCCCCATCGTCTTCCCGCCGCTGGTCGCCGGGCTGACCCTGCTGGTCTTCTTCTCGCAGACCGCGCTGGGCACCTGGATCCAGGAGGACCTCGGCCTGGAGTTCGTCTTCCAGGTGAAGGGTATCGTCCTCTGCCAGTTCGCGGTCTCGGCCAGCTTCGCCATCCGCTCGATCAAGACCGCCTTCGACGACGTGGACCCGCGCCTGGAGCGGGTGGCCCTGACCCTGGGCTGCACGCAGTGGGGCAGCTTCTTCCGCGTGTCCCTGCCCCTGGCCGCCCGGGGAATCATGGCCGGGGGCATCCTGACCTGGGCCCGGGCCTTCGGGATCTTCGGCCCGCTGATGATCTTCGTGGGCTCCTTCCGGGGCCGGACCGAGGTCCTGAGCACCACCATCTTCCTGGAGCAGTCCGTCGGCAACCTGGAGGGAGCCCTGGCGGTGGCCCTGCTCCTGATCGCGGTCGCCCTGGTGGCCCTGATGACCATCCGGCTGGTGGGCGGAAGGGCGCTGGTGAAGCTGTGATCCGCACCGAGAAGCTGTCCTTCTCCGCGGGCGACTTCCGGCTGCATGAGGTCAGCCTGGAGGTCGCCGACGGCGAGTACTTCGCCCTGCTGGGCCCGCCGGGCAGCGGCAAGAGCGTGTTCCTGGAGTGCCTCTGCGGGCTGAACCGGCCCGAGTCCGGGCGCGTGCTGATCGACGGCAGGGACGTCACCGATCTGGAGCCCCGCGAGCGGGGGGTGGGCTACGTGCCCCAGGACTACGCGCTGTTCCCGCACCTGTCGGTCATGCGCAACATCAGCTTCGGACTGCGCGCCCGGGGAGAGTCCGCCGACTACACCCTGGAGCGCGCCGAGGAAACCGCCGCGCTGCTGGGCATCGGCCATCTGCTCGGCCGCCGGGTGGCCGGCCTCTCCGGCGGCGAGAAGCAGCGCACCGCCCTGGCCCGCGCGCTGGCGCTGGGGCCGGCGGTGCTGATCCTCGACGAGCCGGTCAGCGCCCTGGACGAGGCCACCCGCGAGTCGCTCTGCGCCGAGCTCCGCCGGGTGCAGCGCGCCTCGGGGGTGACCACCATCCACGTGAGCCACAACCTGGAGGAGGCCTTCTCGGTGGCCGACCGCGGCGGGGTGCTGGAGGGCGGGCGCTTCCGGCAGGTGGGCCCGCTGGAGGAGCTCCTGCGCCGGCCCCGTGACGAATTCGTGGCCCGCTTCATGCGCTGCGCCAATATTTTCTCGGGGCGGGCCGCGAGGCAGGAGGGGGACCTGACCCGGGTGGCGGTCGGCGAAGCCGAGTTCCTGGTGCCCGGCCGGCACGAGGGCGAGGTCCGGTTCATGGTCCGCCCGGAGAACCTGCACCTGGCGCGTCCCGGCGGCGGCGGCGATGGGCCCGGCGCGC
>CAZONU010000648.1:0-1505 GCA_964581145.1 uncultured Planctomycetia bacterium
GCCGCGGAAAACTAACCGCGTTCATCAGCGTCCATCTGCGGTTTCAAACGGTGTGATAACTTTTTTCAGCGGTCGCAAACCACTGGCGTTCAGGGGCTCAGGTGCGTTCAAGACCGGGGAGAACTCGGCCACGGAGACGCAGAGACACGGAGAAGAGTGAGAGCCATGCCGCAGCGGGAGTCCCCAGCAATACGGGCGTGCCTGTCCGCGAGCAAAGAGGAATCTCTGTGCCTCTGTGCCTCCGTGGCGAAAAGGGAGTGCTCAGGCCCGGGGGTGGGCCGCGTCGTAGGCGGCCTTGAGCCGCTCGGTGGTCAGGTGGGTGTAGACCTGGGTGCTGGCCAGCGAGGCGTGACCCAAGAGATCCTGGACCACGCGGATGTCCGCGCCGCGGTCCAGCAAGTGGGTCGCGAATGAGTGCCGCAGGGTGTGCGGGCTGACCCGGTGGGGCAGCCCCGCCCTGGCCAGGTACTTGTCCAGGAGCCGGCGGATGGAGCGCACGTCCAGGCGCTCGCCGCGGCGGTTGATGAAGCACGGCCGGGGCCCGCCGCCGTTCAGCCCCGCGCGGTGCAGGGCGGTGATGTACTTGGCCAGGCACTGCATCGCCGCGCGGCCCAGCGGCGCCAGCCGCTCCTTGCGGCCCTTGCCCTGGGCGCGGACCAGGCCGGCGGAGAAGTCCAGGTCGTTCACGTTGACCGCGACCAGCTCGCTGACCCGCAGGCCGGCGCCGTAGAGGGTCTCCAGAATCGCCCGGTCGCGCAGGCCCCAGAGGTCGGGCCCCGAGGCCGCGGCCATCAGGCGCTCGACCTCCTCGACCTCCAGGAACCGGGGCAGGGGCCGGTCGAGCTTGGGCGCGCGGACCCCCTCGGCGGGGTTGGACTCCAGCTCCCCGGCGCGGACCAGGTAGTTGAAGAAGGAGCGCAGCGAGCTCAGCTTGCGGGCCGTGGAGCGCTTGGAGTAGCCCTCCTCGGTGAGGGCCACCACGTAGGCCCGCACGGTGGTCCGGGAGAGGTCCGCCGGGAAGGAGCCCAGCTCCCCGCGGCGGTCCAGGAAGTCGGTGAAGCCGCTGAGGTCCGCGGCGTAGCTCCGCCGGGTGTGGACCGAGGAGTTCCGGGTTGCCCGGAGATGCTCCAGGTACCTGTCTACGAGCGCCTTGGCCTTCATTGTATATATTTATCGGACCGGGCGGGCCGGGAGTTGACACAAAGTGCAAGTCGCCTTTCCGGGGGCTCTTGGCTTGGAATATCGGGGCCGGAAGTAGACTGTTGCTCCCCGGTCCCGTCGGTGTATAATCCCCGCGGCGGGGCCGTGAGGGCCGCCGGTGGCAGGAGCGGGCCTATGGGCAGGTTGGTGGTGGTGCAGGGCCAGGGGGTGGGGGTCGAGTACTCCCTGGAGGGCGCCAGCTTCATCCTCGGCCGCGGCAAGGCCAGCGACGTCCAGATCGCCGACGCCAAGAGCAGCCGCAAGCACGCCGAGGTCTTCACGGAGTGGGGCCGCTACTACCTCCG